>CAZEZI010000018.1:0-26316 GCA_964516315.1 uncultured Thioalkalispiraceae bacterium
GAAAAAGCGTCGCGCATCTGGCCCGAAACCTGTCTACATTGTGTATACAACTGATGAAAACGGTAAGTTTTCTATTCTTTGTATTACACGTCGTGCAGACAAGGCTCTAAGCACACTGGATGAGCATGATGACGCACAGTATACCAAGAAAGATCTGGATTAATTACTGTGTAACTTGGAAGGCGTAGCATTAGTTACGCCTTCTTTTACTTAGCTGGGAACAATACAATGAGCGAACGAGAAAATTCAGTATTAGAAGAAGCACAAAACCTTGTCTATGGTGAACGTAATGTAGATTATGGTCATCCATACGACGACTTTAAACGAACAGCAATGATATGGTCTGCTGTCCTTGGTTGTCCAATATCAGCACGACAAGTCGCATTGTGTATGATTGGCGTTAAAATATCTCGTGAGTGTAATGCTCCTAAGCGTGATAACCGAGTTGACATGGCGGGCTATGCTGAAACTCTTAATCGTGTTGATACAAAGGAAAAAGAGTTCTTGGCTCGCGTTGCTGCAACACAGGTAAAAGTTAATGACCAAGAAACAAAAAACAGACTTAATCCCACCTTTAATCAGAAAGAAGAAGGGCATCGAAGCCTTATCTCTAATGATACCACTCCCGTCACCGATACCCAGAGCAAGGGGAGTCCATAGCACTAACCAACTCGGCTCAAATATTAAGACACGCATTACAACGGACGAACGAAAGTTACTGGAAGAAGTTGCCGGTGATTTAGGTATCAGTAGCTTTGTTCGTTGGTGTGCTATTCATGCTGCATTAGCGATAAAGAAAAAAATAGGTGAAGACTATGACACAAGCAACCGAGACATTCTCAACGACTGAGTTTGTACCTGACGAAGAACAACAGCTTGCTATTGATACTTGTTGTGATGTAACTAAGCGACTAGTTGCTGTATCAGGGCAAGCGGGTTCTGGTAAAACAACACTCCAACAAGCTGTATATAAAATGTTAAAAGCACACGGCTACTCTGTCGTTATGTGCGCTCCTACTGGCAAAGCTGCTAAGCGTATGCAAGAAGCTACAGGTGTTGAAGCCATAACAATGCACCGACTTTTACAATACCCTCATCCCGGTGATATAGATTCAAAAACCGGTAAGGCACTCGAACCCGGTCTGCCTGCTAAGAATCGAAACAACAAACTTGAGTACGATATTGTTTTGGCTGATGAGTATGCAATGGTCAATCATGAATTACATCGTAACTTAATCGAAGCATTACCTGCTGGCGGTTGTATTCGTATGTTTGGTGATAAGCAACAGTTACAACCTATTGAAGCAAACTATCTCTTGTCACAAAAAGATACGCCGTTTGAAGATATATTAAAACGCTTTCATGGCATTAAGTTGACTAAGAATTATCGACAAGGTGCTGGCAGTGGTATTGCTGAGAATGGACAAAGAATCATTGCTGGCCGTTGTCCTTCTCGTTTCGATGATTTCTGTATTAAAATTACAGCACAGCCTATAGATTATTTACGTGCTTTAATTTTTGAGATGTTAGATGAAGGCATTGATATGTCAGCACTTACCAACCAAGTAATCGTTCCTACAAATGTTCGTTGGGTAGGGGCTGTCAAGGTGAATGCGCTACTCCAAACTATTTTCAGAAGTGAGAAGATAGGTTGGATGCCCTTAGAACGTCATTCATATGCTAAAGATCAAGGTCTACGTGTTCATGTTGGTGATAAGGTTATTAATACAAAGAACAACTATGAGTTGGAAGTCTTCAATGGTGAAACAGGTGTTATCATCGAGATCAATGAGGCTCATGGTGAAATCGTAGTTGACTTTGGTGATCGTGAGGTACTCTATCCACCATTTATTCTAGTACAGAATAAGTATAAGAAGGTTGTCGAGATAGATCCACGTAAAGACTTGGAACTAGCTTATGCATTGACTACACACAAAACGCAGGGGTCTGAGTATGAAAATGTTATTTATATACTCAATAAGGCAACACGCTTTATGCAGTGCCGTAGTAATTTTTATACCGCAATTACTCGTGCGCGTAAATTAGTACACTTTATTACTGACCAGCCCTCAATGTCTTTTTCGGTGAATAATGTTGAGCCGTTAATCAATAAACAAAATAAGAGAAAGTAGTCATTATGAAGACGATGAAGGAGATTAAACAAGAAGTTATACATCGTGCCGCTAGTGCTGGCCTTAAAACTGATTGCCTTATGGATGGGCCGAGATTGGCTGAAATAGTTATTATCGGTGACTCCCCATCTGTGCGTGATGCAGAAATGAAGATACCGTTTACGGGTGGTGCTGGTCAGGTACTGTGGACTGCCTTACGTGATGCAAAGCTAACCCGCCAACATGTATATACTACAAGTGTCATCAAACGCTTTATAACTTATACAAAAGGCAAGCCTAACATCAATGCAGCAGAACTTGTGCAGTGGGAAGAAATTCTTAAGTGGGAACTGCGACAACTACCTAATGTAAAATACATCTTACTGCTTGGCGGTTTTCCTTTACGCGCTTTAACTGGTCATACAGGCATTGATAACTGGCGGGGTAGTATCTTTGAACAGACATTACAGTTTGAAGATGATGATCCACGACCTATTCACCTTATAGCAGCATATAGCCCTATCACTGTTATGAAGCAACCGAAGAAAGAAATCACATTTAAGTTTGATGTGAAAGGGAAACTTAATCGACTAATGACCGGGAAGTATAAACGCTATGACATTATCACACACATTAATCCGAACTATAAAACGGCTCTTGACTGGCTTCGGTACATCCATAACAAAGGCCGTAATGGCACTCCTATATCATACGATATTGAAGTCATATCCAATGAAACCGCTTGTATCGGTTATGCTGTTAACGGATACGAAGGCTATTGTATTAATTTCAGAACGATGGATGAGAACGTTTTCACTAACAAAGAAGAAGTCAATATCCGTAGGGCTGCTCAAAAATTATTCTTGGACACAGAAAACAAATTCGTTGCTCAAAATGGGAGCTTTGATTCCGGTTGGCTATGGTACAAAGACAGAATGCATATTCATAAAAATTGGTTCGATACTTTACTGGCGCACCACACTCTTTACTCGCAGCTACCCCATTCACTCGGTTTTCTTACGACCCAATATACTGACCACCCTTACTATAAAGATGAAGGAAAGAATTGGCGAGAAGGAGGAAACATTGATCAATTCTGGAGATACAACGTAAAAGATGCAGTACTTACTTGGGCGATTGAAGATAGACTTGCTTTAGAGTTGAAACAACAAAAGCAACACGACTTTTTCTTTAATCATGTTATGAGACTACAACCGCACTTAGTTAGAATGCAGGTGCTAGGAATACTATGTGATGCTGAACTTAAGGGTACTATTGCCGAACAGTTACGGGAAGATGTTGCACAACTATCTGTTGACTTTCATAACGCTGTGCATAACGCTACTGGCGATTTTGATTATAGTCCTAATCCCGGTTCGTGGCAGCAGTTGCGCGAACTGTTTTTTAAACGCCTCAAACTCATCGGCAGAGGTAATTCGACAAACGCAGAAAACAGAGATCGACTGCTCAAGCACCCCAGAACTAACGCCTTAGCTCGGAAAGTAATTACCTGTGTGAATGGCTATGCCAAAGAGAAAAAGTTCTTAAGTACCTATGCTGAAATGGTTGTTGATGAGGATAAACGTATCCGCTGTGAGTATAAACAGTTTGGTACGCAGTCAGCACCCGGACGGTTGAGTAGTGCCAAGACTCTTTGGGGCAGTGGTATGAATCTACAAAACCAACCACAACGCGCCTATCCAATGTTTATAGCAGACGAAGACTATGTGTTTGTGTATTTCGATTTAGCACAAGCAGAAGCCAGAGCTGTGGGTTGGATGGCTAACATTGAAAAATGGATAGAGGATTTTGAATATGCTCGATTACATCCCGGAACTTTTGATTGTCATAAATCTCTTGCCGCTGATATGTTCGATATACCTTATGAAGACGTACCAGACAAAGATAGACTTGCTGATGATTCTGTCACTATACGTTATATTGCTAAACGTTGTAGGCATGGGCTTAATTATCGTATGCAAGCAGATAGACTCGCAAGCACTACAGGTTTGTCTCCCATAAAAGCTTTCGATGCCTTTAATAAGTATCACATGATTACACCAGAATTACGTGTGTGGTGGGCTAGTCTTGAAGCAGAAGTTAAAACTACTCGGATGCTTATCTCACCTATGGGTAGACGTTTAATTTTTCTTGAACGCCTTACTGATGAAGCAATGGAATCAATTGTAGCTTTCAAACCTCAGTCACTTATTGGCGACCATGTATGCCGTGTTATTTATCAAAGTGAAGATGATCCAAAGTGGCCTAGAAAAGCCCGTATGATTCTTAACATTCATGATGCATTGATAGCCCTTGTTCCTATACGACAAGCTGAGCAAGCAGCATATGTAATGAAAAAGTATGCTGAACAACCGATTATGATTAATGATCGACCCATGATTATTCCAGCAGACTTTAAATTTAGCCATGCAGATGGTGAAGGTAAACATCGCTGGTCAACACTAAAGGATACAATATTATGTCAGAGATAGATGATGATAAAGAATATGTTGCTATGATTCATACTAGTATCGCAACAATTACTATGGTGTTTAGTGGGCACGGACTTAAAACTGTTATGTCTCATATCTTTGCCCCCAAAGAGGAAGGCGGTCTTGCCGTACTACGTTTACAAGATGATTTATTTACTCACTGTGTACGTAGTAAGGATGTTATATCATTCCAGTTTGGTGAGTTTGATGCTGTAAATAAGCAACATAAAAAAGCAGCAACGGGTGGGCGTGGTGGTTTGTTGCGTGGGTTTACTCCTCGGAAATTAGACGGATGAGCGCAGTCAGCTATAAATCAATAGCAAAACGTGGAACACTCATTGGGGACTTTATGTTCTTGATGAGTGAGTATGAGACTGCATACGCTTATGATTTTTGGGCTGCGTTGTGGTTACTGAGTACGGTTGTTGGACGTAATTGCGTAGTTGCTCGACCCAACATACCAGTACACTTAAACCTCTTTGTTCTGCTTGTTGCTGAATCAGGGGTAACGCGTAAGTCTACTGCAATACGTATTGCTACCACAATCCTGCGTGATTATTTAAAAAATTCTGGTGAGCATATAGAAATTATATCTGAAAAAGCTTCACCAGAAAGCCTTGAGTTAATGATGCATAAAAATACTGCTGAGTATGGTAAAGCACACATGACATTTTCTATTAGTGAGCTTGTTCGGTTTATGGGTAAACAAAGTTATGTAGCTTCAATACCGGGGCTACTTGTTGATTTATATGATTGCCCAAAAGTTAGAGATTCACCCGGTACATTAGTTCGTGGTGATGTAAATATTTGGGATGTGTATCCTACATTCTTTAGTGCATCAACACCTTCATGGTTACTTCGTTCTATAAATCCAGATGTAATTGCTGGAGGACTTACTTCTCGTATGTTGTTTGTTGTCTCAGAGAAAAGAAAGAAACGTGTGGCATGGCCTGTTGGTTCTATTGATATAAGTGAGCAAAATAATCTTATCAATCTACACCTAGCACACACACAAGCACTATCAAAAAAGTTTCCTGAGATAAAGCTAACAGATAATGCATTGACTAAGTTTGTCAATTGGTACGAACAGAAACCAATGAGTAGTGACCCTTTTCGTAGCTCTTTTGAAAGCCGTGAAGACGATCATGTACTGACTATTGCAGCACTACTTAGTATCAATGAGGACAGATGGGAAATTAATGCACACGATATTGCCCATGCTATTAAGATTGTTCGTGAAGTTAAAACAAACGGTTATCGTATATTTGAAGGAGGTGTTACTACCGAAGATAAACTTATAGTAGGTATTGAAAAGCTTCGTGAAAAATTAATCGAAGTAGGTGTTGTTGGTATTCGTCAAACAGACTTATATCAATACGTCAGACGGTCACTCGACAAAGAACAGTTTACTGTGTTACTGCGTGTTATGCATGAAGTTAACATGGTACAAAAATTCCAAGAGAATGTTGGTGGTAGGGGTAGAAAACCTACTGTCTGGAGAGCGACTAAATTAATTAAAGAAAAAGAAATGTTAGAGGTATTAAACAATGAACTCAACAAATAATATAGGTACTCAACCAACCGCGCAGACAGCACCAAAACCTGTATGCACTCTTAACAATTTACTTGGACAATTCAGTAATGATATTGTTGAAGAGAATAATCATCTGAACACTCTTGAACAGGTTATTGAAAGCCTTGAAAGGATCAACAATGCTCCTGTCGAGTGTGATAAGGAACGGGCAGATACTATTGGTGATTCTCTTCTTAATCGTTTTGAGCATTTAATCGGTACTAATAATAATAATCAACACCGTTTATACTCATTGATTAATCGTCTGTAAGATGTTATCGGTGGGGAATAGTTTAACGGGGAGTGCTCTACTCCCCTATTTCCAATCATCTACTTCAAAGTCATCAAACTGAAACGGCTTACCCATTGAGTTAGTAATCCCATCTTCGACAAGTTGTATTTTCTGTAACATAATCTTATTAATTAAACGAATTTCTTCGATAGCGTCATTCTCCCTTTCACGCAACAAAGTAAAGTTTCGTAAGTATGTTGGATTATTTTTATCAGACTGTATTTGCATCTTTATGTTTTTAATGTCACTTCTAAGAAAGCGCAGTGATCCATCTAATTGTGCTGTCCTACTAATAATTTCTCCCGCAGGTGTACCACGTAAACTTTCTGTTACTGTAAAGTTTATCGTTGGTGATCGTCCAGAAACAGAACTTTGTCCCTCAGAACGTACCTGCATTGTGTACCGTTTACGCATATCACTAATGGCTAAGCCCTTATCATATACAAGGGAACCTGCTGCGTCCTGTAATGACATCCTTTTTTCAAACGTTTCAGCTCCCCATAGCGACGACTTAAACGGGACACGCTCTGATTGTATGTATCCAGCCACGCTCGCCGCTGTCTGCATAGACTGGAGCAGGTCAGCACCATTTCCACGCTCATTTACCCACGCTTCTGCACCAGTTTGTACTGCTTTCATGGTTGCACCAAGTTGGCTATTTAAAATGGCTGTGATCCGTTGTTGTATTGCGTTTGTATCAGCCCGAGTTAATTGCCCAATATCACTTTTATCTTTTGGTTGTTTCTCTGCTCCAAAACGACCAAAGCCAGCACTAAGATTTTCACCAGTAACAGCACCCGCAAACATGTTGACAGGGACAGGCACTAAGTCGGGTAAGTAAGTTTGCATTGACCTGTTTAAGCCATCATAAACATCACGAGAGTTTTCTTCTGACCAACCATTTAAGTTTTCTGATATTAAATTATAAACAGCACTAAAATCGCCTTCTGCAATACTATCACCCAAAAACTCAGCAGTATCATTTTTATAACCAAAAACAGTTAAGAAACTTTCCATAAAAGGCGAGTAAAAAGGTCTTGCCTGATGGTCAATGGGCAACTCAAGAATAACTTCACCCGGCTTACCATAGATAACAATTGAAGTGGCTCTTTGTCCAGCAGTACGACTTAAGAACTCAGCTCTATTCTCTTTATTAGTAAGTTGTGCAGCCATAATACCGACACTACCTATAGACACAGTAGCCATACCAGTAAAAAAGATTCGTCGTCCTTCTTTTGTTGATAAAGCTCTTGCTGTTTGTGCCATTACTTGTTCAAAAATGTTTAAGTACTGTACTGTCGTTGTTCCATACTTGTTAGTTTTTCCAACAAGAGCACCAGCCTTTTCTACCATAGTACCCGCTTCTGATAGTGTTCCAGCACGACCACTGTTAGCAAAGTTACCAGTTAAGTTATTTGTTTTACTAGCTATACGCTGGTTATGTTGGTCAATTTCAGCTTGTGTCATGTTCTTATTTTTCTTAATACGGTTCTTACCAAAATATTGGTGACGTACTGAGCCATACATGGCTTTATTAATCAATACATACTGACGTAATATGGGTAAAGCCTTTGCCCGTGACCAACCATTCGTTGTCATACGCTTAACAAGTGATGGAGCTAACCGCTGCATCTGTGTTCCCTGTTGGCTATCTAAGACTGATGTGGTATATGCAGCGTAACCACTACCATTCCTATCGACCATACGTTGCAAACTATTTTCATAAGCACGAGTCATTATCCGAGCTAACTTTGCTGTATTCTCTGCTCCAAAAGTTTTAACAAAATAACCGTCATTAACTAATGATGCTTCTAAGTTTCGGGAAATACTTCTTGCTGCGTCAGAAGAAACAGAACGCACTGTGCCTGTTATTGGTGACACTAAAAATCCCTTACCAAGTTTAGTACCAACTGGCCGTAGTGGTATTGCTGCTGTCACTTCGAGGGTAGCTGCTACAGGTGCAAATACATTTATGATGCCAGTAGTAAAAGCATTAGCGACACTTGTCATACCAGAAAGAAATTTATCAACTTTATCTGGTGTGAACTTGAGTGCTAAGCGTAGGTCAACATCATCTACTTGCACATGTATTGCTTTACCATTCTTTAGGTAAGTAACAATGTTTGGATTACTCTTTGAAGGCTTCTTTACTACTTTGATTGCGTTTTTATAATCACCTGATTGTAGTGCTAACTCAAGAAACTCTTTACGCATACGATTGTTTTCTGTATAACGAATTAATTGTTGTGAATATACTTCAAGAAGGTCTAAAGGTTTGTATCCTTCACCCGGTGCTACGCCATTTTCTACTGAACGTTTTGCTAATCCTTCAAACATACCACCACTACCCAAGTCAGCTTCTGTCTGTTTAAAAACATTAGTCATTGGTGTTGATTCATCAAAATTGATTCCAGTATGTACAAAGTTTTTACGGTTTGTCTGCATAAACTCTTTCATGCTTAACG
Organism: uncultured Thioalkalispiraceae bacterium; assembly: GCA_964516315.1. Lineage (GTDB taxonomy): Bacteria > Pseudomonadota > Gammaproteobacteria > UBA6429 > Thiohalophilaceae > SZUA-37. Next base: position 8,934 of record CAZEZI010000018.1, read on the forward strand.
GAATTATTCCATTCTCATAAAGATAATCTGGTGTCTTACTATAGAATTTACTTGTAGCATCAACAAGCCATTGAACTGCTTTATCGTTTATAGGCTGATTACCAACAAGCTCGAGTGCTTCTCTTGTTCTTGTTTTAGTTGGATCAATTGCATTTGTCCACACAGTTTTATTATTAATTTTCATGTCATCTAGTGCGTTGCGTGCGCCTAAGATCTCATTAACTAATTTATCTTGTTCAGGAGAGATTTTAGAGCGTACCTGCATAATGACATCAAGACGCTGACCTTTTATTGTTGAGTGAGGGTATTGTCCAGTAACGTTGAAGTCATAGATACGTGCAGTCATTGGTTGAAAGTCTGCTGTAGTATTTACCAAAGATTCAAAATCTAAATACTCATCACTATCCTTACCGAAGGCTTTTGCAATAGGCTCATACAGCGTTGCGTGTTTATTAACAAGGGCTGTTTCTGTTTTTGCTCTTGTTGAAATAATTGATGGTACTTTCTTTTGTCCGTGTAAAAAAGTATCTGGTTCAGTAAGCTGTCCCACTTGTTTAAGGATTTTGCGACGTGCAGCAGCTCCAGCAAAAAGACTTGCAACAAACAAACCAGCAGTAGCATATTTCCAAGCATCACTTTCATCTTCCAGAGTGATTACTTCATTTTGTTTAGCTTCAAAAGCAGCAATAGGATCTTGTGATAATTCAAAGGCAGCAATGGGATCAGCTTCTATTCGTTGTTCATACTCAGCAATAGGATCAAGTGCTTGTTGTTTTTCGTATGCTTCTATTGGATCGGTTGGATCATCTAAAACAGTGTCTCTTGTATAATCCACACCAGCTACACCTGTTTCCTCAATTTCATCAATAGTAACAACAGCCTCATCTTTTGTTTCTTTTGGTAGTTTGGATAAATCTTGTGTAGTAACTGCTTCGTACGTGTCTTCTGCGTATTTGTCAATAGGAAATTCCCAACCAATTAAATCATAAGTTGATTGGTACAAGTCATTTGGCACATCTAAATATTCCATGACGTTATCGACAAGTGCTGTAGGGATTGCAATAGTGCCAGCAGTACCAAGAACCTTACCGATTTTTGTTACAGCATTAAGAGCGACAGACACAGCACCGGGAATTGATTCACCAGTAATGCGTAGTCCCATATCAATAACATCTTTAGGAGGCAGTACACCTGTTATATCATTTGCACGTAGTTCACCAGCATCACCTAGTTTAGCTGCATTACCTTCCCAAGCTGGTTTCTTTCCTGTAAAGATACTTGTTCCAGCACCAACAGCCCCGACTAGATTATTAATAAAGTTTGGTCGCCATGTTTCAATTCGATTAGATACTTTTTCAAGTGTTCCAGCGTTAGGACGATCTTCGATTGTGAGTGGTGAAGGCAGCATTGCAGCTAGAGCACCAGTAGGTACTTGTAGTGCTCTAGCTGTTACTGGATTTTCTTTTGCAAACTTTGTTCTATCCTGAGTAACTGCTGCTGTTGGTGGTTTGTATTCAGTAACCACGATTAATCACGCGTACCGTCAGCATTAATTATTTTTTGATATTGCTTACCTTGATAGAGATAAGAAACTAACATAGACCCATCATTCTGAAATTGTGTTTGTATATTAGTACCACCCATATTATTAATCGTAGCTGTTATTGTTACTAAGGTCTGCTGTTGTGGTGTTGTTGGGTTGTTATTAACATCAGTAGTTGCGCCACCGCCAGTAGGATTAAGTACCAGTTGTGAGTTTCGTAGTGCTTCTGCATCAACAGCTTTACGTAAAGGTGTACCGGGTAGTGCTGGTGTAGTTGTTACTCCAGTATTAGCACTAAAAGATTGAACAACAGGAGAATTTTTAGCCGCAGCTTCTGCTTCAACATTTGCTTGATCCTGTTGTGTTTTAGAAACTCCTTTTGTAATCTCTTGGATACCTGCACCTTCTTGTATTGCTGGTGTGATTGTTATGTTATTACCGCTTTCTGCACCACTAGCTTGGGAAGTAGCAACTGCTTGCATATTCTTTGTTTTCTGTGTTGATACGTTTAAGCGTGCTTGTTCAGCTAACAAAGGCTTTAAGTTTGGAAAGATTTCTTTTAAAGCAATCATACCACCCGGCTGTTCAATTATCTTATTCAACATACCAGCTTTAAGCATCATTTCAGCAGAAGATTTTTTATTTTCAGCACCAAGATAATTTGACTTACTTAGATCAGCACGATAAACACTTTGTCGCCCCTTGTTACGCATTTGAGCACCTACTAAGTGTCCAAACGCATAAGGGTTATCAACCGCTTTAACTGCTAATGCTGTTTCACTATTCGACTCTGTATAAGGAGAAGGATCAGGTGCTTCATAAGGATTTATTGCTAAAATTTTTGCTAGTTCACCAGCCATGATTATTCTCCGTAAAACAAACTGTACTTGTCATTAGAACCACCACCAGTTTGTGTAGCCTGATTACCTACTTGACGATTAGTAAGGATCTTATTCAGTACACTTTCTGAGTAAGCTTTATCTTCCTTGCGTTGTTCATTACCTAAGTAAGCAGAGAAAATACTACTCATTGCTTGTGGTATCTCACTCTTCTTTGCACCCATAGTATTCAGTACTGGATTAGTAGCATTGATACTTGTGTTGGTTGCATTCTGTGAGCCATAACGCGCATTAGTTAGTGCATTATTTAATGATGCACCAGCCGTTGTTGGTCGGAAGGATTGATCACCAGTGTTACTAGCGCGTGTTGCTAATGTGTTATATAGACTAAGCTGATTGCTTTGATCATTAGCATTTAAGTTTGCAGCCTGAGTAATCCCTTGCAATTTAGAATTAGTTAAAGCAGCAGCCAAAGCACGACCACGAGCATCACCAACGTCAGAGACAATACGGCCTGCATTTGGATTACCGGAGCGCAGTGCTTGGCGTAGTGCATTAGATTCTGACGCATCGAAGCCACGATTAATTCCTTCTGTTTGTGTACCAAGGATTAATGAACCAAGTTGTTCAGCGTTATACTGTGGCTCTTGTTTAATCTTCTCAAGAGTCTGGTCAGCAACTTCGCCCTCAGCACTTCTACGCTTAACATTAGCAGCAGCACCTTGTTGCCGGTACTGTTCGTCAACTGTTAAGCGATTAAGTTCAGCAGAGTCACTAGCACTGATGAGTTGATCAGTCATTTGGGTATTTTCAGTTACCCAACCAACACCCTCAACGTACCGAACAACATTACCACGTTCATCATACACAGGAGCATTTTGTCGTGTTTCATTTCGACGTGCTAATGCCTCACGAATCATATTCGAGCGTCGTTGTTCCGCTAAGTTAACGGCGTTCAGCCCTTGGTTTTGCTTGTTCTGTCCGTTAGCTGCATACAATGAAGATGCAGCAACGATACCCGCAGCAATTACTGGTGCAGCCATTAGAATGCTCCTGTGGAACCTAGACCCCGTTCACTGGTTGCTGAGTCTTTTCTCTTTGCCAGTGCTTCGGCTAGGCCAAGAGTCTGTCCAGCGGCTCCCTGTGTCTGTCCAGCCTTAGCAATTAAGCCGCTAGTAGAGAACAGTGGTGTCTCACCTAAACGGCCCCTGATACGGCCTTCTCGTGTTCCACCAAGTTCTGTACCAAGATCATCAAGACCAGTGCTGTATCGACCAGTATCGAATGTTTGACCAAGTTCAAAGCGATTAGCACGTTCCCGGCCAGTGTTTGCGTAGTTAGTTAACGATGTACGATCTTCACCAAGGATTAAGTTACCGATGTCAGTTAGCTGTGCATCAGCAGCAGTTTTTTGTGTACCTAAACGGCTCATTGCATTGTCATAACCAACTTCATTTAAGTTGCCACGAGTGAATGCATTCATCATTTCTTGTGCAGCAGGATCATACTGTTCACCAAGTATCGAAGCTAAGATAGAATCATCAGCAGTTCGTGCAACGCGGTCATCAGCAAAGCCAACAGGTGCAAAGGCATCAAACTCACGCCCAAGTGCTCCACGTTTGCGTCCAGTGATTTCGCCTGTGATTAAATCAGTTAAGTTATCGGAGTAGTAAGTACCAACGTTCTCGTCGAGATTAGGGATACCTGCTTTAATGCGATCAAGGTAATTTGTAATGTCACCTTGATAGTTTGTAGCATCCAAACCACGCCCAGCAAAGCCCTGTGTAACTCGGTTGTTTGCGTTAGCGTAACTTGTGTTCATGGAGTTAGTGAATGCATTTTCTTTTTCAAGTTTAAGTGCTGCTTCACGTTCTTGTTGGCGAGTTTCAGCAGCTAAAGCTCTTGCTGCTTCTTGTTTAGCAAGATAGTTTTGCGCTTCTGCTTCTTTCCTTGGATCTGTAGGTTGAGGGCTACCACCGCACATAATATGCTCCTTAATATTTAATTAAAATAACTCGCAGAGTGCGGTGGTAAAAATGAAAGGCTACATTAAATTATAGCCGCTTTTTGTGTAAAGTTCCAACTTGTTTGTAGCCTAAATGCTCATAAAACTTCGCAGTTCTTTCAGCGTTTACGCCTGTAGTTGTTCCCAGACAAAATTCTTTGATGGGCATTGTTTCTGCTAACTTACGCCCCCAATCTTCAAAGGCTTGTATTAGTTTTGCCCCAACAACAGCACCACGTCTGTCTGGTTGTACGAATAGAGCTAAATCACACACATACATGTCGTGGCCAAAAAAGTATTCACTAGTTAACCCTGAGAACATTCCAACAAGTTTTCCAGAGTCATCTTTAGCCACAAGATAGCAGTGCTGTTCATTGTTTAAATTTGCCAATAGTGTTGCTGTAATCTTTACCTTTGAAAAGTTTAAAGCTTTAAAATCACTTTCCTTATGCATTTGCTCACCCAGCAAGACACTATCATAAATATCAGCTTCTTCTAGTTTACAAATTTTAACCATGAGTATTCTCAATATGAGTATCAATACGCTTATTAGCATCATCGACACGAGAATGTACACGCTGTAAGTCAGAACGAAAATCTTTACGAAGACTATCGAACTCTTTGTGTAGTGTACTGACTAATTCCTGTTGACACTTTAATATTTTTGCATCTGTACCAATAGTAACTCTTTTACCAAAGAATCGAAGTAATAGTGTCAGTAGCGCAATTATCCCAACAATAACTTCGCCAGTGTATTTAACTATTACTGTATCTTCAATATTCATTTATATCCCCATTGCTGTTAAGTATGTTTGTATTATTGTACGTAATGTTTTGCAATCAGTTACAGACATGCCAGTACAAATACCAAAAACAGATAATGCAGCACTGCCCCTAGTAATTGTGCTTACTGTACTAAGATCATTAGCTGCCCCATATAAAATCTCTTGATCAAATGTAAATGTATCACAAGAAGCGTCTATTGCAATACTTGTTACATCATCAACATCAGTCAAAATACTTACCGAGTTATTGGCCGTGCTTGTTCTATTTACCATAACAAAATCTGATTCTTTAGTAACATTAGCATCAGTAGTACTAAAGTTTAATGACATAGCTACATTTGTATTATTTGTTGGAGACTGATAATCAACGAAGCAAGAAAGAAACTCATTCGAGTTAATATCACAAGAGTTTAATGTGTTGTAGTAAATACCAAAAAGATAACCAGTAAATTGTATTACTCTGTTGTTAGTACAAACAAAAGCATTATGGCTACTTGGATGAAGCACATTATCATGGTTAGATGGAATATAATTACTATTGATGTAATCAGTAGCGTTAATAGTAAAACCTTGACCGGCAGTAAATGTGCAGCCAATAGTGTTTAACGCATCAACATTACCTTTTATATCAAGAAGACTATCTGCTGCTGTGTCATGTATTATGCATAATTGAATTACGTTGTCCCATAATCCAGCACTAACAATTGACTCAATTACTGTCTGTATTCTGCCATAAATAGCTTGGTCGGTTGGATTAATCCTATTGTGGTGAGTTACAACCTCAGTAATAGGACTTAAACCAGCTACAGGAATAGTAAACATTAGCCCATGTTCCTCATTATTGTACCGAACATAACACCACCGATAGCTACGAAAGAGAAAATATCTATTGCATCAAAGGTCTGTGTTAACTCTGGAGCAGTACCACCTTCCCACACATAAGCACTTTCAAAGGTAATCTGTTTTAAAGTACCAGATGCCGGTTGTACCATACGAAGAATATAAGTAGCACCATCTTGCATGTTTGTTGGATTACTTAAAGTCTTAGCAGCAATACTACTTGTAGCAAATGTCACAGTAGCAACTTGGTTACTATCTAAATCCCAAGCAACTGCATCAGAAGCAACAGTCAACGTTTGTGTTGGTGTGTATTGCTGTTTTGAATAAGCATTAGCAGTAGAAAGACCAGCGATGTCAGTACCGTAAACAAGTGCTAAAGCTGTTCTCACTGCTGCTGCTGTTGTTGCTCCTGTACCTCCTTGAGCAATTGTTAGTGCAGTAGTTAAACCAGCAATAGATGTTATATCACTGTTAGCTCCAGCAGCAGCCGCACCCAAGTTATTCCGTGATGTGGTTGCATTAGATACATCATTCAAATTATTTACTGCCAACAAATCACCAACACCAGCACCAGTAGCACCGCGTTGAGCAATGACATTCCAGTAACCATCAGTAAGGTAGTTGGTATCAAAGACAGTACCCGTGTGGTCAGTCATACAGATAAACGACCAACCTTGAAACGTCCCAGATGTAACATCAACCATTTGATGTTTTGTATAAGCAATAGCCGACCAGTTACCAACGTGCTCAAAGTCACTGAGTAAGAGCGCACTAGCTGTGGCTGATTGTTCACTTATTAAAGCAGCAGCGGCACTATCACTAGAAGCACTTTCACTAGTCTGCATATCTGCCCACAAAGTAGTAGCATCTAAAAGTACTTCCCAATTAGCAATGTCTGTCGCAAAAGCTGTTGTTGATGTGTGTGCTTTAATACATACAGCATACTGTTGACCACTAACAACAAAGTCACCAACAGAATAAGCAGTTGTAGTTGCCCAAGTACCAGCAGCACGTTCCCAAATAGTAGCTATCTGCCAGTATGTAGGATTAGTTGTTCTATCTTCTTCAAAAGTATCTGTTGAGTGTGTGGTGTGTGCAATAAGACAAGCCCAAAGACTACCACCAGCAGAGTCAACAAGTACTTGCCCTACTGTGTAAGCTGTAGCGTTTGCCCAGACACCTTGAATACTTCTGCCATCAATGTTTGATTGTATTACTGCATCAAGAACACGAAAGTTATCATTAACCTCATCGTGCCAAGGACTAACATCGAAATTCGGTAATGATAAACTAATGTTTACTGTTTTGGTCATCGTCTTATACTCCCATCAAAATAGGCCACAGTCATTGAAATAATTTTAAGTGGTTCTTTCGTACTGCCAAAAATACGATTTTTCATTATCTTATGTTTTACTGGCCACCGCCATAAGCGTTCATCAGCCGTTCGACGACTACCACCGTAGTTTTGTGTACCACCACCGAAGCCCACAGCATCACCACCAACAAAATTAGCAGTAAGGGCGGGAGTTAGTGCGCTTGTTTGTTTGTTTTCATATAAATTATCTACAAAGGTTTGTAATGTAAATTGAGCAGTACCTTTTGTATCAAGTGCGATGTACCGATTTGTCTTTGTGTGGATTCGACGGTCAAAATCACTCCAAGGCAGTTCCCAAGTAAAGCTGATTGCTGTACCAGTACCATCAGCGTCACCAAGAACAATGTCATCAACATAGTCTGCGTAAACGGGATCTTGTTTATTACCTTGTACATATATTTTTGCTCCTTTACCAAAAAATACACGACCAAAACTTGATCGGCATCCACAAGTAAAATTCAAACCTTTGTACCGTGACCATGCTTTAATTTTTAATGCGTTGTTTGTTGAGAACACAAAACCAATAGTTTCTGTTGCATAAGCTGGATTAGAGTTATTCGGTATAAATAAGTAATACTGTCCTTCTTTTTTATTGTATACAGAAAAGATATAATTTTCTAATGCTGCTGTTGTTAGTGTATCAATGACAGCTTGAATTTCTGGATCAATTAATTCAGATAACCGTTGTGGTCGCAGTGAGTCAGTGACTAGTGCTCGTTGTAAAGAAGGTACACCTACGAGATCACACATTAAAAAGTCATTGCCAAGTGTCTGCATCGACCTATGACTGATTACACCACTACCAGCTACTTCATCACTAAAGTCTGGTATGTGATTAGGTATCGTTGCTGTATCATAAGTACCGAGTGTTCCAAGCAGTGTCGCATTGTTGAAACCAGCAACTACTTTATTACGGAACCGGCCAAGACCTTTAATCGTTTGATCATCTTCGGAAGTCCATTTACCCAAGTCGATTTGTGTTGCATCATTAGGAGTAGGATCACCTAACCAAGTACCACTAGTATCAGTGTTACTTACATGTATTCTATCGGTCTTCTGTGGATCACCAGCCATGAGTAAGTATCTGTTTACTGCAACCACATAGCGGCAAACAGGAACATTAGTATTCGTAGCTGTAGCAACATCTTGCAAGAAGTCTGCGTAGTTAGTACTAACGGTATTAGTTAAATTAATCTTTATCGGTTTGTCTAGTCCGTTGCAGCAGATTAACTCACCGTTGAATACGGCAAAGGATACGAACGTAATTGCTGTCCAAGCAGCAGAAGGGGCGGACGATAGAGCAGAGCCTTTGATAGCCATGTTATCATTCCAAAGAACTTCTATATCACCTGTTGCATTAATACGCGCAACTTCTCCATTAGTATCAAACACAATTAAGTATTGTGAGAAATAAGCAACATTAACAACATCACCAGTAAGCTTATGATTATCATTATGAGATTGAGCTGTGCATGAAGCACCACCACCACCAGAAACACCAGCAGTACCAGTTGTTGTTACGACTACAGTATAGTTATCTATATCAACAACTTCATTAATAACATGTGTCACATTTATTTCGGATGCAGGAATACCATCAATAGCGGCACTATCTGCTAGAGTAACTTTATGACCTGTCTGGTATCCATGAGCAACATCAGTGACAGTAATTACAGCAGAACCTATTGTCGTTGTTAGTGGGTTAGTTCCCAGAGCATAAGCTGCATAGTTAAGGTCAAGACTGAAATCGACAAACAAGCGTGTACCCCATCGAATACCGATAGAGCCATCAGGTAGTCTTGACATGTTATCTAAGACTTTAGCAAACTTTGTAGACAAGTTTAAATCGTTATCAATAACGTTCCAACCACCACCAAAATCACGAATCGTTGACGTTTTTAATACGTCACTTCTTCGTTTTGCCCGTCTTGTGATTGGTTGTCCCATTAGACTGTTTCCCATGTATTAGGGATGTTACCGACACTGGTTGGATCAAGAGGAATGCGTTTATTGTTGTGCATACCCTCAAGCTGTCTTAAACGATCTTCAAACAAGATACGGAATTTTTCTGTTGCTCCAGGATTTGAACCATCATCTTCTAAGTAATCGAAACAAGCACCAAGAATTAATACATCATTGTCGAAAGGTATTGCAGTTTCACTAGCAGTACTAAAGTCAGCAGGCTTTGTCCTACACTTAAGTAAAATATTTCCTGTTGCTTCTTTTGGTAAGATGTTAAACACCTTTGCAGCACTACTATTAGCTTCAAAAAGTTTTGGTGTATCACCTGTTAGTAAATCTGTATTCATCCTATCTGGTGCTGTGATTAGTGGTTGCTTTGCCCCTTCACGAAAGATGAATTGAATGTCTTCATAATCTTTAAGGATAGCTGTTAAGTCAGCAGTAACAACACCAAGAGTGCCATCGAGTGTGTATGTTGCTGCATGTTTGAATTGAGGCCAGAACTGGCGATTAAATATAATATTAAATTTATGTTGAAGCATGTCACCGATTAAATCTTCGGCATACAGTTGGACACCTTCACCGTTTACCATTGACAAACGACGAATTGTTTTTTGTATCAAGTCATTGAACGTTGCCATATAGCACCTGTAAAAAAGAAAAGCGACTACTGGGGAACACAGCAGCCGCTTTAATGCATTAACGAAGCGACTTACGAAGCAACGTGAGCAATGCCATGTAGACCACCGTTACCGGCAGAATTAATGACACCATCGACAAGAGTTGTAATGGTAATTTCTTTTGCACCATCCAACGTTGTCTGTGGGTCATATGTACCTTTCGGATCTACAGTCGTAAGCGTTTGTGGATCAGTCAATATACCTGTTACCAATGTACCAAGTGTACTAACTGTCGCACCATCACTTTCTTCTGAAAGAATCTTTATTGTACGGAAAGGTAAACCTAGCTTATCGCCAAAGCCTACCGAGATTGTCGGTGTGTTTGCTTCTGAATCAATTGCTACAGAATCAATGTAAGCAAAAGCCTTTACACCTTGTACGGTTGCCGCACCGTTAAACACAATTGTTTCTGCCATAGGTTGACCGAGATAGTCTCGACCAACAACAGTAGCATCACGAGTGTTTGCACCACCGGAAGTAATTGTTACATTACGACCCCACTTAGCACCTGAACCAGTACCAAGCAGATCATCGTTAGCAACAGTTGCCGTTAAAGCAGCACCAGAAACCAGTGCTACCGAAGCAACAATAAAGCCAACAGCAGCAACGGCTGGAGTACCAAACGAAATACGCTGTGGTGCTCCATGAATCACATCAGCGGCATACTGCATTGCAGGAACATACTGATTAATCCTGCGAGGTAGGTGATCTGGTCGAATAGAACGTGAGTCCATTATTCATCCCCCTGTGTAGTTGAACCAAGACCAATATCAGCATGGGGACTTACGTGCCGCATAGCTAACTGTTTCAGGTTTGGTTGCATGTTTTGGACAGTATCGCCTGAGTCCATGTCAATAAGAGCAGCAGGTTGATCGAAACCAAGACGCTTAAGTTCAGCTTTACTTGGTACACGAAATACATCACCTTTTGCTGTGTAGACTAAGAAACCAGCAGGTACTTCTTTACGTTCTTCAACGCGTTCATTGGTGTACTTATCGCCAATCTTCTTTTTCTTGTAACGGAAAATTGTACGAGTAAGTTTACCAACAAGTTTTTCAACTTGGAAGCGAGGACGAACAATTGGGCCATTCATTACAGCTTGCATAGTATCACCTTATTCGTTGATGCAAACAGCATGAGTTCGATAAGCCTTCCACAGACACCACTGACCCTGCCAAACAACACGGCGACCAGTTGCGTCCATTGTCCAAGGAGCAGAAAGCTTTTTAACTTTCATATTCACATGGCGAAGGATATGTAAACGCATGTATTTACTGTTGATGAAATAGACTTTGTTCACCGGGCAGTCTTCGTCATAGAGCATTGGCAAGCCCTGATGAGAAACACCTTTGAAGCCCAGATCCATCATCTTTTTACCGCTGTTGCTTTCGGACAGGTTGATAACAACTTTGTCACGAACGGCTGCGCGATAAGTACGGTACAAATTACGACCAACTAACATGATGTCAGGACGATCACCTTTCAGTGTTACATCCATCAAAATGTCATCAAAAGCTTCTTCGATGTTTGTTTCATCAATGGAACCGTCAAAGTCGTAAGACGAAGTACGCCACTGGTTTTCTGTTGCCCGAGAGATACCACCAAGTGTTCCAGTGGTAGGATCGTCAGGGATCAGGTTGGTGAGGCCGTTAGGATCTGTACCAGCACCAGCACCATAAAGGTAGTCACTGAATTTTTCTTTAATCGACTCTTCCAAGACTTGCATCTTAGCTTTCATCAATTTAAAGATCTGTGCTTCACCTTTATTTTCGTCTTCTTCCTGATCAGCGATAATAACTGTACCAGCAACACGCGACCAGTTATAAGTTACAGTATCGAACTCATTGGTTTGTGCAACAGGAAGATTGTCGTAATACTCATACGAGGCGACGTTAGGGTTACGTCCGAGTGTCAACGGATTAGTGATCTCATGACCACCATCTTCGTATTCGACGCGGTTGTTTGCGAACACCCAAGCCATTAACGCATGACTCTTGATAGAAGCCATAATCAGCTTCTTACGTGAGCGCGTTAACGTTGAATGTAGAACTGTCTCTAAAGACATAATTAACTCCTTAAAGTTATCGTGATTCTGCTAATGATTGCCGAATAATATCATCGTAACTAGTATCAACATCAGCAATTGCAGGAGTAGAATTTGTGTTTGGGTCAGTGTTAGTTTTCACACCAAACGGTACATCATCCTGCTGTCTGTTCTGTTGCTGTTGGTTCGTTACAGTTGCACTCTGTTGCTTTGCGATAATTTGCGGAGCGAGAGGTTGCGTCCAGTCTAAGCCACTTTGTACTGCATAGGCTTGTAGTTTGTAATACGCGGCATCCATAGAAAGCGAAGGATCTGCTTCAAGGAGTCTTGCAATTGGTTGCTCATGAACAACGGCATCACCGTGGCGGCCAAAAAAGGTATCAACATCTTTTTGTATATCCGCATCAGCTTGTACTCTTGCTGTGTCGTTTTCATGGTTCTTAAGTAGTGGATCAATTTTCTGATTAATCATGCTACTGATAGCATTCATATTCATATTATTATCCACTATACCGTCTAAATTATGGCCCATAGCCTGCACTTCTGTCAAGATATACTTCAAAGTGGCTACTGGATCATTTTTGTAGTTTGCCATGAGCCTCATACCCATAGAAACATCATCGTTACTCAAGTTGTACTGCTTGGGCAGTCCCGCAAGAAACGTTCCATCGTCGAGTTTAGCTTGCAACGCTTGAATCTCATTTGCAGAACGCTGGTGTATCTGCTGCATATTATTAATGATCTGCTGCTGTTGACTCGCCGCCTTCTCAAACTTATCAGCCTTTTCATACAGACGACGTTCTGCACCAGCACGAGCAATAACTTTACCAGTTTCATCAACAAGGTTACCTTTATCATCACCGCGTACAGTAATAGGTGCTTGCTGTTGCTGCTGTGAAGTATCTACGTCTTGCTGCTGTTGCGTTTGGGTATCAATAGTACCTGTTTGTTCGCCGGTTTGTGTCTGTTGGTCGCCAGATTGATCCTTACCAGCTTCGCCAGTTGTGTTGTCACTTGATTGATCACCGGCTGCTGCTTCTGCTTCCGCCGCTGCTGCTTTGGCTGCGTCATCATCAGTAATACCTTTTTCTTCGTCACTAAGTAACGGATCAATATGGTTAGCAATGATGTCAGCTTCTACGCTTGTTGACATACCACCACCGAGATCAAGACCGTCACCGACTGCTTGACGTACTGCTAAGTTAATTTTGTTAAACCTCATTGTTGTTCCCCTTGTTGTGATTGAATCATTTCGATAATACGCGGTAAGGCTTCTACTATTGGTACATCACGAGCTAAAGCCTTACCTAACGCTTCTTTAGCTTGTGGCGGGAGTTGATCAACAATCTGTGCTACCTGTTCTAGTGCTGCCTTAGCGTCACTGCCACCAGCACCACCATCACCGCTCTCACCCGGTTGACCACCACCTTGCCCCTCACCACCACGCTGCAATTGTTGCATCATAGTATCTTTAATCATTGCCCAGTCTTCGTCTTTAATATTAATTTCATCAAACGATTTCTGGAAAAGCTTTAGTGATACTAATATTGCTGCTGGAGAAGCACTAGCAAACTGACCAAGTATCTGCCCAACTTCTAAAGCTTCTTGTTTCTTAGCTCTTGATGTAGGTTTAGCAGTTGAACCACCTACAACACTCACTGAATACTTTTGGCGAATTTCTCTTGGTTCAAGTTGCTCCCAACCATCAGAATAAGTTTCACCTAAGACACCAACTACTTCTTCTTTTGACATAAACTGTAAACATAACTGAGCAACACCCCAGAGAACAGAGCCAAGCCAGTCTTCAATAGCATCAACTTTCTCATCAAGACGTACTGTAGCTGTTTGTTCGTACTTGTTGATTGCCTGATTAGTTGTGTTTGTTTTGTACTCACCACCACGCGATACCTCAGTAGTAGATGAGATACGATCAATAGCCCGGAACTTACGCTCAACATCGAACAATTGTCCATACTGTAATGAAGGTGGTGGTGCGCTAAAGATGTAATCACCTAGTTTCGTTTCGGGTGGAAGATTAATACCAACAGCAGTGCCATCATCACCAGATAAGTAATTTTCTACATCAGTCTTATTAATGACATTACTGTTGTACATGATGTTACGCTTAACCCATTTACGAGCACGTCGTTCTTCATCATTGATTTCATTGATAGCATCTTGTTGATCAAGGTAGTAACTAACTTCACCACGACCTTCTTCACCTTCTGGATCAGTATAGAACTCAAGCATGTAGAACGGGAAAAAACGGTCAAGTTTGTAGGGATCATCCCACACCCAAATAGGCCACGACCAATCTTTATCGTTAAACAGTAGTACCCGACGAGTAACTTTATCCCACACATACCAGACCTTTGTCTTCTGTGCTTTACGATAGCTTTCCTCATCATCATAGCCAAAGTTTTTGTGTGTTGCAGCGTTATCAATTAATGTGAAACTATTTACTTCATCATCAACAGAGCGTTCATTATTCAAACGGATAACATGGGAACTTTTGTAGATAGATTTGTATTCACCTTTACCATCTTGTGCATCAGGATCGTATGAAGCATAGACAGCTTGTATATAAGCAGTATCAAGATAGTCAGACACCATCATGAAGTTACCATCACTACCATCAGGTTCTTCTGCATTAGGATCTTTGATGATTTGTTTTGGGTTACGTGCTTTAACAAATGGCCCGGATGAACGTAACAAATTAATCTTTTCTTCGAGTGCTATCAGTTCGCCTTCGATAGCAACAACTTCTTTTGAGTCTTTTGCTTTTTCTAAACGACCTGTTATCTCTATCAAGTTATCAAAAGCAGCTTCACTTGATTCTTCTTTCTTTGTATAACCAATCTCTAACCAACCCTGATTAGTCAGTGTAGTCATAACAACTGAACGCTTTGCTTTGGGCTTAAGGTTGAAACCCGGCACAGTCTTACGTGCTGCAAGAGTGTTGACAAGCATTTCAATTTGTCTTGCTTTAACACCAGCTTCTTCATCATCACTTGTAGCAGTAAATTCTGCTTGAGGATTTTTTGCATACAAAGCAGGAACCATTGCATTAGTGTTACTGAACACAACGTTTTCCGTTTCACTGTGCGTCTTATTCATACGCTGAGCTACGGAGTCATTGCCAGCAGTATCACCATCAGTGTCATCACGATGATTGCTTTGATCATTCTTATAGTAACGAACAGCCTCATCCCAAGCCGCCTCAGAGCCATTAGTCTTACGCTTCTGAATTGCTTGATCCTTACGTGATTGCCACACCTTACCAATAACTTTTGACACTGGTATTTTGCTTTGTCCCACCTTCTTATAAACAGCAGGAACCTTCTCAGGTGGTTGTTTTGGCCCACCAGATCCAATGTCACCATCTTTCAATGCTTGTTCTAATTCTTTATTTTCGTTCATGTACCTTCTTCCTAATTTGTTCGCAAGCTTGGTGGTTCAGCTCATGGAACTCTTTACGAGTTGTTTTTGCTATTGGTAAACTACTATCAGCAATGAATTCATCATATACCTTATCAACGCAGCAAATCTTTGGTCTGTTTAAATAAATCTTACACTTGTTTGTTTCATCATCCAAGTGCTTACAAGTTCCATCACCACGATCATACATAACTTTAAAGGCGTGATTAGGCATACTACCGAACATACGACAACAATCACCACAAGCATCACAATCAAACTTAGCCATAACGTTTTCTATTCCTTGCTGGTGTATCGGCTTGTTCATGCCATGACATATAAGCGGGAACATTAGGAACATAGTGAGGTACGATGTCTACTATACGTGGTCGATGAGATAACAAATACTTTACTGTATCCATTCCGTGATCGTTCTTATCTATTGGTTCATCCTTACGTTCACCCTGTGAGTCTTGCTTCCAGTAGTAATCATTGAACTCAGCAGATAAGAAACTAAGTTCGTCTGAATGATAAAGGTGTGGAGCACCTGCTTCACCAGTAAAAGGATTAATGTGGTTCTTCTGTATTGATAAGTAACTGCCAACCTTTGCGATGCCACTAACTATATCATTGTTACCACGAGTCATCATCACACCTTTGCCATCATCAAAGAATATATCTGATACCGATTTACCTACTGTCTTTTTATCACCAGTAGCACGACGGAAGATTGCAGGATCAGCATAAATAAACCGACGATGATCTACTTGCGTACCTTCCATAGCTGTCCGTGTTTCATACATATACTCTAAAGCTTGTTCAATCTTGTATTCAGCTTCATAAAAACCTTTCGTAAGAATAATATTACCAAAGTTATCGACAAAGCCCCACAAATAGCAAGAAGGAACCACAAGTCCATGATCATAGCCTTCAATAATCGTAGGGTTGTATCCTTGAGAACATAACAAAGTGTAGTAATGCATAACAGTTTCATGTGCAATCTCGTGGATAGTATCGTCATATTGTGGATACACCAAGCCCTCATAAGCTGCCCATTTACCATAAAGGAATCTATCTTTCATTTGTCCTTGATAAGTAGACTCAAGTGTTTGAATGAAATCAGCACCAAGGTTATCTTTATTCTCATAAGTAGAGCCTTCAAACAAAGAAACAATAGGAATTAACTTTCCTTCTTTATCACGAACACTGTTACCTGCTGGATCTTTAAGACAAAGTAAATCTTTATTCTCTTTTCCGTATTGGAGAAAGTCGTGTAATGGTTTAACAACCTTCTTGTATACCCAGTTACGTGTTGGATTAACAGCGAAGACAAAGTAGCGTGGCCCATTATCAGGCATTGTTACATCATCACCGATGTATTGTGCATTGCCACGAAGACGACCAAGTAAATCTAAGAAATCCTTATAAGTAATTTCAGGATCTTCCATCTGGTCAACAAAAATAGCATCATATGTAGCTGATAGTAAGTTCGATGTGGTAGCTTCACCAGAACCTTTACCTTGTTGTTGAATATATCGAAAGTTTATCGTCGTTCCATTAGTCAATGTACAAGTATTAACACTGTTCTGTGAACGAGGAAAACTTTTAATCCAACTATCAGGACACCATTTAATAAACTCTTTACGCAAAGTATCATTCAGTTTTGGATAAGTGCTACGTGCCATTAAAATATTAGCACCGGGGTAATCTTTTGCTATGTTAAGACATTTGACACACATGGCAGCGGTCTTACCATTACCGAAGCCACCACCAAAAACTTGTATCTTTGTTCGTGACTGCATAAAGTCAAAGTGAATACCTTTATCTTTAAGTTTATATATTTGTTTATTCATCTTTGCGTTTATGCTCTGCTTCTACAAGGGACATCTTTAA
>CAZEZI010000019.1:0-13826 GCA_964516315.1 uncultured Thioalkalispiraceae bacterium
TGGCAGAACAACGAACAATGGCATCAAGCGCAGATTGCTCATCCAGTTCTTTTACTAATGTTGTTTCTTTTTCGTTACACGGCAAAACTTTTAATGAGACTTCGAGTAATACACCCATTGTGCCGAGTGCTCCCGTCATTAATCTTGAAACATCATAGCCGGCAACATTTTTCATGACTTCGCCGCCGAAGCTGAGTATTTCACCACGGCCATTGAGTAATTTTATGCCAAGCACAAAATCGCGTGCGGCACCAGCATATGGGCGGCGTGGGCCGGAAAAATTACACGCAATGGTACCACCGAGTGTTGCTGCTTTTCCATAGTGGGGCGGTTCAAAAGCCAACATTTGATTATTTTCAGCCAGTATTTTTTCGATTTCACTTAAGGGTGTGCCGGCACGTGCGGTGATAACCAGCTCGGTTGGCTCATAATTAAGGATGCCCGTATGGCCGCTCACATCCAGTTTTTTACCACTGGGTGTTCGTCCATAAAAGGCTTTGCTGTTGCCACCTGTAATCTGCAATGCCGTTTTATTGGCGTGCGCATCAACAATCTTTTCCTGTAAGGTTTTAACAATATCGTTCATTTAAAAACGCTCAAGTTCAGGAAAAGCCAATTCGCCATTGTGTACATGCATGGCACCGAATTCGGCACAGCGATGCAATGTAGGTACGGCTTTGCCGGGGTTTAACAAACCTTTTTCATCAAAGGCTGCCTTAACCGCATGAAACTGTTGTAACTCCAGGGCC
This sequence comes from uncultured Thioalkalispiraceae bacterium, assembly GCA_964516315.1. GTDB lineage: Bacteria > Pseudomonadota > Gammaproteobacteria > UBA6429 > Thiohalophilaceae > SZUA-37. The sequence goes on from CAZEZI010000019.1 coordinate 750, forward strand.
TGGAACTGCACACACATTTGATCGATCTTTTCGATACCCACACCGTGTTCACCTGTAATGGTGCCACCCACCTTAACGCAAAGCTCCAGAATTTTACCGCCAAACTCTTCGGTGCGTTCAAGTTCACCGGGCTTGTTGGCATCGTATAAAATAAGCGGGTGCAGGTTGCCGTCACCTGCGTGAAAAACATTGGCAACGTGTAACTTATATTCAACTGACATATCGGTAATGCTTTTTAATACTTCGGGTAAACGCTTACGCGGTATGGTGCCATCCATACAATAATAGTCGGGCGAGATACGCCCAACAGCAGGGAAGGCGGCTTTTCGTCCTTTCCAGAAAATCAGTCGTTCTTCTTCATCTTTCGCGGTTCGTATTTCTGTTGCACCACTACTTGATAAAATATTTCGAACCGTTAAAACATGTTCAGACACATCTTCGTTAGTGCCATCAAGCTCACATAATAAAATGGCAGCAGCATCCACAGGGTAACCGGCGTGAACAAAATCTTCGGCAGCTTTTATTGCCAGTGTATCCATCATTTCAAGACCTGCCGGGATAATACCAGCTGCAATAATGTCACCAACAGCAGTACCGGCTTTTTCAATATCATCGAAGGCGGCAAGAATAACCTGTGCGCGTTGCGGTATCGGCAGTAACTTTACGGTAACTTCAACGATAACCCCAAGCATGCCTTCTGAACCTGTCATTAATGCCAGCAGATCAAAGCCGGGTGAATCCAGGCCACTGCTACCAATGGTGACGAGTTCACCGTCCATGGTAATAATTTTTAATTGCTGAATGTTATGTACGGTTAGCCCGTATTTAAGGCAATGAACGCCGCCAGAATTTTCGGCAACGTTTCCGCCAATGGTACAGGCGATTTGTGAAGAAGGGTCGGGTGCATAATATAAATTAAATTGCTGGCTTGCTTGCGAAATTGCAAGGTTACGAACACCCGGTTGTACACAGGCAGTGCGGTTATCAGGATCAATTTTTATAATCTTGTTAAATTTTGCAAGGCCAAGCAAAATACCCTTATCCAGTGGCAATGCACCACCGGATAACCCTGTTCCGGCACCGCGCGCAACAACGGGGATTTCACGTTTGTAACAAAGATAAAGAATGGCTTGTACTTGCTCAACTGTTTCGGGTAGCACGACTACAAGCGGAATGTGTCGATAAGCCGATAAGCCATCACATTCATATGGGTGAAGATCTTCAGCTTCGTGTAGCACAGAATCTTTGGGTAATAGTTCAAATAATTCGTTTAACAACGAATTTTTATCGAATGGTTGTGGTTCGTTATGCGTATTCATTTTAAATCTTGTTTAAATAACTAATGCGTATGTTACAAGAAATGGCTTGTTTAGCATACAAAGTAATCTCTCTTTGTCATTGTTCAAAGAGAGGTTACACCCGTTTGCCTGGCTGTAGACAAGCCTCGGTAGCCAGGTCACAAGGCCAGGTAGTAACACACAAAGCATAAGGCCAAATGTTTGTATAACTAAAAATATGAGTGCAGCTCAGAATATCGTCGACATACTGGTTTCGGGCGGACAAACGCCTCAATTATCAGAAAGTTTGGGTTATTTTGTTTAAACCTGCTGCTTTAGATAAACGGCGCCTGAACCCTGTCAATTTTCAGTCTATCGTTTTTGCCCGTTTTCTTTAGTATAATTCAGGTTTATCCATTCACCTGAGGTTTTCCCTGTGCCCAAGCCCGATGTGTTTATTTTTGAAGTGTCCCAAAAAAACTTTCAGTCTTCTGTTGTTGAAAATTCTCGTAAACTCCCTGTTTTAGTCGAGTTTATGGGAGTGTGGTCGGGGCCATGTATTGCAATGTCAGACAACCTTACGAAACTTGCGACGGAAATGATCATAAACCTGTCTAACATGTTGGCAGTGAACGAACCCGAGCTATCAAAAGAATCTCGTCAGCGTTTGGCCTCTCAGTCGAATTAACGTTAAAAATTACGGTCGCGGGTATATTGTCGAGAAAAGATACTTTTCTGCCTGTGATTAATGCAGGTTTTTATGCATATTGGTTATGGATTTTATTTAATGGAGTCGAACGGTGCAGATTAAAAAACCTTTAACAAATATTCTCTCCCTTGTTGTTATTGGTGTGTTGCTGCTAAATGCCTGGTTTTACATATTGCAGCCCGGCATGATGTTTTACCCTTATAAAGAACTCGATGCTACGCCAAAATACTGGGGTCTGGCTTATGACAATGTTGAGCTGGTTACATCCGATAACATTCAATTGCATGGCTGGTATTTACCCGCAGATAATGCCAGACAGGTTGTGCTATTTTTTCATGGTAATGGCGGCAACATTTCTCATCGTGGTAGTTCATTAAAAATATTTCATAAGTTGGGTTTGAGTGTACTGATTATTGATTACCGTGGTTATGGTTTAAGTAAGGGGGAAACGACCGAGCAAGGTTTGTACCGTGATGCCATGGCAGCCTGGCAGTACCTGAGAAATCAACGTAGTTATGCTGACAAAGATATTATTGTCTTTGGCCGTTCCATGGGAGGCGCAGTGGCAACGCAACTTGCAAGCCAGGTTCAGCCCGGAGCATTAATTATTGAATCTACTTTTAGCTCGGTAAAAGATATGGCTGGCAGAATATTGCCACTTGTTTATAAATTGATTTATTTACGTTATGATTTTAATACAGAGGTCAGGATTAAGCAGGTAAGAGTACCTGTTCTTGTTATGCACAGCCCAGATGATGATATTATCCCTTTTCAGTTTGGAAAAAAAGTTTTTACTGCTGCAAATACACCAAAAGAGTTTTATGAGTTGCAGGGTAGCCATAATAATGGCTTCCTGAAAAGTATGCCCGGATACCAACACGCGATAAAATCATTTCTTGGGCGTTATAACCGAATATAATGTTAGTCCCTTATGCTGTTAAGTACACCCAAATATAAACAGGTTCTGTTTTATGGATAGTATATTAACTGTCTAGCACACCGGTATCATTGAGGCGATTAAAATACCGTGCACGATAAAAATGCCGCTTGTGTGTTTCGCTGTCGGTAAAGGCAGCTCGATCATGCAGTACATTATTACTGATTAAGCCCATGCCAGCTTCCAGTAGCCCACGAAAAATATAGGGTGATAAACTGTTAAGAATTTTTTTCAAGCAATCGAGCGCTTCAAGGGTTAAGGCATCATTACTCCAGATAACATTGTTAGTACGAATGGTGTAACGCATATGGAGGTTGCCACTTGCTGTGATACTGAATACCGGGCCCGACTCTTCTGCGCGTGCAATTTTACCGGCTTCAATTCGAGCTGGAATGGTTAGCACTTTTGGCCCCATAAGCGCACGAATATAATCTGGATTTTTTTCTCGTAGCATAATATAGGCTATTTCGTGATCCATTAACGCATTTTCACCACCTTGTGCTGCACGTTGTACAACATGCAGTAACAGGGCATTGATTTGCCTGTTATTTGTATTGTAATAGCCATCGGTGTGCCAGTTTATCGCATGATTAGTGTATGGAATATAACGTTGCCTTACGCCTTCGGTTGCAACGGTGAGTGATGTTAAGCCGCTGTCGTCTGCCAGCCAGTTGCTATCAAGGTTGTTTGTACCAAAGTAACGACCGACTGATAACGGGATTTCAGGGTCCGGGCTTGAGCCTGTTTTGCTGGCATAAATAACCATATTGGTTTTGCGGCAGTGTTGCAGTAAGGCCTGATGCTCAGATTTTGTAAGTGTACGCGGGTCATTAACTTCAACTACCAGATCACCAATATCCTGAGGGTAGCCGGTGAGTTTTCGATCTCGCCATGCTTCGTAAATGTCCTTATTTTCAAGATAAAAGGGACTGTTTCTGGCGTGGGGGTTAAATGCAAGCTTTGTCATATTGAGCCTTTTTACTGGAGTTAGTCGCAAGGCATAAACTAACCTTGTTAACCAGTGGCTGGGTTGATCTTGATCAATAATATTCTGTTTTGCTTAAATTAAATATAAATTACCCCGGTCACTTATATTGACATAGATCACGCTAACGGTATTCATTATCAGCGACTGCTTGCAATCATTTCAAGAACGACTATTCCTAGTTATATAAACAACACAATTTCGGGAGTGACTGATAATGAACAGCATTACTGTTTACATCAATGAAGCGCTTAGTACACAGGAAGTAGTCAAACTCAAACGAGATATACTGGCTATACCCCATGTTACCGATGTTGAACATCCTCGCCATGATGAACATGATTTAACGATTGATTATGAACCTCATGCAACTTTACCGGGTTTGGTGCTGGAAACATTGCGCTCGCGGGGTTTTCATCCAGATATTACATCGGCATAAGTTAGCGCAGTTTTTTTGCTCTAAATTTTCGGCCTTTAATTTTACCTTCGGATAAAATGCTTAAGGCCTGTTTTGCGACAGCGCGTTCGATAGCAACGTATGCCAGTGTGTCGAAAATATCAATTTTACCAATTTGCTTTCCCTGTAAGCTGGTGTTTGCTGTCAATGCACCAAGTATGTCACCTGCACGTATTTTATTTTTACGGCCAGCATTAATGCTGAGTGTGGCCATCGGTGGTGTTGGTTTAAAACTTTTCCGTGGGCTAAGTGAAGTTGGCTTTTTAATTTTAACCGCAGCATTCTGGTATTCTTCGATACTATTAACTTTGGGCGCTTCGGATGCCATAAATAAACTCAAGGCTAAACCTTCATTGCCTGCTCGGCCAGTGCGGCCGATACGGTGAATGTGTATTTCCGGATCATGCGGTAACTCAAAGTTAATCACTGCTTGCAGATCTTTTATGTCCAGCCCGCGTGCTGCCACATCGGTTGCGATTAATACCGAGCTGCTTTTATTGGAAAACTGCACCAGCACCTGATCGCGGTCTTTTTGTTCCAGGTCGCCATGCAAAGCCAGGGCATGAAAGCCCTGTTGCCATAATTCGTTTGCCAGTTCCTGACATTGCTGTTTTCGATTACAAAACACCACGGTCGATTCCGGTTTGTAATGTTGTAATAAGGCAATGAGTGTTTTGATTCGCTCACCTTTTTGTATTTCATAAAAGATCTGTTTAATTTTATTGTTGCTGTGGGTGGTTTCGACGCGAACGTCGACAGGATTCATTTGAATGGCATCACTGATTTTTTTTATACCATCCGGATAGGTTGCCGAGAACAACAGGGTTTGTCTTTGTGAAGGGGTAAAGTTAATAATTCGCAGAATATCTTCCTGAAAACCCATATCTAACATACGGTCGGCTTCATCGAGTACCAGTGTTTTCAAGTTATCGAGTTCTAAAGAACCCTTTTGTAAGTGTTTTAAAACCCGCCCCGGTGTGCCCACCACAATGTGCGGGTTGTGTTCCAGTGAAGCTAGTTGCGGGGCGATGGGTTTACCACCACATAAGCTGATAATTTTAGTGTTGGGAATGGCGCGTGCCAGACGCCGTACTTCTTTGCTCACCTGGTCGGCCAATTCACGGGTGGGGCAAAGTACCAGTGCCTGTGTTTGATAGCTGCGGGGCTCGAGCTGGTGTAATAAACCAATGGCAAAGGCCGCAGTTTTGCCACTGCCGGTTTTGGCCTGTGCCAGCAAGTCTTTACCTTTTAATATTGGTGCCAGGCTTTGGGCCTGTATCGGGGTCATGGACTGGTATCCCAAAGACCCAATATTGGCTAAAAATTCGGGCGATAAGGGCAGCGAAGAAAAGGCGGTGGTTGTCATTTGGGGCTCGAAAAAGTTGGGGTCAGGATAGTGGAAATAAATGAAACGCATCATAGCAGATTAAGCTAAGAGGTGTTTTTAGTGGTCTGTAACTGGTCTTAATGCAAAATTTGCGGTTTTTGTATGCAAAATAGCCATTAAGCGCTAAAGGTTCGCTATTGAGTGACCGCTAAAATCATTGATTATTGATGTAATTAGCCCCCCCCAACTAACCGCATCACCTTAAATGTCATAAATTGAAGGATTAAGAAAGATGAAACTCAAAATGAACATTAAGCTTACGGTTAAAAATAAATTATTGCTAGGCTTTGGAACACTTATTTTTATTATGGTGGCAATCTCGGTGAAAACTTTTGTTGGCATGGCGCACATTGAAGAAATTGAAGACAGCTTACTACACACGCGTGTACCCACCGTTTTAGCCGGTGCACAACTGGAAAACGGTATTAATCTTTCACTGGCTGGGCTGCGCGGTTATATGATTTTAGGTGAAAACCCTGAAAAGGGCGAAGCGATGAAAAAAGTACGCCAGGCCGGTTGGCAAGACATTGATAACGCAATGGCGCAAATGCGGGAGTTTTCCAAAAGCTGGATTAATCCCGAGAACATTAAAAGGCTCAAGGAAATGGAAGGCCATATCGAAGGCTTCCGTAAAGCGCAACAGGAAGTAGAAAATATTTCCCATACAGTGGAGAACATACCGGCCTTTAAAACGCTATTAACCGAGGCCGCACCCCATGCAAAATTGGTGTTGTCTGCGATAACTGCATTAATAGATGAAGAATCCACATTGGAAGCAACGCCAGAGCGCAAAAAATTACTAAAATTAATGGCAGACAGCCGAGGCTCGTTTGCTATTGGTCTGGCGAATATTCGAGCTTATCTATTATCGGGTGATACAAAATTTCAGGACATCTTCAATGAGAAATGGAAACTCAACTCAACACGATTTAACCAGATATCGGCAATGACCGACATCATGTCTGCCTCACAGCGTACGCTGTGGAACAACTACAAAAAACATCGAAACGATTTTTCCAAATACCCACCCATTATGTTTAAGCAACGTAGCGCAGATGACTGGAACCAGGCTAATTCCTTATTAGGCACCAGAGCAGCACCCAAAGCTAAAGCCATTATGAATATTTTACAAACCATGCAAGCGAACCAGCTAGAACTTGAAAAGGCGGATGAAGCTGAGCTGGAAGCGGAATCAGCCTCAATGGAAATGATGATAATAGTAGGTTCACTTATTGGTGTTATTATTGGTATTGCGGTTGCGATGTACATCAGTAATTCGATTACAACACCATTGCAACGTGTTGTTGATCGAGCCAAAGAAATAGCCGGTGGTGACTTAACCGGAACGGCTATTCCAGTTCGTGGCAATGATGAATTAGCCGAACTCACCCAGTCTATTAATGAAATGGACACAAGCTTACAGGATATTATTCAGCAAGTTTCAACTTCTGCAAGTGAGCTATCGGCTGCTTCTGGGCAACTGCAAAACGCAGCAACACAAACCAACCAGGGGATGGAAAACCAGCGTGTTGAAACCGAGCAGGTTGCAACTGCGATGAACCAGATGAGTGCGACCGTACAGGAAGTTGCACAAAATGCCAGCCTTGCCGCATCGGCTGCAACCAATGCAGATACCGCTGCAGCGCAAGGGCATAGTTTAGTTTCCGAGAATATGAATAGTATTACCAAACTGGCTGATGGAATAGAACAGGCATCGCAAACAATTAACCGCCTGGGTGAAGATATCAACAGCGTTGACAATATTATTGAAGTAATCAATGGCATTGCAGAACAAACGAATTTGTTAGCACTCAATGCTGCGATTGAAGCTGCACGAGCGGGTGAGCAAGGTCGAGGTTTTGCGGTAGTTGCAGATGAAGTGCGTACATTAGCTGCACGCACACAAGACTCGACTGAAGAAATTAGTGCTATGCTGGATAAGCTGAAAACGGGCGCAAGTGATGCTGTGACCGCAATGGAACAAGGGCATGTGCAAGCACAAAGCAGTGTTGAACAGGCAAGTAAAGCCAGTAATGCGATTGATGAAATTACCCGTGCAGTTGCTTCTATCAGTGAAATGAACACGCAAATTGCAACGGCAGCAGAAGAACAGAGTTCGGTTGCAGAAGAAATGAACCGCAGTGTGGTGCAAATCAGTTCTGAGGCCAGTGCCACCCTGCAAAATACACAGGAGACCAGTGCAGCAGCCGAGCAGGTTGGTGCTTTATCTTCATCTATGCAACAAGTTATTTCACGGTTTAAGGTTTAATGTAAGGCAGGTTCTGTTATATAGCAGGGCCTGTTTTAAATCACCAATCCTGTAGCTATATAAAATTCGGAAATTTATTTATTTGTGCCCTAAGTTCTTCTAGAATAATGGAACATGAACAAATTACATTCCCTGTTTCTCGTTTTCTTTGCCATTAGCACAATTGCTTCGTGTGCTTCCAATGGTAATAGCCAATTACCGTTAACCTTGAATAAAATATTCAGTGGCAAGCCTACATCTGACTTGTTAGTGATGTTTCCCGGTATTAATAGCCCCGGCAGTGATTTTGTACAACATGGTTTTGTACAGATGTTTCAGGATAAATACCCTGATGTTGATATTACGCTGGTTGATACCCGCTTTGCTTATATTGAAGACGATAATATTGCTGAACGGATACAGAATGAAATTATTTTACCTGCTCGTCGTGAGGGTTATAAAAAAATATGGTTTACAGGTGTCTCTCTTGGCGGCTTGAGCGCAATAAAGTATAACAAATCTTTTGCAGGTAATATTAATGGTATGGTACTTATCGCACCTTATCTGGGGTCTCAGTATGAAATTGAAGGTTTGCTGACAGATGGGACACCCTATGTCTGGTCTGAATTAAACAACAACAGCAGTGATAAAACCATTCGCTTATGGCAATATTTATTGAACGAGACACAAAGCAAGAACGGTAAGGAAAATTTATTTCTTGCTTATGGTAATAGTGACAGATTCAGTGATATGCATCGTTTTTTGGCCAGCTTGCTGGATAAGAATAATGTATTTATTGAAAAAGGCGGGCATAACTGGACGGTGTGGAAAAAACTCTGGCAAACTATGCTGGATAAAAAAATATTCGATTATTAAAAAGGGCTATTACTGTTAATGACTAAAGTTTTATCCGTCGCAGGGTGTTTGAATATAATCTTGCTGGCATGCAAATGTAACCGAATATTATTTTTTGCTTCAACTTTCGAATAAAGTGCATCACCTTTAATAATATGCCCCATTGATAATAAATGTACTCTTAGCTGATGTGAGCGACCAGTAACAGGGATGAGTTTTAAACGTGTTGTTTGTTGCTTAGTGTCAACGGATAAAACCTCGTAGTGGGTTAATGACGGTTTACCGCTTTTATGATCGACTTTTTGTTTTGGTCGATTTGGCCAGTCGGTTATTAACGGTAAATCTATTTCACCACAAATATCCTTAACACAGCCTTGCACAACCGCCATGTATTCTTTTGTAATTTTTCTTTGTTCAAATTGCTTGCTAAGTTGCCGGTGTGTTTCCGGGTTTCTGGCCAATAGTAAAATGCCTGATGTTGGCATGTCGAGTCGGTGCACAATAAGTGCTTCAGGATAGCTTAGACGTATACGGGAAATCAAACAATCCTGTTTGTCTGCTCCGCGTCCAGGCACGCTCAATAAACCGGCGGGTTTGTTGACAACGATAATATCATCATCAATGTGCAGAATTTTTGGTTGTTCTGACGGTGGTGAGTAGATCAGGGTGATTGGCATGGTGTATTTTATTTTAACAACAACGGCAGGTCAGGGCGATGCCAATGGACTACATATGAGAATTTAAATACTAAACTCACCTTGCCATGCCTGATTTTTATAATCGAGTTTTAAATGTTTAGGGTGCATTTTTTGTGATGCACTGGAATCAAATCTTCTTTTTTCCGGAAAGTTTTTTGCAAATTCAACCGGGTCGCAGGAAGCGGATTCAACCGGGTGAAAAGCAACACTTAACTTGTTATTAACAACGGCGCTATTAAAATTAGCAGTTTCGGTAAACAAAACCCGCTTTTTAACAACACATGAAAAATACAATTGCATTTCAACAATTAAAGGTTTGGTTTTTTTTAAAAATTCACGTTGTGCGCGTTGAGTCCACTCGATTGACATTGTTTTGTCATTTAAGGTGATATCGTCGGTATATGCGTATGGGTTTAACCATTTGTCGATAAGGTAAAAGGGATTAATGCCAGAACCAAAACTGAACAAGCTGTGATTTTTCATACTATATTATACCTGCTTTAGAGTGTTGCACCTGAACCTATTGTAGCATATTGGTTGGTCACGCAAGCAGGGTGTGCTGATGCTATTCTTTAGAGCTACTGTTATTTGTGGCTGAAAATAATGTACTTACTTTTAAAATAAACAGTGCCCAGGGCGTGCCGTGTAGAAATAAGTCAAAAATATCAATGGGTTTGCTTAATTCCCCATTAAGCAGCATGGTTATCTTTTCATGCAGATGCGGCTCGGGCGTAAAAGGCGCCAGGCCTAATGTCAATGTCAATATAATAATCAGTGGCCAGCTCAGGGATTGTATCCAGCGCATGTTGTACTCCAGTATAGTGTGTCATAATGATATTTAGTTCGATTATAAAGCATTACTTTAGTAAACTCTAATATTGCGCCAGATATTAGATCTGCCTTGTATGAACTATTTCGTTATACCTTAGTCTTAGCTCGTTAAACACAATTAAAGTCCGTTAGAAATGCTTGATACCCTGAAAAAATTATTACCATCCGATTTTCCATCCATTGCACGCCAGAAGCTTGAAATATTGCAGGTTAATCTGGGTTACAAATGCAATCAGCAGTGTTTGCATTGCCATGTGAATGCCGGGCCTAATCGAAAAGAAGTGATGTCAGAGGAAACGATTTATTCGGTCGTTAATGCCATCAGCAAACTAAACATTACTACCCTTGATTTGACCGGGGGTGCACCTGAGCTTAATCCCCACTTTCGCTATCTGGTTGAACAGGCTTCGCGTATGTCCGTCCATATTATAGATAGATGTAATTTAACAATATTAACCGAACCCGATCAGCAGGATTTAGCCAGCTTTTTAGCAAACAATAAAGTTGAAGTGGTTGCTTCATTACCTTGTTATACAGAAAACAATGTGGATAGCCAACGTGGTAAAGGTGTTTACCAGAAAAGTCTACAAGGCCTGAAAATTTTAAATGAACTTGGCTACGGACAGCAAGAATCATCGTTGCAACTTAATCTGGTTTATAATCCAGGGGGGGCATTTTTACCGCCATCGCAACAGGATTTAGAACGTGACTATAAAGAAAAATTGTTTAACGAGCATGGTATCGTATTTAATTCGTTATATACCATTACCAATATGCCGATTAAACGTTTTGGTAGTACATTGTTATCAAAAGGTACATTTGAAGAATATATGTTGCTATTAAAGTCTGCGCACCAGCAAACAAATTTATCCACAGTGATGTGCCGCTCAATGGTGAGTGTGGACTGGCAGGGCTATTTATATGACTGTGACTTTAACCAGATGTTAAACTTACCAATTAAAGATGCCTTAAACAGGAATCTGCATCTGGATTCGATTGACAGTAGCACGTTAAAAGAATTACCCATTTATATTGCCGACCATTGTTACGGTTGCACTGCAGGGCAGGGCAGCAGTTGTGGCGGCGCATTACTAGATTAGGAGTTTTGAAGGTATGGACGTAAAATCATCCGTATTAGAACGTTATTCAGAAGGCGCAAAGTCTCAGCAAACCGATTTATGTTGCCCCGTTGACTACAATACCGACTTGTTAAAAATTTTACCAAAAGAAATCCTGGAACGTGATTATGGTTGTGGTGATCCATCTCGTTACGTACGTAAAGGCGATACGGTTCTTGACCTTGGCAGTGGTGGTGGAAAGATTTGTTATATTGCAGCCCAGTTAGTGGGGGAGTCGGGGCATGTGATTGGTCTGGATATGAATCCCGATATGCTAAACCTTGCACAGAAATACAAAGCCGAGATGGCCAGGAAAATCGGTGGTGATCGGGTTACTTTTTATTACGGACATATTCAGGATTTAGCACTGGATTTAAATGCGGCCGATACTTATTTAAAAGAACGGCCAATTAATAATAAAAGTGATCTGGAAAAGTTTGATGCCTGGCAAATAAAACAAAAACAGACTCAGCCACTTATTGCCGATAATTCAATTGATTTAATCATTTCAAATTGTGTATTAAATCTTGTCGACGATACACAAAAATTACAATTAATCAGCGAAATATTCCGGGTATTAAAACCCGGTGGTCGCGTTGCTATCTCTGATATTATCAGTGATGAATTTGTATCTGATGAAATGAAGGCCGATCCTGAACTCTGGAGTGGTTGTATTTCCGGTGTGTTTCAGGAAAAAGAATTTATACAAAAATTTATTGATGCCGGTTTTTATTCGGTCGCCTATGGCAAATGGGACGATACACCATGGAAAATAATTAATAACATTGAATTTCGCTCCGTTACATTAACGGCGATTAAAGCAGAACAAACAGTTGCTCTGGATGAAGGGCATACTGTTTTATATAAAGGTCCTTATGCATCGGTTACGGATGATAAAGGCTATGTTTTTGATCGAGGCGACCGTACGGCTGTTAGTAATATTCATTTTAATGCCTTACGTAACAGTGCATTGGCAATGGACTTTGTTTTTATAGCACCACATAAAAATTCCTGTTGTGCGCCAACATGGTCAGACACACTATTTATGGTACGCGCGATTAAAGATTCTAAAATTGGCTCCGGGAATGATTCGGGTGGAACCTCCTCCTCTTGCTGTGGTTAATCCGCTATTTTAGATATGCCACAACTTTCTATTATTATTCCGACACTTAATGAAGCGGCATCGATAAAGAACACATTATCCGCACTATATGCCTTAAAAGATAATGGCCATGAAATTATTATTGTCGATGGTGGTAGTACAGATCAAACACTTTCTATTTGTAAACAATATACCGATAAGGTTTTTAACTCGGGTAAAGGGCGTGCAAAACAAATGAACCTGGGGGCTAAACATGCCTCAAATGATATTCTTGTTTTTTTACATGCGGATACGATTTTACCGGATCAGGCTGGGCTGCTTGTTTGTACTGCTTTAAATAACAAAAACTGGGGGCGTTTTAATATTAAATTAACGGGTACACATGTAGTTTTGCGTTTGATTGAATTTTTTATGAATATACGCTCTTGTTTGTCAGGCATTGCAACGGGTGATCAGGCTATTTTTGTTTATCG
>CAZEZI010000019.1:13926-26253 GCA_964516315.1 uncultured Thioalkalispiraceae bacterium
TACGCTCTTGTTTGTCAGGCATTGCAACGGGTGATCAGGCTATTTTTGTTTATCGTAAAACTTTTAATTCGATTAATGGTTTTAAGGAAATTCCTTTAATGGAAGATATTGAGCTATCTAAATCTTTAAAAAAAATATCCCGCCCTGCCTGTGTGGGAGTTCCGGTTATATCATCAAGTCGGCGATGGGAGACGCAAGGTTACATTCGGACGATTTTATTAATGTGGCGATTACGTTTATTATATTTCTTTGGTGTGCCAGCCAGTCAGTTGGTAAAACAGTATTATAAATAGTATGAGCTTCACTTTTCCTGATACAAAAATTCTTGTTTTCACAAAACCACCCATTGCGGGTAAATGTAAGTCACGCCTGGTTCCTGTTTTAGGTGAAGAGGGTGCGGCACAGTTACAGGCATGGCTGATAAAAAAAATAATAGCTGATCTGGCTGAATTTAATCTTTGCCCCTTTGAAATATGGCAGAGTGAGCCAACTTCCTGTTTTTCAGATTTATTTGTTGAGAAGGATGTTAGCGTGGCTGTTCATACACAACAGGGGAATACTTTAGGTGAACGGATGTCGAATGCAATGCAGCAGACATTAGAGGATGTTTCGAGTGTAATTATTATTGGATCGGATTGTATTTTGTATTCAGAAACATATATCAAAATAGCGATTATCTGTTTAAATACAGAGTCACTTGTTATTGGTCCAGCGGCTGATGGTGGTTATGTTTTAATTGGGGCGAATCAGCATTATCCCGCTATATTCGAAAACATTAGTTGGGGGAGCAGTCGTGTTTTCCAGCAAACCCTCTTAAAGGTTCAGCACAAAGGTATTGCTTACAATGTTCTTGAAGAGTTATGGGATATTGACACCCCCTCAGATCTGGATAAACTTCAAAAATTTGCCCCGGGCATTCTGGACTTTTCTTTATGATTTTTATATAAATATCAATAGCTTAGATATAAATTTCATAAATAGCCATCATAAAGGCAGAAAATATTTTATTTTTCAGCGACTTAGCTGATCTAAACAATCACTAAAAAGGTTGCTAAAATACGCGAAAAATCAGCAAAATGTTATATTTTGACCATATATTCAGTGAAGAATTGTGTATCATAGGGTTATTCTAATATACAAACACGTAGTCAAATGTATTTAAACTTTTTTAATTTAAATGAACGTCCCTTTAAGCTGAATTCTGATCACAAGTTTTTGTTTAACAGTGAAGGTCATTCGGCAGCACTTGCGATGTTTAAAAATTTAATTCGCTCTGATGCAGAAAATCTTTGCGTTTTGACGGGTGAAATAGGTTCTGGAAAAACAACCTTAAGTCAGGCTTTTATGTCGACTCTTGGCCCTGGCTATCTGGTTGCAAAGATACACCAAACACAGTTAAGTCCAAATGAATTTTTACAAATGCTGTTACTTGAGTTTGGGATTAACTTATTTGTTAACAGTAAGTCTGAACTTCTCGAAAAATTAACCGAATATTTAATTGAGCAACATCAGGCTAAGAAAAAAGTGGTGCTCATTGTAGATGAAGCACAAAATCTAAAAACTGATGTTTTGCAGTTAGTTAAAACCCTGTCAGAGTTACAATCTATTGATGGTGTACCTTTACTGCGTATAATTTTAATAGGTCAACCAGAATTTTCGGCAACACTGGAAGCAAACGAATTATCTTCTTTAAAGCGTAAAATAAAACTACGTTACCATCTGGAAGCAATGTTAAAAGAAGAAATAAAAAGTTATATTTCACATCGTTTAAAAATAGCCGGTCCTTCCCATGAAGTTGAATTTACTGCGGATGTTATCCCTTTAATTTATCTTTATACCGGCGGTCGGGCGCGACTAATCAATGTTTTATTTGACCATGCACTACTAGCGGCCTATGTTGAAAACAAGAAAATAGTTAATGCCGGTATTGTTGAGTCTGCAGTAGAAGAATTGCAGTGGGTTCCGTTTGGTATGGAACCAACTGGTAAAATATTTAAATTTACTGAAACCAAAATCAGCAATGCTTATGAGTTTTTTATTATATTAAGCAAAAATGGAACTTACATTCAGGAATATTTAATTAATAAAAAACGTCTGCATATTGGTCGACATTCTGATAATGATATACGAATTAAAAGTGATAAAATTAGTCGGCAACATGCAATAATTATTTACCATGAAAATGATTTTTTCATTCGCGATATGAACAGCAAGAATGGAACATATGTTGATAATAAGCGTATTGATATGCAACAATTAACTGATGGTGCAATAATTGAAATGGGTGAATATACCTTAATCTTTAAAGCAAAAAATATTGCTGTTGCTAAAGATGATAACAATGAGAATATAAATATCCTTGATATTCCCCGCCAGGCATAAATCAATTATATACCCCTTTGGAAACCCCAACGTTTGTGCCCGCCGCAAGTGGGCGGGAAATTTAGAGCTAAAACAGCAGTAACAGTATGATAATATTTAATCTTAAGTGCGGTTCCGAACATCATTTCGAAGGCTGGTTTAAAAATAAAGATGAATTTGATCGTCAACTAAAATATAATCTGATCAGTTGCCCACAATGTGGCAGTGAAGATATTCTAAAAAGCCCCACAGCAAGCCGAATCAATACCCTTTCAGCCAGATCTGAAACGGGTTTCAGAAAGAGTGACTCAACAGCGGTTAGCCCACAAGAAATAAAAATGATTTCTGAACAGTTCTTTGAGAAAATATCAAATTATGTTGAAGAAAACTTTACTTATGTTGGTAAGGATTTTCCTGAAGAAGCACGTAAAATTTATTATGGTGAATCTGAGTCGAAAAATATTTATGGACAGGCTACTCAGAATGAAATTAAAAACCTGAATGAAGAGGGCGTTTCCACCATTGCTATGCCTTTGAATCCGGTTGGTAAAAATAAGCTTAACTAAAACTTGCTCTATTAAAGTATATTTTCCTCTTCCCTGGTTTTTTTGTTAACCGTTTTAATATATCTAAAAGTACTACTTTTAGTGCTTCAATATCTTCTGTTGTTGGCTGACAATCCATTGCATATAAATTCTGGTTCAAGGTATTGCATATTTCTGACAAGCTATCGGGTATTTTATATTTATCACGAACTCGATAAAGCCACTGGTTTAACGTTATATTAACCGGCCATTTCTCTGCCAGGGAAAAATCCTGCAAAGCAAGGCGGATGTCTGAAAAAGTTTCTGCACGGCTTATTCTGGTTCTGCATTGTACCCGGTGCCTGTATCTCTTGAACCATTGAGTAGTAAAACAAACCGTCTTTGTTATCAGAAAATACATGCCAGAAACTATTATAACTAACAGAGTAAGTTGTAGAATCCAGTGTAATACAAGTAATGACTTATGTTGGTAGACTATGGATTTTAACAACCCTGTCTCTGGATCAAAATATTGCAGTTGAATATCTTGAACAGGCAGTTGTCCATTTGAGTGCGGGGTGAATGCAATATCCGAAATTTTACTACCTTTAATATTAGTATTAACGATTTGTGTGGTCAGGTTTGTCCTGATAGGTGAAAAATTTATTTCAGGGTTATGTGTTACACTGTATTTCTGTGATAACGATGGTAGCCACTTTGCTGGAATGCGCCTGCCAATTAGTGAATATTGAACAATAGCTGTCATACCCGGTTGTAATAGTGTTTTGGGTAATTCCAGATAGCGTGCAGTTAATGATAGTTTGCCAACAGGGGTAGTTGGGCTAACATAAACAGGAAGTTTCCTGATATTTATTTTAATTTTCTGGAAGTGAAATTTATATAGCGGAATACCGTCTTTTATGTATTCAATAGCAGGTAAATCCAGACTGGCTTTCTGCTTGTACAGGAAAAAAATATTCCAGCCTGTTTTATGCTCATAAAATACCCTGTCGTTTATTATAACTTTTCTGGTGGATTGCGGGATTAAATAACTTTCGCTGCCTTTTTGTATAATGTTTTTATTGTTTAATATTATATTTTTATCGGTAGTGGTTATTGTTGCTACTATTCTGGTTTGCTCTCTAACCCATGGGGTTGAATTAGTCTGCTTAAGTTTAACTAAAATAGCTTGATTGTTCTTTGATAGTGGTGAAGTAACGGTAATATTTACAGGTTGCGTTTTATATTGCCTGTAGTGCAAAGAGGGTATAAGAAGTATTCCCTCCTGCAATGGCAATAATTTTATTTTGTGCAGAATATATTGCTTGTCTGCAATACGATCTGTTATTGAGTATAAAAAGTTATTTTCCAGAGGTTTAAGCAGCCTGGGTATATTAATACTTTCCTTCGCCAGTATTTTAATTTCAATTTTTAATGATTTCCCATATTCTACCGTTCTTTTCTGAGCAGTTAATTTAATCGGGTTTATCAGCTCTGCGGCATGACTATTGAATGTAACTAGCAGGGATAGCATTAGCATAAGTTTCATAATTAATTGTATGGAGGTTACCATGGGTTTACCCCCTGTTTTATATGTGGTTCTTCTACAGGTGCCGGAAAACCTTCCTCAATCTCAAATAATCGTTTCCATAAATTAAAGTTATTAATTTTCTCCTGTTTTACAAGAAGCTCAACCATGTCGAGCGTTGTATATTCAAAATTCCAGTTTTTATTTGACGTTGTTTTGTCTGTTAGAGTGGTGCTGATTCTTGAGTGTTTTATCCCTCTGTTTATTAGCTTGTTAGTTAGCTCATCATTTAAGGGTAAGTTATAGAATGTAAATTTCTCTTCACTATCACCTAATGATACTTTCGATGAACCAACATCGACGCCTTGTTCAACGCGGGACGAACGCGAGCCCGATCCAGCTCTGGGTGATACAGATTCCTTCTTGCCTTTACGAAGTGCCAGGGCACGTTTAACCCTTTTGTCTAATGCAATCGCATATTTTAAATTAATTTTTGCTCTGTTAAATGAGGGATTATATTTAAGGGTGTCACGATATAAATTAATGGCCTGGGGATAATCGCCAATAATATAATAACTGTTTGCGAGGTTGAATAATGCAAGCGCCCGTTGGTGGTTTATATTTGTTGCTAATACCGCCTGTATATACAAGTGAATGGCATTCTGGTAATTTTTTTGCTTATATAAAGAATTGGCTCGACCAAAAATAGCATCAAACCCAGTAGCCTTTTTATACAGCGCTTCAGCTTTTATATAATTTTTATTGAAGTACGCGGTAGTTGCCTGTGCTATATATATTTTATTTCGATCAGATTCATTTGCCTCCGCTACATAGGGCACAGTAAAAAGCATAAGAAATAGCCCAATGCCAATATATGTTGTAGTCATCTTTTGGCTGGTTGCCCCTGGTCTGGAGCGCAATAGAATAATTGGGTTATTTATTGACACTGTAGCAAGCAGGTAAAGAAACAGTGCCGGGATTAAAAACCAGCTGTATAGCTGTTTCCAGATTGTAATGGTATTGCTTGAAGGTTCTCTTGACGTAGTGCCTGTTGATAGTGCGGCAAGTTTAATGGTTTCTTGATTAAGTTCAGCCTTAACCGTTTGATATATTCCACCATAGTATTTTGCGATTTTTTTCAGATTAACTTCATTGAGGCGGCTGATCACCGGGCGGTTATTAAAAGATAGCCAGCCTCCCTTTTTAAGGGGAATGGCTTGTCCCTCGCTGGTTCCAATACCAAAAATACTTATCATGACTGTGCTGGTTGTATCGAGAGTTAGAGATTCTTCATTTTGAGTAAAGTCTCCATCGCTTAACAAAATAATCGACTTGTTTTTAATTTTTGACGCATTTAATAATGTTGTTGCCAAATTAAGTCCTGACTCAAAATTTGAACCCTCAATGGGTAGCATATTTGGTTGAATGGAGTGGAGAACACTTCTGATTACATTTTTATCATAAGTTAGCGGAATAACAGTATGGGCGTTATTGGCATAGATAACCAAACTGTATAGTTGCTGAGATGATCTGCTAAGCAGAGTGTTAATGAGTAATTTTGCCTTTGATATTCTATTTGGATAGACATCTTCCGCCAACATTGATCTGGATACGTCCAGAACAATAACGGTTGCATGGTCATAACTTTTCTTAGTTGCAGGTGAGCGTTCATCGATATTTATACGTGGCCCGGCTAATGCAATGCAAAACAGACTCCAGGAAATTATTGACAGTGTTTTCCCATGCAGCAGCTTGTTTATTGGTGACTCTGTATTGCTTTCAATAACCCATGGAAGTAACGCTTTGTCACAGTAACGATTGGTTGAAATAATATTTCTTAAATAGGAGATTGTAAGAACAATTGCGGGTATAGCAATCCCTGAAAGAAAGTAAGGGTTGCTGAAATTTAATAGTTTAACAAGATCAGACATTGTTTTTCCTGAATGATGCTGATCTTATTAAATAGTGAGAAAATACTAAAATTAAAAATAAGCCCAATGGCCACTGAAACAAGGGAGTTTTAATATATTCAGGTTCGGATTTTATTTTTGTTTTCCTGGATTTCAGTATTTTCTGTATTACACCGGCTAATGAGGCGGTACTTTTAGCCCAGTAAAATTCCCCGTCTGCTGAGCGTGCAATGCTTTTAAGGCGTTCAAAGCTGGCAGGATGGTAAATTAATGTTGAATTATCAATATCAGAAGCATTGTATGTGCTTGAACCAATAGCGATAACATAAAGTTTATAGCCTTTTTGTTTTATATATTTTGCAACTATATCGGGATCGATATCACGAGGCGGTCGAAGTACACCTGTGATAAGAACAATGCTTGGATTTGTTGCTTCTGTGTTCAGGCGAGTATTGTGTAAATAATTAAGTGTATATAACAAAGCCTTTTGAGGGTTGCTGGTGCGACCTGTTAATGTGGCCTCAATTCTGGGGATCATTGCTTTTACCAAACCGGAATCTGTGGTGAAGGGCAAAAGGGTATGGGCTTCTTCCGAGTAGGTAATAAGGCTTATACGGTTACCTGCGAGTTTGTTTGTAAAATTTAACAGTACACTTTTTACCATTGTCAGTCGGTCGACACGTTTTTTATCAATAAAATAATCCTTTAATACCATGCTCACTTCATTGTCGACAAGAAAAGCAATATCTCGATTATCTGGCGGCTCGGGGATTTTTTTCCCTGTTTTATAAGGTTCTGCCAAAGAGATAAATAGCAGCCCTGTTAGTACTAGATATACTATTTTATTAAAAGCAACAGTTTTACGTTGCTGAGGTTGTTTTTGCTGATTTATTATCTGTACCAGTAATGGATAATAAGGATGGTGATAGGTGTATTTAAAGGTTAAGCGTTGCAACAGGTTGTTGATCGTGATTTGTTTTGTGATCAGGAATAAAAAGGAGAATATAATAAAGATATAAAACCATGCTGGTTGGGAAAAAGAAACTGATTCAATGTGGGTCATGTAATTCATGCTGTTAGCGCAACCATTTACTGACAGTTTTAAGTAATGAGAGAATATGCTGGCGATCCGCTGCAGTGTCTGCATAACAGGCTTTAAGTAATTCCAGTCTGCAGTTAATGCCTGACTCTTTGTTTACCTGGAGTGTTGCCTCTATATAATGAGTGTTTTTTTCCAGTTTAAATAAGGCCAGTATTTTTTTGGCTGTTTCTTTTGTATTAGCACTGTGGGCAAGATTGTAATTTAGAAGCCAGAGTTTAAAGCGAAGATGAATATTGAAATATCGGATAACAAAAAATAGTACGATAACGGTTGTTAAAACAATCAGCAGGTATTCCCATGCAGGCATTGTTTTGGCAATAATCTCAGGTTCGACAATGTCTATCCATGTGTAATTATTTTTATCGGGTTTGTTCATTTTCTAATTCCTGTAAATATCATCAGTTGTTAAATATTGATTAAACTGAACACCCATATTCTGACATTGGGATTTATGTCGGGTGAATTTTTCACTGAGTCTGCTCTTGTACAGAATTTTAATTTTTTTATTATTACAGTCGAGCAGAAGAGGTTCTGCATCTGCTTCGCCTTTTATATAAAAGTGTCCCTGATTTGGCAGCTCAACTTCAACTGGATCCAGAACCTGAATTAGATTTATTTTGTGTTTTCTACTTATTGTATATAAAGCAGTAATTGTTTTATCGTCCATATCATGAAAATCACTGATAACAATAAGTTCGGCACCATCTTTTAGTTGTAGTTTGCTTAAGATATCGTTTAAGGCAGGTTCATCCACATTTTTATTTTGCTTTAGCAACGGTAAATTTAAAGCATTTATAAAAGATAAAACGGAGTTCTGGCTATTATATGCGGTATGCCATTGTGGTTTTTTGAGTATTTGCATCCCCGCAACTGTATATTGTTGCTGTATGGCCTGAAAAATTGAGAATATAGCAATATTTAGAGCTTGTTTTATTTTAAGTTGTTTACGTGTTCCGAAATACATGTTGCGTCGTTGATCCAGAACAACATACAGGGAAGGGCGCTTGTCTTCATTGTAAATATTAATGTAAAGCTGTTGAGTACGGGCATAGGTTCGCCAGTTAATGTAACGCGAATCACTGCCAGCCTGATAAGGTTTATTTTCTTCAAAGTCAACACCTGACCCACGTAGCCGTGATTGTAAGTTCCCCGCCATATTTTCTGCAGATGCTTTACTGGATTCTGTATAAGTTAACTGACTATTTTTAGACTTCTCCTGCAATACACGTATTTCATTATCGGACAGACTGACATCGCTGGCTGTCTTTTTATAAAAAGTTCGAAGCCTGTTTGCAAAAATGGAATAGAACATACACTTAAAACTTAAGGGACTTTAATAACATCAATGATTTTATCGATAAGTTGATTGGCTGTGATGCTATTTGCTTTAGCTGTAAAACTGGGGATAATTCGATGGCGTAAAATATCAGGCGTAACTTCAATAATATCATCCGGGATAAGATAATCGCGTGCATTCAGATAAGCCAGTGCACTGGCCGCACGGAGTAAAGAAATAGAAGCACGTGGTGAAGCAGGTGAGTCGATATAGCCAGCCCATGTACTGTCTATTTTTTTTATATCACGGGTAGCCGTTACAAGATCGACTACATATTTTTCCAATGATTCGTCAACATGCATTTCTGCAACCTGACGGCGGGCTTTTAAGACGGTTTCGGGTTGCAGCAAGCCTGAACTAAGTAAGTTGTCATCACCAAAATGAGTTTGTCTATCACGTTTTAAAATAAGTAATTCATCTTCATTGGAAGGGTAATCGATTACCACATGCAACAAGAAGCGATCAAGCTGTGCTTCCGGCAGAGGGTAAGTGCCCATTTGTTCCAATGGATTTTGTGTCGCCATGACAAAAAATAAATCAGGCAGCACATGCGTGGTACTGCCAACAGATACCTGATGTTCGCCCATTGCTTCTAATAGCGCAGACTGAACCTTGGGTGGAGCGCGATTAATTTCATCTGCCAATACAATTTCATTAAAAAGCGGGCCAGCTGAGAATTTAAATTCGCTGGTGTTGGGATCAAAAATATCACTACCTGTAATGTCGGACGGCATCAGGTCGGGAGTAAATTGTATGCGTTGGAAATTTGCATGTACACCACTGGCAAGTGCTTTAACTGCGGTTGTTTTTGCCAGGCCAGGTGGACCTTCAAGTAATAAGTGGCCTCCCGTTAATAAGCCAATAATCAGCCTGTCTATTAATGCGGACTGGCCGATAATAACGGACTGTAAATCTTCACGTAGTTGTGAAAAGGCGGCTTGTGTTTGTTGCATGTATTTTTATACCTTGAATTAATTGCCACCAGCAACTGTATGCGAAAACATGCACGTGGTTGTTAGGTGTTAAACATATTGAGTATACTATTTTATTTACTTCTTATCGCAGCATATAATTAACCTGTCTTTTATTTTATAACCCATCATATTGTTCCAGCTTTATTATGCAAAATAGTGATGCATCTATTACTATTAAGCAAGTTCCTGGTGGCTGCAGTTGCTGGTTGGCGAGTTTGCTATTGCAAGTTGCAGTTAATTAATTCTAATGCAGTGTAAGCAGCAAGTTAATGAGTGAATTGAGTGGGAAGGGTCATTCCGGCTAAATTCGATCATTGGTTAAAGCGTGATCTATGTTATTAGTGCTGTGTGGGTGTTAAATTTTTTGTTGCTATTCCTGAACAGCGTATATAAAATCAATATAAATCAAACAGATAGAGTGCTTATTGTTAGTTTGGCTAGTTTGACTTGACATTAGCATCATATACGTTATTCTACTATTCAAGTGTATAATTGAATAGTAGGTGTATGTATGTCGTTAGCAGTCCTTTTTGCCGGTTTATTTACAGGTTTATTGTTAGGTGTTTTTGGTAGTGGTGGCTCGATTGCCACCACGCCTGCACTACTTTACCTGCTAAATGTCGAACCAAAATCAGCCATCGCTATGAGTCTGGGTATTGTTGCCATTACAGCAACGATTACCTCAATACAACACTGGCGTAAAGGCAATGTTAACCTGAAAGTAACGGCCGTGTTTGGTGCTTTTGGGGTGATAGGGACTTATGCTGGCGCCTTACTGGGTGTGATTACCCCTGTTACGGTTCAATTAACAATCTTTGCACTGGTAATGTATGCCGCCGCATGGAAAATGTTAAAGAAAAAACACAAGTCAGTAGGTGCCGCTGCTGTGGCATGCCCCGATGGAAACTGTGATGAATTTCAGTATACACATATTGCTATTCATGGTGTAACAGTGGGTGTGTTAACCGGAGTTGTAGGTGTGGGTGGCGGATTTTTAATTGTGCCTGCCCTTGTGTTGCTGTCTGGCCTTTCTATGAAAGAAGCAGTGGGTACTTCACTGAGTATCGTTGCCCTTAAATCATTCGCCGGGTTCGCCGGTTATGCGGGTGCAGTTGAAATAGACTATATGCTTATGGCGAATTTTGCCGCCATTGCCATTGCTGGCAGTTTTATCGGTAGCCTTATTAGCAATCGGTTACCGGGTGCATTACTTCAACGCGGCTTTGGAATTTTTCTGGTTTTTGTTGCAAGTTATATCATTTTAAAAACCTTAATTTAGTTAACTGGTATAAACACAATGGAAAAACAAATTTTGCATAAACCCATATCAACAATAGTTTTATTCGGACTTGTTCTTGGTGTTGCCGCGATAATGACTGCAATAACATCAATTTCAGGTTACCGCTCAGGTTGGTGGCGACATCCTGATGCATTTTTAATATTTGAATGGGCAACCTATATCGCTATTGTTGTTTTAATAATATTAGTTTATGGTTTATTTAAAGTGCGCCGGCAAGGAGGGCTACGTGGTCTATTGCCGGGTATTATTGGTATTGTGTTAAGCCTTCCAATTGTTGCAGCAACAGCTTTATTTGAATACAGTGCCCGGATCTACCCAGCAATTAATGATATTAGTACCGACACACAGGATGCACCTTCTTTTTGGGACGTGCCCATTCCAATGGAGTACCCGGGAGCGGCTGTAGCGAAGCTTCAACATGCCGCTTACCCTGACATAACGCCGCTAATAT
The DNA here is from genome assembly GCA_964516315.1 of uncultured Thioalkalispiraceae bacterium. Taxonomy (GTDB): domain Bacteria; phylum Pseudomonadota; class Gammaproteobacteria; order UBA6429; family Thiohalophilaceae; genus SZUA-37. The sequence goes on from CAZEZI010000019.1 coordinate 25,413, forward strand.
TGCCAATTTCTCAACAGCAAACATTTAAACTGGCTTTAACTGTTGTTACTGGCAAGGGCTGGGAAGTGATAGCAAAGGATCCCGTTGAAGGACGTATTGAGGCAGTCGATAGCTCTTTGTTATTTGGCTTTAAAGATGAAGTGGTTTTACGTATAGCGGCTTCCGATAAGGGGACAATCGTTGATATTCGCTCCAGATCACGTATTGGGCGCATTGATCGTGGTGCTAATGCAAAACGAATCAGGGATTATCTTGAAACATTGAGAGAGAGCGTTGCTATGATGCATAAAAGCTGATATTTGAGTCTATAATCAATGAGCAGTGAGTCAAACTTAATGGAGAAAAGTACGATGAATGAGACAAGCAAGGGAAAAACAATACTTGTACTGGGTGGGGGAATTGGTGGCGTGGTTACTGCCACCCAACTGCGTAAGCAACTCGCACCCGAACATCGTGTTGTACTTGTCGAGCGTGAAGATAAATATGTCTTTTCACCGTCACTTCCATGGCTAATGACAGGTACACGCCGCAGAAAAGATATTTCCAGACCCAGAACAAAATTAATAAGTCTTGGTGTGCAGATTATAAAGGGGGAGATTGAACATATTGATGCTGAACAACGCAGCATACAGGTAAACGGACAAACCTTGTTTGCTGATTATATTGTTATTGCTTTAGGTGCAGAACTGGCGGCTGAAACTATTCCAGGTTTAACTGAAGCTGGCCATACATTTTATACTTTAGAGGGAGCCGAACAACTCAATGAAGCACGGTTAAAATTTAAATCTGGAAAAATTGTTGTACTGGTAAGCTCCGTTCCGTTTAAGTGCCCGGCTGCACC
>CAZEZI010000020.1:0-3124 GCA_964516315.1 uncultured Thioalkalispiraceae bacterium
TACCAGCAAGCGCTGAAATTGAGCGACAGCATCTTAACGGAGATGCCTGCACAATTTGAAGCGCAGTTTATTCGTGCACAGGCACTTAGCCGCTTAGGTAAAGTAAACACAGCTATTGAACTGTATCAATCCATCCTGAAATCAAAACCGGCACAACCTGAAGTATATAATAATTTAGCCTCACTCTATGCGCGACAAGGTAAGCTTAAGCTGGCTCGCCAGACTCTGGATAAAGGAATGGCTACTAATGCGCAATATAAAACCCTGTATGACAATTTAAGTGCCATTTATGTTGAAATGGCCAGAGGTGCGTATAGTAAGGCATTAAAACTGGGTGTGCAGGCGAAAACGGCACAGCTTAAGACACTGAATGTTGCACTCCGCTCGGCAACGCCTGCGCAAAATCCACCACAAGCTTCTGTTGTTACAATGGCAAGTGCAGGAGAAAAGGCAAAACCAGTAAGTGCTAACAAAATAGTACAGGATAAAGTGAGTGCAGCTGAAAGTGCATCCGCCAACAAGCCTTCTGATAATTTAGTTGCATCTGCCAAACAGGTGACTAAAGTTAAAAACGAAGTTGCGAGCAAACAGCCGGATGTGAGTGCGAGTAAAGATGAAGTGATCAATGCTTTGCAAGGTTGGGCTGCGGCATGGTCTGCTCAGGCAGTGGACTTGTATTTATCTTTTTATGGCAAGGATTTTAAACCAACAAAATTATCGAAAGAGGTTTGGGCTGTACAGCGACGAATGCGTATTCGTAAACCACGCTGGGTAAATGTCCGCTTGAATGATTTTGAAGTTAAGCCTCAGAAAAAAGATAAAATGGTTGTTCAACTTGTTCAGGACTATCGTGCCGATAATTATCGCGATAAAACAAGGAAACAATTTATAATGCAACGTACAGCTGATGGTTGGCGTATTCTTTCAGAGAAAAGTGTGGCAGTGATACGATAGTGATTAAACGTAGCCTTCAAAAATCGACTTATTTATTTTCTGCTTTAGCGGTTGTTTTTATTGTGACATTTGCGTTTGCGAATAAAAATGAGTCCGTTAAACCAGTTGAGGTTAATGATGCTGTTAACCCACCGCAACAAATGCTGCCTGTAAGTTTAATAGACGAGCTTGATCAGCGCATTCATGCTTATCCACAGGATTATGAAGCAAGCTTATTAAAGGTCTTTGCTTATATAGAGGCCGGCGATCTTGAAACAGCATCAATTTTACTCAATGATTTAATTCATAAGAGCCCTGAATTTAAACTGGCACATCTGGTAAAAGGTGATTTATTAGCAATGCAGGTGAGCCCCATACAGGGTGTCGGTCGCAACGATATTTTATCTGGTTTCGCAAAAGCAGAATTGCAAACAGAATTAAACAAGTTACGTGATGAAGTAAATATTCGTCTGGAAAACTATCACCAGAAATTAACGCGACAAAAAATTCCTCGTTCACTGTTGCTGATGTCCGAGTCAGTCAATGTTGCTGTTTTAATTGATAAGTCAAAAAATCGCTTATATGTTTTTCAGCGACAAGGCGATTTATTACCACCCAAGCTGGTTAAAGATTTTTACGTTAGCACCGGAAAATTACGTGGTAATAAATTTTTTAGAGGTGATTTAAAAACACCGGAAGGTGTGTATTTTGTAACACGCTGGATACCTGATGGGCGTTTACCTGACAAATATGGTATTGGTGCTTTTCCTGTTAATTACCCAAATGAGTTGGACATTCGTTTAGGTAAAACTGGCTATGGAATATGGCTGCATGGAACAACCAGTGATTCGTATAGCCGTCCACCGCTGGATAGTGAAGGTTGTGTTGTACTACCTAATATTGATTTAAATGCGATTAAGCACCTGGTCACACCAGGAAAAACACCGATGATTATTGCTGAGTCACTGGAATGGGTCGATTACACAACCTGGAGTAGTTTACGTGAAGATGTTTTAGTGTCGCTGGAAAAATGGCGGAGTGACTGGCAAAGTCTGGATGTTGATAAATATCTGGATCATTATGCCGATAATTTCTGGAGTGGCGGGCATAATATCCGTAGCTGGCGGGCGCGGAAAAAGATCGTGTCACGTTCTAAAAAATACCAGAAGATTAAATTAAATGATATTTCCCTGTTTGCCTATCCCGACTCTGCAACCCAGGAAAATATTGTTGTTGCCCGCTTTCATCAATCTTATCAGTCGAACAATTATAAAAGTGATATGGACAAGCGGCTCTATTTAGAAAAAAATAAAGAAGGCTGGAAAATTATATTTGAAGGTAAATAGAAACCTTTAACCTGAATTCCTTTTTCATCTGATGTGATTTATTGTTCTCAGTCAGTCCAGATATATCGAATAACATACCAGGTATAACCAATGAACTCGTGCAAAGCCGAGCTTGAGCTGCTCATTGCGTGAGCGGAAGGTAAAAAATCAAGTACAGTGTAGGGAATATCTCCGCGGTTGCTTGCGCTGAAGCCCAGCGGTGCAGCCGTTATGTTAAAACCAAAATGTTCAAAGGCCAGCCTTGCGCGAGGAATATGGTAGGCGTTAGTAACTAGAATAATATCCTTAATATCTTCTGGCTGTAAAATTCTGGCAGAAAATCTGGCATTATTCCATGTGTTTGAACTGTTCACATCAAGCCATTTTGCTTTTAGCTGGAAAATATTTTTAAGGGCGTCCTGCATGATGGATGCTTCAGACTGCATTCTGCCGTGAGGGCTACCACCTGAAACCAGTATTGGCAGACCAGTTTTTTTGTGAAGATAAACACCGTAGCGAAGGCGTTCCAGTGCACCTGCTGATATTGAATCTTTCTTTTCGGGGTATTCAAGTGCGTTAACATAACGCCCTGCACCCAGTACAACAATGGCCTTTGCGTTGCTTGAGTTGATATCTTTTGAGCTTAATGGGCTATCTGTTTCAAGTAACGCATTGAGTCCTTGTGCGGTAACAGGCAGGCTTAAAATAATAAGAAGCGAAAACCCGGAGATAAGAAAAATTTTCCCCGTCATATAAAATCGTTGGATAATCAGTAGCCCAGCAAGCATCAGTGCGATGTTTATTCCTGGTGGGAGTAATATTGTTTGAATTATATTGTTGATAAGTACTTCAATATCCATTCGTTT
>CAZEZI010000020.1:3224-6164 GCA_964516315.1 uncultured Thioalkalispiraceae bacterium
GCAATTTTTTTATTATCAACATAAACACCGGGTGCTTTGTTGATTAGATGGCTCGGAATCTTATAATTGGATAATAATTTTTGTACACTATTTTGTAAACGTTTTACAAATTCCTGTACACCATAATTTCTGTGTTTAAGATTAACCATGCAATAAACGACCAGTTGCCCTGGGCCGTGATAGGTAACCTGTCCGCCTCTGTCGATATTAATAACAGGAATATTGGTTGGATTCAGGATATGAATATTTTTTCCATTGAGGCCTAAAGTGTAGACAGCTGGATGTTGTACGAACCAGATTTCGTCAGTGGTTTCTGGTTTGCGCTGCAGAGTAAAATCCTTCATTTTCTGCCATACATGCGCATAGTTCTGTAAGCCAAGATCTTTGAAAGTAACAGGGTTATGCGGCATCGCTATAAGGACATAAGTACATGTTCGCAGGCATGAAGTTCACGATAAATATTATCGAGTTGCTCCCGGCTGGTAACATAAACAGTAACAGTAAGAGAAACATATTTATTATTACTACTGGGACGTTCATTGATATGTTCATCACCAAGTTCAGGGATATGCGTTCTTACAATATCAATAACACTTGTTTTAAAGTCACCTGTAGTTGTTCCCATTACTTTAATAGGAAAATGACAGGGGAATTCTAACGGGCTGTCTTCTTGTTTCATGGGTATTCCGGTTATTTCTATTTTAGAGGGCTTTTGTATTCCTGGAAGAGTTGGTACATTTTAGCCCAGTGTGGGCCAGGTATACCATTGGCAACCGGTTTTTTCTCGATAAAGCAAACAGGGGAGACTTCTTTGGTGGAACTGCTTAGCCAAACTTCATCCGCACTCAGTAATTCATCTTCTGTTATATTTGTTTCAATACAGCTTAAACCTTGCTGGTTTGCAATCTCAACGATTAGATTACGGGTAATACCGGGAAGTAGTTTTTTATCTTTAGGTGGCGTTTTAATAACACCGTCTTTTACAATAAAAACATTGCTTGCAGCACCTTCAGTAACGTTTCCGTTACGGACGAGAATAGCTTCGTCAGCATTATTCTCGGCTGCTTCCTGTTTTAATATAATGTTCCCGAGTAGCGAGATTGATTTAATATTACAGTACTGCCAACGGATATCTTCACGAATAATAACCGATAGCCCTCTGGCAAGAACATCAGGGCTGGCAGGTAGCAGTGGATTTACCATAGCAAAAATAGTTGCAGTGGGGTCATCAGGGAATACATGGTCACGTTTTGCAACACCGCGTGTTACCTGAAGATACACAGAGCAATCAGTGTCCAGATAGTTATTCTTTTCAATTAAACCATTAAAAATTTCTTGCCATTGTTGTGAAGTATAAGGACTATTTATTTTTATTGCAGTTAAATTATCCTGTAGACGTTTTAGGTGTTGCTCCAGTCTGAAAGGTTTTCCTGCAAAGGCCGGAATCACTTCATAGATACCATCCGCAAAAATAAACCCTCGATCCAGAACCGATACTTTTGCATCCTTTAATGGAATGAAATCACCATTCAGGAAACAAATACTGGCATCGTATTGATCTGGTTTTGTTGATGTTTTCATCCTGATATTTACTGTTAATGCTGTCTTACTTAAACATTAAAATAATATTATCAATTAATTTTCTAAAGAGGCCGCCTTCTTTTATATCATCGAGTGCAACCAGTGGCCGAGAGACAAGTATTTCATCTGCCAGAGTAACATTGACTGAGCCAAATGCCTGGCCTTTTGTTACTGGTGCAGTGATCATGGCATTAAGCTTCATATTGGCTTTTATTTTAGAACGGCTACCACGAGGTGCTGTAATATACAGATCTTCAGTTAGTCCTAGATTTAACTCCTCTTTGTCGCCTTTCCAGACACGTTGTGTTGTGAGTGATTCATGCGCCTTATTGAGTAAAAATGTTTCATAAAATCGAAAACCATAACTAAGCAATTTGCGTGTTGCTGTTTCACGTGCTGATTCGCTATTTGTTCCTGTGACTACAGAAATCAGCCGCATTTCTTTTTGTGTTGCGGAGGCAATTAAACAGTAGCCTGCCGACTCGGTATGACCGGTTTTAACACCGTCGATACGCTCGTCTGTCCACAGTAAACGATTGCGGTTAGGTTGCCGAATGCCATTGTAACTGTAGTATTTAACTTTAAAAACTTTATAGTGTTCTTTGAAGTTATGAATTAATGCGCGTGTAAGAATAGCGAGATCTTTTGCGGTGGTGTAATGATTCTTGTTGGGCCAACCCGTGCTGTTAACAAAATGGGTATTACGCATTCCCAGATTTTTTGCATGTTGATTCATCAGATCTGCAAAAGCCGATTCACTTCCTGCAATATGTTCTGCCAGAGCTACGCTGGCATCATTGCCTGATTGAATAATGACACCTTTCAAGAGTTCATTGACGCTAACCCATGAGTTAACTTCAATAAACATCCGCGAGCCTTTCATGCGCCATGCCTTCTCACTGATTTTAACCTGATCTTCAAGTTTAATATTATTTTTGCTGAGTTCATAAAGAGTGATGTAAACAGTCATTATTTTTGTCAGGCTGGCTGGTTCAACACGTTTATCTGCATTTTTAGAAACAATAATACGGTTACTATTAAAGTCCATAAGTAAATAGGCGTGTGCCTTAACTTCAGGCGCTGCTGGCACAAGGCTGGCTTGTGAAAAAGCGTTAAGGTGTGTGAAAGCAATGATTAGCAGGGACAGTATTTTAAAATATCGAATAGTCGACATAGGCATTCCTAAAGGATTGTTTAATAAAAGGATACTATTGTAACCATTCATTGCAATGAAGCCTAGTTTTTAGTGCGCGTTTTCTCGTACGCGCACTTATGCCTGAGTTTGCGATAGCAAACGCGGCCGCTATGCCTGAGTTTGCGATAGCAAACGCGGCCGCTATGCCTGAGTTTGCGATAGCA
>CAZEZI010000020.1:6264-20467 GCA_964516315.1 uncultured Thioalkalispiraceae bacterium
TATGCCTGAGTTTGCGATAGCAAACGCGGCCGTTATGCCTGAGTTTGCGATAGCAAACGCGGCCGTTATGCCTGAGTTTGCAATAGCAAAGAGCCTGCCCCACGACGTGCTTTGGGTGCGCGGCTGCTACGCTCTGGTTTTAACCACAAACATGGTTGTATTGTTTATCTGATGAAGTGCACTCGTAAAGATGTATATCACACCATCTTTGCCAAACTACAACGCTAGTCAACCACAATATAGGCTTTATCGACAGTGTGCTGGAGTAATGTTTCACTGATAGAGTCTGCGGTATCGACACTTCCGAAAGGGCCTATTCGTACTTTGTATAGTTTCTGATAGGGATCAAATTTAACCTGGGTTGCAAGCGCCAGCCCAAGGTTGTTTATCCTGGTTTGTAAATAGTGCGCATTTTGTTGCTGGCTAAATGCACCTGCCTGCAAGTATATTTTAAAGCCTGCATTTGCTGCATGGCTTGCTGTATTCCTGTTGTTTTGACTCGCTGAATATTGTGTTGGGTTAATAGCCTCAACCTCCACAACACCGGTGCCGGTTGCGGTAATACCTAATTTTTTAGCTGCGACATAGGATAAATCAATGAGCCGGTTACGGTGGAATGGGCCACGATCATTCACTCTCAAAATAACACTTTGGCCATTTTTCAGGTGTGTTACACGTACGTAGGTGGGCAGGGGTAGAGTTTTATGTGCAGCTGTCATTTGGTACATATCATATATCTCACCGTTGGATGTACGGTGGCCATGAAATTTCTTTCCATACCATGACGCAATTCCCCTTTTTTTGTATCCACGGCTGGAGTCAAGTACTCGATAACTTTTTCCTTTGATGCGATAGTTTTTATTACCACCTCTGCTTTTAGGTTCATTTCGTGGTACCGCATCAGGAACACGATGATGATCGACGTAGCGATCCGGACCTGTGTCGTGTTTTAATGCATAGCGTGAAGGTGGACTGCTGCAACCAGTAAAAAGCAGGCTGATCAGCATTAAGGTAGAAAGCTTGATGTGTGTGGGTATTTTAATTATAGAGTACATCATCAAATAAAAACCTGAAGGCTTTAATCTTCATCATTATACATGGCATAGATTTTTTCACTAAGCTGGAAAACTGCCATTGAATAAAGTGCACTGTGGTTATAACGGGAAATAACATAAAAATTATGCCATACAACCCAGTATTCGGGACCAGCTTTGGTTTCAAAGGCAATAAGCCGTCCTTTAAGGTTAGCCGGTAAATCATTGGGCAAGACAACGCCATTGTCGAGTAATTCCTGTTGAGTTTTGTTGGGCTTGATACCTTTAGACAACAACAAGCGATATCGTTCACCGTGAACTTTTACTTTTGAGGCAATGGGCTCACCACTGCGCCAGCGGTGCTTTTTGAAATAGTTGGCAACACTACCAATAGCATCACCTGGGCTCTCCCATAAATTGCGTTGGCCTGATTTGTCAAAATCAACAGCATAACGGCGGAAGCTGCTTGATATAAATTGCGGCATTCCCATTGCGCCTGCGTAGGAGCCTTTTAATGTGGGCGGGTCAAGTTTTTCTTCGCGGGTCATTAACAAGTATTGTTCCAGTTCACTTTTGAAAAATTTACTACGTGGTGGATAGGCAAAGGCAAGGGTGGAGAGAGAGTCGAGAATAGGGTAGCGCCCTGTATGTCGACCATAGCGTGTTTCAACGCCAATAATACTGGTAATAATTTCTTCCGGAACACCATAAATATTATTTGCCTGTTCTAATATGGTTTTATACTTTTTCCAGAATTTAATGCCGCCATTAACTCGGGAAGTGGTAACAAAGATAGGGCGATAGTCATACCAGGGTTTTGCCTCTGCCGGGCGGGAGATAGCCTCAAGAATACCTGGGTGTAATCTTGCTTTCTGGAAAAGCTCTTCAAGCTTGGTTTGTTTGAAGCTATGCTTTTGCACCATGTGGCGGATAAACTGGTCAATAGCTTTTGTGTTCTCAAATTGCCGTGGACTGAGGTTTTTTGTATACCCCGTAGATAAAGCAAAAAAACTCAGACAGATAGTGAAAAAATAAGTACTGCAATGAAAAGTGGCTTTATTAAACATAAACAACTTCATAATAGTAAACTACATCCTATAGATTTTTAATTTCCAATAAGCCGACGATGTGTTTGTATTGACATCAATATACCAAAGGCCATCATTAAGGTAACGATAGAGGTTCCACCGTAACTGATCAAGGGTAACGGTACACCCACTACCGGAAGGATACCAGAGACCATCCCAATATTCACAAAAATATAAACAAAAAAAGTCAGGGTTAAACTACCGGCTAATAAGCGGCTAAAGGTATCCTGTGCCTGACTGGCAATAACGAGACTCCTGCCAATGATATATAAATAGAGTATGAGCAAAAGCAGGCAACCTAAAAAGCCGAATTCTTCACTAAAAACAGCAAAAATAAAATCTGTTGAGCGTTCGGGCAGGAAATCCAGATGGGACTGGGTTCCGTTTAACCAGCCTTTGCCATAGATGCTCCCCGAGCCAATGGCAATGGTCGATTGTATAATGTGGTAGCCGCTTCCAAGTGGATCATTACCAGGGTTTATTAATGTCAATATCCTGTTTCGTTGATAGTCATGTAAAACATAGCTCCATATTAGAGGGGTGCTGGCGACGATAATGGTCGCTACGCCAATGATAGTTTTCCAGCTTAAGCCGGCCAGCAGTAAAACAAAAAAGCCGGCACTGGCAATCAGTAATGCAGTGCCAAGATCCGGTTGCTTGGCAACGAGTAAGGTGGGTACCGCCAGCATAAAGACCGCAGTTAAAATGCGTTTAGCGGTTGGTGGCAGACTGAATTCTGAAATATACCAGGCCAGCATCATCGGCAGTGCCAGTTTTAGAATTTCTGAGGGCTGGAATCGGAAAAAACCAAGATCCAGCCAACGTTGTGCACCTTTCCCTACGTCGCCAACGATTAGTACAATAATCAGCAGTATAACCCCGACTATAAATAACCAGGGTGACCAGAACTGGATAGTTTGAGGCCGAAGCTGCGCAATGGCCAGCATAAGAACAATTGCAATGACTATATGTGTGAGCTGTCGATAAACAATCGCCATATTCTGGCCAGTCGCACTGTAGAGTATAAATAGCCCTAAAGTTAATAGTATTAGTAGTGCAATAAAGAGGGGGATATCAATATGCAGCCGGTAAGACCATTTTTTTCGGATAAAGGTATTACTGGTAGACAGGCTTTGTTCTTGATCAAGAATCATCTTTCTTTACCCGTGTTAAATAAGCGTCGATAACTTTACGTGCAATTGGTGCGGCAACCGAGCCGCCATGCCCACCATTTTCAACAATAAGGGCAAGTGCAATTTCAGGTGTATCAGCGGGTGCGTAGGCAATAAATAATGCATGGTCGCGCAGTTTTTTTGGTACTTTCTCTTCATCGTATTCTTCGTCCTGTTTTATACCGTGGACTTGTGCGGTACCGGTTTTACCGGCTATTTTATACTTTAAATTACGATTAATACTGCGGGCTGTTCCGTGCAGGCTATGCACAACATCTTTCATTGATTGATGAATTGTATCCCAATTACGTTGTTCCAGTACTTGTACGCTTGCAAGTGATTTAGGTGGCTTAAGATTAAGGATCTTGATTTTAGGATCTTCCACAGCATAAATCATTTGTGGGCGTTGGTGCCGACCATTCAGTGCAAGTGTTGCGGTTGTTGATGCTAACTGTAATGGGGTAGTCAGCATAAAGCCCTGACCAATACCGGTAATCAGTGTTTCACCAGGGAACCAGGGTAAGCGACGTGTGCGTCTTTTCCATTCGCGAGAGGGCAATAATCCTGCAGACTCTCCGTGTAAATCAATCCCGGTCTTTTTGCCAAAACCAAACAGTGACAGATATGAGTACATTTTATCAATACCAAGGTTAAGTGCGAGGTCATAAAAATAAACATCACAGGATTCAACAATTGCTTTTGTTAAATCTGTTTCTTTATGGCCTTTCTTTTTCCAGTCACGATAGCGGCGTTCATCATTTTTTAACAGGTAATGGCCGGAACAATCAATATCATCTTTAGCTTTGACAATATCAAGTTCCAGGCCTGCAAGCCCAATAAATGGTTTAATGGTTGAACCAGGTGGGTAACGACCCTGTATTGAGCGATTGAATAAAGGTTGATCAGGGGATTTTTTTAAACGTGAATAGCTTTCTGTATCAATACCATTTACAAATAAATTCGGGTCAAAACTGGGGAAACTGGTTAGTGCAAGTACGCTACCATTATTGGGGTCGATAGCAACTAGCGAGCCACTGTGGTCTTCAAAGGCTTTCGCTGCAATGGCATGTAAACGAATATCAATGTTCAAATAGAGGTTCTTGCCGGGAATTGGTAATTCGCGATCCAGTATGCGTAGAATACGGCCACTGGCATTGGTTTCAACTTTTTGTAAACCAATTTTCCCATGCAGGAGTGACTCATATTTTTTCTCAATGCCTATTTTCCCTATCTGGCTGGTGCCACTGTAGTTAGATGCATCAACCTTTTGTAATTCTCTTTCACTGATACTGCTAACGTAGCCAAGAGCATGTGCGGTTAATTTTCCGAGAGGGTAGTGCCGTGAGAGTTCGGCACGTATCTCTACACCGGGGAGTGTAAATTGTTTTACTGATAAACGTGCAACTTCATTTTCATTAAGCCTGTAACGTAAAGTTACGCCCTCAAAGCGGCGCTTACGCTTTAGCCTTTTTTCAAAACGTTTTATGTCTGCTGGAGTGATGGTAATTATTTTCTGGAGTTTCTTAATAAGGCCTGGGATGTCCTTTATATGCTCGGGCACCAGGGTGAGGGTGAAACTCGGAATATTTTCTGCAAGCAACACACCATTTCGGTCATAAATCAAACCTCGAATAGGCTGAATGGGTTTAATACTGACACGGTTATTTTCTGACAGCGTTGTATAGTGTTGCTGGTTAATAATTTGCAAATAGATAAGGCGCGAAACAAGTAGCAGGATAAAAAGAACAGAAAATACGGTGGCAACAATAAGACGGCTGTTAAAAACCTGTTCATCGCGCAGGTGATCTTTTATTGCCAGAGAATCAAATTGTGCCATGTTGTTCAGTTAATATGGTAAGTACGTCGTACGTTACGTAAAATAAAATAGACCAGTGGCCAGAAAAGTGCTGACAACACTGAGGGAGTGATGATCATTGAAATACCAACGGGTGTCCCTGTGAGTGCTTTTATCCATACAACGAGTGCACTGTGAATTAACATCAAAATCAAAATACTAATCATTTGTTGTCTTAAAGGAAAATTTCGAATACGTTGATATATCCGCAGAACAATAAAAATGGTTAAAGCAAAAGCTAAAGCATATTGCCCCAGCAGAGTATCGCGTAACACATCAACGAGTAAACCAATAAACCAGGCAATACCAACCCCGACACGTTCAGGCAGTGCCATTGCCCAGTAAATTAAAACAAGAATAACCCATTCCGGCTGGTACGGTGCCATGGCTGATGGTAATGGGAGTTCTGATAACAACAGTGCAATAATAATAGTAAGGATAACAATTTTACCACCCTGCTTCTTGAGAAGATTCATTTTTCCGGCTCCTCATTATTATCAACACAGGCAATACTTATTTTTTTCCTTGATTCATCTGACATCCATACCAGTAAAACTTCACTGCTGCGATCCAGTTTTGCTGCCGGGCGCGCAATAACCTGCGCAAAGGGCAGGCTAGGGTTAATATTAACTTCAATTACTTCGGCGGCTGGATAGCCAGCGGGAAAAACACAACCCATTCCAGAAGTAACCAGTTTGTCGCCTACTTTAATATCAGTATTATTGGGTAGATTAATAAGCTCAAGTAAACCGCTGGCACCTTTGCCAACAGCAATAGCGCGAATGCCATTGCGTAATGACTGCACGGGCAGGGCGTGGCCAGGGTCGGTGATTAACATGGCAGTACTTGTTATCGGATTAACATGGACAATTTGCCCCATAATACCATTGGCATCCAGTATGGGTTGCCCCATAAAAATATCACGTTCGCTTAAACCTTTATTGATAACCACTTGCTGTCGATAAGGGTCGAGATTTACCGAGAGCAGTTCTGCAATTAAAATACGCTCACCAACGCGTTTTGATGATTTTAATAAATTTCGTAAACGGATATTTTCTGCTTCGATAAAAATGGATTTTTGTAATTGTGCTCGTAGAATATTATTCTGGGTACGTAAGGTTTCATTTTGTTTTTGTAATGTGCCACGGCTGACAAAGGTTGTTTGCCCCCAGCCAAAAATATCGGAAGGGAGATCCATCACATAGCGCAGAGGGTAAATGATAAGTGACAAACCGGAACGAATATTATTAACGTAATCGGTGCGGTGATCGAGCGACATTAAAACAACCGAGACGATCGTTAAAGCAAACAAGCGTGCAGATATTGGGGTGCCTTGGCCGAAGAGCAGTTTAACGGGACTTCTCCTGAAATATTCTTTTAGAAGGACAGGTTATTGTAACAGGCTAATATTCAATTATCATCGTCTCAACAAAATGATTTTATTGAGATTATTTTTATTTCAGCAATAAAAAAGGCCTAAAGCAATATAATTTTAGGCCTTTCCACTTCAAGTGTTGGTGCTTATTCGACGCTGAATAAATCACCGCCATGTTCGTCGATCATTTCAATGGCACGGCCGCCGCCACGGGCAACACAGGTCAGAGGATCTTCGGCGATAATAACTGGCAGGCCGGTTTCTTCCATTAACAGGCGATCGAGTTCATTTAATAATGCACCACCACCGGTTAATACCATACCGCGTTCGGCGATATCAGCAGCCAGTTCGGGTGGTGTTTGCTCCAGTGCTGTTTTCACTGCACTGACAATACCGGATAAAGGTTCCTGCAAGGCTTCAAGAATTTCATTGCTGTTCAAGGTGAAGCTACGCGGGATACCTTCGGCAAGATTTCGGCCGCGGACTTCCATTTCACGTACTTCATTGCCGGGGTAGGCGGTGCCAATTTCGTGTTTAATTCGCTCAGCGGTTGAAACGCCGATTAAACTACCATAGTTACGACGCACATAGTTAATAATAGCTTCATCAAAGCGATCGCCACCAATTTTAACCGAGGCTGAATAAACAATACCACTTAAGGAGATAACCGCCACTTCGGTTGTGCCACCACCGATATCCAGAATCATTGAACCACTGGCTTCACTGATGGGCATGCCGGCACCAATGGCGGCTGCCATTGGCTCTTCAATTAAAAATACATCGCGTGCACCGGCACCATTAGCCGATTCCCGAATGGCACGGCGTTCGACCTGGGTTGAGCCACAGGGTACACAGATTAGAACCCGTGGGCTGGGGCGGAAAAAGCGGGCTTCATGTACTTTTTTGATAAAATGCTGGAGCATTTTTTCGGTTACGGTGAAATCGGCAATCACACCGTCTTTCATTGGGCGAATGGCAACAATATTGCCGGGGGTACGCCCGAGCATACGTTTTGCCTCCATGCCAACCGCAGCGATACTTTTGGGGCCGCCGGGGCCACGTTCCTGGCGGATGGCCACAACCGAGGGTTCATTGAGAACAATCCCTTTGCTGCGCACATATATTAAAGTGTTGGCAGTGCCAAGATCGATGGAGATGTCATTTGAGAACATGCCGCGTAAACTTTCAAACATAGAGGGTCATCTTTATTTTATTGTGTGTTATTCGGCCCGTACTTTAATCAATCAACGGGGCTCTGGGCAAGCGTGTAACAATGTTAAGTTACCACTTTTTTGTCTAATCTATCACAAATAACGTGAATTCAGCGTATAATCGCGTGATTTAGTTGCAGCATAATACGAATCGCATAAAGTGTAAAATCGTGCTGTTTTGCGGTATTGCACTGCATTGAGTTCAAGTTCTGGAGAAAGTGTTTTGGATAAAAAAACCGTTGAGCAAATTGCGCATTTGGCGCGTCTGGATATTAACGAAAAGGACATTCCGGAGTATGTCACCAACCTGACCAATATTCTGGCACTGGTCGAGCAAATGAACACGGTTGATACCGATAATGTGGAGCCGATGGCGCATCCAACCGATGCCGTCCAGCGTTTGCGTGAAGATATCGTTACTGCAACTAACCAGCGCGATCGTTTTCAGGCGATTGCACCACAAGTGGAAGATGGTCTTTATCTTGTTCCACAAGTAATTGAATAACAGCCAATCGAATAGCGGCAAATCACATAACAAGTGAATAAATCGAAGTAAGAGAATATGCACACAAAAACAATTGCACAACTGGCAGCCGGTTTAAAAGCAGGCAAATTTTCCAGTGTTGAGTTAACCCAGCACTATATAAATAGAATAAAAATATTTGATAATGGCTTAAACAGCTATGTTACGGTGGCTGAAGAACAGGCGTTGGCACAGGCGAAACAGGCGGACGAACGCATTGCTGCGGGTAAAGCCCATGTTTTAACGGGTATTCCTTTTGCGCAAAAAGATATTTTTTGCAGCGATGGTGTAAAAACAAGCTGTGGTTCAAGAATGCTGGATAATTTTATTGCACCGTATAATGCGTCTGTTATTGAGTCATTCAATAATGCCGGTAGTGTGATGTTGGGTAAAACCAATATGGATGAATTTGCAATGGGCTCATCCAACGAAACCAGTTTTTACGGGCCAGTTAAAAACCCCTGGAATATGGACTATGTGCCCGGTGGCTCGTCCGGTGGCTCGGCCGCCTCGGTTGCGGCAAGGTTAGCGCCGGCTTCAACCGGTACCGATACCGGTGGTTCAATTCGCCAGCCAGCGGCATTGTGTAATTTAACCGGATTAAAACCGTCTTATGGTCGGGTGTCGCGTTATGGCATGATTGCCTTTGCTTCCAGTCTGGATCAGGCTGGTACCTTTACCCAAACGGCCGAAGATGCGGCATTAATGCTTGGCGTAATGGCGGGTCTGGATACGCGGGATTCAACCAGTATGGATGAACCCGTGCCGGATTATTCGGCCAGTTTAAATAATGATGTTAAAGGTTTAAAAGTTGGTCTGCCAAAAGAATACTTTGCTGATGGACTCGATGCGGATGTGGCTAAACGCATCGACGAAGCCATTAGCGAGTACAAAAAATTAGGTGCCGAGTTTGTTGACATCAGTTTGCCCAACACACATTTATCCGTGCCTGCTTACTATATTGTGGCGCCAGCGGAATGTTCATCGAACCTGTCACGTTTTGACGGTGTGCGTTTTGGTCATCGTTGCGAAGAGCCAAAAGATCTGGAAGACTTATACAAACGCAGTCGTGGCGAAGGCTTTGGTTCGGAAGTAAAACGCCGGATTTTAGTTGGAGCCTATGCGTTGTCATCGGGGTATTACGATGCTTATTACTTAAAAGCACAAAAAATTCGTCGTTTAATTGCCAATGATTTTACCGAAGCCTTTAAACAGGTTGATGTAATCATGAGCCCAACCACACCGACACCGGCTTTTAAAGTAGGTGAGAAAAATGACGATCCTATCTCGATGTATTATTCGGATATTTATACGATTGCAGTGAATCTGGCTGGCTTGCCGGGCATATCGGTACCGTGTGGTTTTGTAAATGAGTTGCCTATTGGCTTGCAAATTATTGCGCCTTATTTTGCAGAAGCAAAATTACTCAATGTTGCACATCAATACCAGCAGGTGACGGATTGGCATCAACAGATCCCGCTACAGTATAAGTAGTCAATTATTTAAAAGAATTTAGAATAGGTAATAAAAGTATGCAATGGGAAGTTGTTATTGGTCTGGAAATTCACGCACAACTGGCTACGAAAAGTAAAATCTTTTCGGGTTCATCAACCGCGTTTGGTGCAGAACCTAATACTCAGGCGAATGAGGTGGATCTGGGTTTACCGGGTGTGTTGCCGGTAATGAACAAACAAGCATTGAACATGGCAATAAAATTTGGCACGGCCATTAATGCGGAAATTGGCAGACGCTCGGTGTTCGACCGTAAAAATTATTTTTACCCTGATTTACCTAAAGGCTATCAAACCACGCAGCTTGCTTTACCCATTGTTGGTTTAGGTTCAGTGGATATTGAATTAAAAGATGGCTCAACTAAAACTATCGGTGTGACTCGTGCGCATCTGGAAGAAGATGCTGGTAAAAGTTTACATGAAGATTTCAGCGGTGCAACGGGGATTGATTTAAACCGTGCCGGTACACCATTAATCGAAATTGTTTCTGAACCGGATATGCGTTCAACCGAAGAAGCGGTTGCCTACATGCGTAAGATCCACTCTATCGTAACTTATATTGGTATCTGTGATGGTAGTATGCAGGAAGGTTCTTTCCGCTGTGATGCGAACGTCTCCATGCGACCACAAGGTCAGCAAGAATTTGGTACCCGTGCCGAGTTAAAAAATATCAACTCTTTTCGTTTTGTAGAACGTGCGATTAATGTTGAAATAGAACGCCAAATCGATATTCTTGAAAGTGGTGGTACGGTCGTACAGGAAACCCGCTTGTATGACTCCAACAAAAACGAAACCCGTTCCATGCGTTCGAAAGAGGATGCGATGGATTATCGGTATTTCCCCGATCCGGATTTATTGCCCATTGTTGTTACTGAAGAAGAAATAGAAGTGATTCGCGCAACCTTGCCCGAGTTACCCGATGCGAAAAAAGCCCGTTTTGTGAGTGAATATAAACTAAATGCAGAAGATGCAGCTAATTTAACGACCAGTCTTGAGCTTGCTGATTATTTTGAAACGCTAACAAAAGAAACGAGCGACAGCAAATTGGCTGCCAATTGGGTAATGGGTGAATTAACGGCTCGCTTAAATAAAGAAAATTTAACGATCAAGTCATCGCCGGTCAGTGCCAGCCAGTTCGCCGGTTTATTAGCACGGATTAAAGACAACACCATCTCCGGTAAAATTGCCAAGGAAGTATTTGATGCCATGTGGAATGATGGAGGTGATGCTGACAGCATTATTGAAAACAAAGGCTTAAAGCAGATTAGTGATACCGGTGCACTGGAAGCCATGGTGGATAAAGTGATAGCAGATAACCCGAATCAGGTTGAGCAGTTTAAAGCTGGTAAAGAAAAATTAATGGGTTTTTTTGTTGGGCAAATTATGAAGCAAACCCAGGGTAAGGCGAACCCAGGGCAGATTAACCAGTTGTTAAAGAAAAAACTGGGTTCAAGCTGATTTATTTAAACCGGCTATAGCGTATTAATTTATCTCTGGAGAAAGGCAATGTTAAAGTTAACAGTATCAATACTGGTTTTTAGTGTTATCTTTTTGTCATCAGTACGTGCGGAAGAAAGTTTTGCGGACAAAGAACGCGCTGCAGCATTACCTTCGACGAGTGCCAAAGATTTACAACGTTATGCTAATGATAGTGACTGGCGAATTCGCCTGGCTGTGGCAAGGCGGCAGACAACACCGGCTAATATCTTGTTACAACTGGCAAACGATCCGAATGCAGATGTTCGTGCAGCATTGGCACATAATCTTCGTGCTCCGCGAGCGGCACTCGAACCTCTGGTTGCAGATCCTGAAGAAAGTGTTCGGCTATCACTTGCGCATTGTGGTTATACTCCCCCTGACTTGCTGGAAAAACTGCTAAAAGATCCCAGCCTTGAAGTACGTCAACAAGCGGTTGTTAACCTTAATTTACCAATAGCAACACTGCAAAAAATAGCAAAACAAAATTCTGACTTAACTGATCGAGCTAAAACGATGCTGGAACAGCGAAGTGATGAGCTGCAAGATTAAAAACTTGAGCAATTTAAACCTGAAAAACTGAATACACTGATAATTTATAATGAACACCTCCAAAGACACGCTACAGCGTTTCCTGTTTGAAAATGTTTCCATTCGTGGTGAATTTACCCAGCTACACAAAAGCTGGCAAGCTGTTACTGAAAACCATCATTACCCACCTGTTGTGCGTGATGTGCTGGCACAGATGCTGGTAGCCGGTGTGTTGCTTGCGGCAACATTAAAATTCAAAGGCCGGATTATTTTACAAATTCAGGGTAAAGGTGCCTTACCACTGGTGGTTGCTGAATGTACCAGTGAAGAAGCGATTCGGGGTTTAGCCCATTACAGTGAAGATATAAAAGCAGACAGTTTAAAAAACCTGGTAGGTGATGGACAACTTGCGATTACTCTGGAAACAGAAAATAAAACGGAACGTTATCAAAGTATTGTCGAGTTAGTGGGTGAAACGGTTGCCGATGCCATTGAACATTATCTTGAAACATCCGAGCAACTTTCAACACGGCTCTGGCTAACTGCGAACGATAAAATAGCTGCAGGATTATTAATTCAAAAGTTACCACATGAATCGGTGGATGAAGAAAACTTACATCAAGTGCAGACAGATGAAGACGGCTGGAACCGGGTCGAACAATTATCCGCAACCATCAGTGATGATGAGCTTCTCGGTCTGGATGTAGATGAAGTTATTCATCGTTTATATCACGAAGAAGATGTTCGGCTGTTTGAATCAGAGCCGGTCTTTTTTCGCTGTTCCTGCTCAAAAGATCGGGTTGCGAACATGCTCCGTAGCCTGGGGCAGACTGAGGTCGATTCTATTATTGATGATGAAAAATTGATTAGTATTAATTGCGAGTTCTGTAACCAGCAGTATGATTTCGATGCCGTGGATGCCAAACTATTATTTACTGATTCCCTTTTAGCTGGCAATTCACCGACACAACATTAAGCGATAATGGTACCCCTAAATGATTGTTCAGGACGCGCTTAAAACAGCACAGCAGTGCTTCAAACCGGTTTCTGATTCACCACGGCTGGATGCGGAATGCCTGTTAAGTTTTGTTTTGCAAAAACCATCCGTATATTTGCGAACCTGGCCAGAGCAGGCATTAGCGCCAGAGACATTGCAGGCTTTTCTAAATCTGGTGCAGCGCCGGGAACGGGGCGAACCCATTGCTTATATATTAGAGTCAAAGCAATTCTGGTCACTGGATTTAAAAGTATCAACGGCAACACTTATCCCCCGTCCCGAAACAGAATTACTGGTCGAGCAAGTCATCCGCATTGCAAAGCAGCAGAGGTTGAAAAGTATTCTTGAGTTAGGTACCGGAACAGGTGCCATTGCGATTGCGCTGGGGGCGGAATTATCCAAAATGCAAGCAGAGACACAAACGCTGAAAATTACAGCGACGGACATTTCAGCTCAGGTTTTAGATATTGCGAAGCACAATAGCAAAACTCATCAACAGGTTATCGAATTTATACAAAGTGACTGGTTTAAATCAATCCCGCAGCAGCAATTTGATCTTATCGTTTCCAATCCACCGTATATTGAGTGCAATGACCTGCATTTAACGCAGGGGGATGTGCGATTTGAGCCCGTTAGCGCGCTGGTCTCGGGTGAGGATGGCTTAACAGCCATTCGACACATTGCACAGCAAGCTCAACCCTGGTTGGAACAGGGTGGTTGGCTACTATTTGAGCATGGCTATCAGCAAGCGAAGGCGGTACGTACGCTGTTGGAGGAAAATGGCTTTATTGGAGTGCAAACACTCGAAGATTTAGCAAAAAATGATCGTGTCACCCTGGCAAGAAAACAGTAATTAATTATATTCTTAATTGCTAAATAATGAAATGTTGCACTAAATCACCCTACAGTGGCTAGATATTCATCTGCTGACGCGTTACCCTAAAATTAGGAAATAGCCAAATAATGGTCAGATAATATTCAACTAAAGGTGAGCATGCAGGTCGATTTAAGTGGAGTCACTAACAAAACGACGCGAGATTCTTTTTAGCCGGTTCGAAAAAAAGCAGGATCAGGCGAAGTCTGCTATTTTTTTGTTGGCAGATGTTGAGGGTGTGCTTGATTTAAAATATCTGACTGAAACACAGCTGTTTATTACCTATGATGTTCGTATATTAACCATGGGGATTATTCTGGAAGTGCTTGAGTCGGTTGGTTTTCAGCTTGATCATAGCCTGTTAAGCAAAGTCAAAAATGCCTTGTACGCCTACACTGAAAATACCTTGCGCGAAAACCTCGGGATCAGTACCTCAAAAATGATCCGTGATATTTTTGTGCAGGGTTATCAACGTCGTTTGCATGGTTGCCGTGATCAACGCCCAGCACACTGGCGGCATTATTTGTAATTCAGTTTTTGTTGCCCACGCAATAAT
>CAZEZI010000020.1:20567-25457 GCA_964516315.1 uncultured Thioalkalispiraceae bacterium
CACGCAATAATATAGTTGAAGTCGTTTCTTCGGGCATTTTTCTTTATACTCTTATTCCATGAATGATGATCAACTGCTTCGCTATAGCCGACAAATCATGCTGCCCCAGATTGATGTGGTCGGCCAGCAAAAATTACTGGATTCAACTGTTTTAGTGATGGGCTTAGGTGGCTTAGGCTCGCCTGTGGCAATGTATCTTGCTGCCGCCGGGGTGGGGCATTTAATCCTTGCCGATTTTGATCAGGTTGATATGTCCAATTTGCAGCGGCAGATCATTCACCGTGAAAGTAGCATTGGCGAGACTAAAGTGGTTTCGGCTAAACAGACTTTGTATGACCTTAATTCCGATATTAAAGTCAGCACATTGGGCGAAAAGTTGTCGGCACAGGCACTTGAAGACAGTTTGCAAGGTGTCGATTGTGTTGTCGATGGAACGGACAACTTTTCAGCCCGATTTGCAATTAATGCAGCCTGCGTTCGTTCTCAAACGCCATTGGTCTCCGGTGCCGCTATCCGTTTTGAAGGACAGGTCAGTGTGTTTAGCAATATCCCCGGCAGCCCCTGTTATCAGTGTTTGTATCCCGATACCAATGAAGAGCTTGAGCAAACCTGTAGTGAAAATGGCGTGCTGGCTCCTGTGGTAGGTATTATTGGTTCGATTCAGGCCACTGAAGCACTCAAGTTATTAACGGATACCGGCAAAACACTCCAGTCCCGCCTGTTACTGCTGGATGCCTATACGATGGAATGGCGTACTATAAAGTTAAAACAGGATCCTGCCTGTGGTATATGCAAAATATAATCTAAATTTCTGTCCGCTTGCTGTGGACACAAAACTGTTACCGTTGACGATATAATTGATTATTTTTGTAAAAATTGGTTAATAGTTAAACAAATTAATCGCTAAAATGTAAATATTTCACAGAAAAAATCACTAGTCAGCTCTAGACTTTGGAAAATAGCAGCAATGCCTTTGGTCAATATTGCCAGAGAATAAGCCAAAAAATCGGCCATTAAATTTAGAGGGTAAAGTGATGCCTAAGTTAACTGTGCAAGAACTTGTGCAACAGAATATTGATTTGGTTTCATTACCCGATGTTGCATTAAAATTAAATACACTGATCGACGACCCCCATTCAACGGCACAAGACATTGCTGATGTGATTGCAATGGATATCGCTTTAACTGCGCGATTATTGCAAATTGTAAACAGTCCTTTTTACAATTTTCCACAACAGATTGATACTATTACGATGGCGATTGCCGTTGTGGGCACAGCTCAGCTCCGTGATTTAGCTATGGCAACACTGGTTATTCGGAAATTTAATCATATTCCTCAAAATTTGCTGAGTCTGGAAACGTTCTGGTGCCATAATATTGCCTGTGCAACGGCGGCCAGAACCATTGTAACTGAATTATGCATACACCAAGCCGAACGGGTTTTTGTTGCCGGTTTGTTGCATGATATTGGTAAGTTGATGATGTATCTGGCTGAGCCCGATTTATCTTATGTTGTACTTAAACAGCTTAAGTCCAACACCGAACTGGATGTGAGTGAAGTTGAAGAGGCCACATTCGGCTATGACCATGCCGAGTTAGGTGCCGCATTGCTAAAAGAATGGGGACTGCCTGATTCTTTAGTTGAGCCGGTCAGGTATCACCATATTCCGGATCAGGCCCAAAAATTTGTAACTGAATCAAGTATATTGCACTTGGCCAATGTGGTGGCCAACCAGATTGTGCCTTTATTTCCAAGTAACAGCAATCTTGTTTTAGATGAAAAAGTCTGGACTATTTTAAATGCTACTTCGGAGCATCTAAAAGATATTGTCAGTATTTCGAAAGCTGTTTATGCTGATACAGTTGGTATTTTTTATTCAAACCAAAGAGTGGCTTAAATCTAAATTCCCTGTTCGTTTGCGGCGGGTACAAAACCTTTGACGATATATAATTGATTTACTCTTCGCCCATCGAAGCCAGCATATCAGCCTGATCTTCACTAATAAGTGGCTCAATAACTTCATCCAGTTCACCTTGCATAATGTCATCCAGTTTATACAGGGTTAAATTAATACGGTGATCAGATAAGCGACCCTGTGGAAAATTATAGGTTCGAATACGTTCTGAACGGTCACCACTTCCCACCAGTAATTTTCGTGTTTGTGCCTGTTCAGCATTCTGTTTGTCCTGCTCAATCTGGAACAGTTTGGCCTGTAAAACAGATAGTGCGCGGGCTTTATTTTTATGTTGTGAACGCTCATCCTGGCATTCGACTACAATGCCGGTGGGTAAATGGGTTAAACGAATAGCCGAGTCGGTTTTGTTTACATGCTGGCCACCAGCACCCGATGCACGAAACGTATCAACCCGTAAATCGCCCATATTAATTTCATTGTCTTCGACTTCATCAGCTTCAGGCATAATGGCAACCGTGCAGGCGGAGGTATGCACTCGCCCCTGAGATTCAGTTTCCGGTACGCGCTGTACACGATGACCGCCCGACTCAAATTTTAATCGGGCGTAAACATCGTCACCAATAATCCGGCTAATAATTTCTTTATAACCGCCATGTTCACCACGGTTTTCATTGATGATTTCGATTTTCCAGTTACGTTTTTCTGCATAACGTGAATACATACGAAATAAATCACCGGCAAAAATAGATGCTTCATCACCACCGGCTCCGGCACGAATTTCCAGGAATACATTTTTACCTTCGTTAGGGTCGACCGGCAGCATTAAAAGTTGTAATTCCTGCTCGAGCTTTTCCAGTCGTTCAGTGGCGTCTTTTAATTCTTCTTTAGCCATTTCCCGCATGTCATCATCGTCATCCTTTAACATACTTTGTGCTTCTTCAATATCCGACAGGGTCGTCTGATAGTCGTTAAAACAACTGACCACCGGATTTATCTGTGCGTATTCTTTTGACAGGGCACGGAATTGATTTTGATCGCTGATTACACCGGGATCGGCCATCATGGCATTAATTTCTTCCAGACGTTCGGCCAGATTTTCGAGTTTTGCTTTTATAGTGGCTTTCATTTATTTACAACGGTTAATGTTTAATTGTTATCAGGGTTCAGGTTAAACAGTTCCTGTGCCATATCCAGCAATTCATTACGGCCATCATAGGCAGCACGATTAAGTTGCACACTGGGGTCGTGTACCAGTTTGTTGGTGATTGAACGTGCCAGTTCCTGCAATACCTGACTCGGATCTTTGCCTGCAGCCAGTTGTTTTTGTGCCAGTTGCAAGGCCTCTTCACGAATAATATCGGCCTTGTCCCGGTATGAACGGATAGTATCCACCGCATCGAGTGAACGTAACCAGCCAAGAAAATGCTGGGTTTCATTTTCAATAATTTCTTCGGCTTGTTCGGCGGCTTGCTCACGAGATTGCTGGCCTTCTTCGATCACATCGTGCAAGTCATCTACGGTATACAAATACACATCGCGTAAATCACCGACTTCGGTTTCAATATCGCGTGGTACCGCAATGTCTACCATAAACATGGGGCGATGTTTGCGCGCCTTGAGTGCACTTTCAACTGCACCTTTTCCCAGGATAGGCAATTGGCTGGCGGTAGAGGAAATAATAATATCGGCATCCACCAGTCGTGAGGGCATATCGGCCAGCGCAATCGCTTCGGCATTAAACTGTTCGGCGAGCAACTGGGCACGTTCAACGGTTCGGTTGGCAACAATCATCTTTTTAATATTTTGGTCTTTTAAATGCCGTGCCACCAGCTCAATGGTGTCACCTGCACCGATTAACAGTGCAGTGTGGTCTTGCAGGTTGGCAAAAATACGCTTGGCCAGTGAGACGGCGGCAAAAGCAACTGAAACCGGGCTGTTGCCGATAGCGGTGTCGGTGCGGACTTGCTTGGCAACCGAAAATGTATGCTGAAACAAGCGGTTTAATTGCCGGCCGATGGTACCTGCATCTGCGGCGGTGCCGTAGGCATCTTTAATCTGGCCGAGAATTTGTGGTTCACCCAGCACCAGTGAGTCCAGACCACTGGCGACACGTAAAATATGCTTAACGGCGTCCTGATCGGTGAAGCTGTAAATGTACGGTTCGAGCGCATTGTGTTCCAGTGAGTGAAAGTCTTCGAACCAGCGGATTAGCGCATCACTGTCGTTGGCATGAAGTTCGCAGTACAATTCTGTGCGGTTACAGGTAGAAATAATAGCTGCTTCAGAGGCGGGCGACTGTTCCAGTATTCCGGTGAGTGCCCTGGGCAATTTTTCCGGGGTAAAGGCAACCTGTTCCCGTATATCAACAGGAGCGGTTTTATGATTAATGCCGAATGCGAAAATAGCCACTTTGGAACTTATATTGTCAAATCACGTCTATAAATCAGTACTTTAGTTCCGGATATGGAAAGCTAAAGCGTTAAAATCGAATCTAGTCGGTTGTAGCAAAACCAATATATTGCTAAAAACAGATAGGCGCGTATTATAAAGGTAAAACCAGCAAAAGTTGGTTATAGTTGGTCAATAGAGAACATTTTTTTATGCAAAAGACGAAAAACACCCTGATTTTGGCATTCGCCAGCCTGTTTTTAGCCAGTTGTGGCGCTACTCTCGCTCAAAAGCCCGCTGTTAGCAGCAATTTATCGGCACCACAAAGCGAAAAAACGGCCATTAAAGCAAAATCACAGTCAAAACCAACGGCAACCAAAAGCCGAACCCCTCTGGAAGAGTCGGTTTTTTCACCTAAAGGCAAAGGCCTGAGTACGGAAGTCTTGCAACATTTAATGGTGGCTGAGATTGCCGGGCAGCGTGGCAAGCTGAATGTTGCGGTTGCCAATTATCTTCAGGCGGCAAAGCTGTCTCAGGATGCTGGGGTCGCTGAGCGTGCCAGCCGGATTGCAATTTTTGCGCGTAA
>CAZEZI010000021.1:0-25224 GCA_964516315.1 uncultured Thioalkalispiraceae bacterium
ACAGTGAGTTAAAGAACGAATGGCAAAAAGCTTAGTCATTGTAGAATCTCCCGCAAAAGCAAAAACAATCAAAAAATACCTTGGCAAGGGCTTTGAAGTTTTAGCTTCGTACGGGCACGTGCGCGATTTGCTGCCAAAAGAAGGTGCAGTGGATCCGGCCAATGATTTTGCCATGAAGTACCAGATACTCGAAAAAAATCAGAAGCATGTCGATGCGATAAAAAAAGCACTAAAGAAAGCCGATAATCTGTACCTCGCAACGGATCCGGATCGCGAGGGCGAAGCCATTTCATGGCATTTATATGAGTTGTTAAAAGATCAGGGGCTGTTAAAAAACAAAACGGTTGGTCGTGTTGCTTTTAACGAAGTAACAAAAACTGCGGTTAATGATGCGGTTTCGAACCCGCGTGAACTGTCGTACGATATGATTGATGCACAACTTGCACGACGTGCCCTGGATTACCTGGTGGGTTTTAATTTATCACCGTTGTTATGGAAAAAAATTCGTCGTGGTTTATCAGCGGGTCGGGTACAAAGTCCGGCATTACGCTTGATTGTAGAACGTGAACTGGCGATTGAAAAATTTGAACCGAAAGAATACTGGTCGCTGGATACGGTTGTAGAAAGTGACAAGCAGGAATTTAACGGTAAGCTGACTTTCTTAAATGGTGAGAAAATATCACAATTCACTATTAACAGCGAAGAAAAAGCCAATAACGCACAGGACATTATTAACAAGGCAGCGAAAGGCAAGCTTATCGTTGCGAAAGTTGATAAGAAAAAACGCAAACGCAATCCAAGTGCTCCTTTTATTACATCTACCTTGCAACAGGAAGGTTCACGCAAACTCGGTTTTACTACAAAGAAAACCATGAGCATCGCACAGCAGCTTTATGAAGGTATCGATCTTGGTGGTGAAGCGGTTGGCCTGATTACCTATATGCGTACCGACTCGGTAAACCTGGCGAATGAAGCATTAGAAGATATTCGTAAATTTATTTTACAAAAGTTTGGTGAGAAAAATTTACCAAAAGAACCGCGTACCTATAAAACCAAGGCAAAAAATGCACAGGAAGCGCATGAAGCTGTTCGTCCGACTTCGGTTTTTTATGAACCCGATGCGATTAAAAAACATTTAACTAAAGATCAATATCGCTTATACAGTTTAATCTGGAAGCGAACCGTTGCCTGCCAGATGATACATGCAACACTCGATACGGTTGCGATGGACTTGCATACCGGCAGCGAAACAGATGCGAAAAAGGCCGGTGCAATTTTCCGTGCTAATGGTTCACAGCTGGTTGAGCCCGGCTTTATGTCGGTGTATCAGGAAAGTGTCGATGATGCCAAGTCCACGGATGATAAAGATCGTTTACTGCCACCTTTAAAAGAAGGTGATGTGGTTAATCTGGTTAAACTGTTACCCGAACAGCATTTTACTGAACCGCCTCCACGTTATGCGGAAGCATCACTGGTTAAGTCACTGGAAGAGCATGGTATTGGCCGGCCTTCAACTTATGCCTCGATTATTTCAACTTTGCAGGCGCGTGAATATGTCACCATGGATAAACGGCGTTTTATTCCAACCGATGTTGGCCGTATCGTGGTTAAATTTTTAACCGAGCATTTTACCCAGTACGTTGATTATGACTTTACCGCCAAGCTGGAAGATGACCTTGATGCTATCTCGCGTGGTGAGAAAAAATGGGTTCCGATAATGAAAAAATTCTGGAAACCGTTTAAAGCTCTGGTGGTGGATAAAGACAAGAACGTTGACAGAAAAGACGTGACCCACGAAGCGCTTGAAGAAAAATGCCCCAAGTGTGGCGGCGATATGGCGATTCGTTTAGGCCGACGTGGCCGCTTTATTGGTTGTAATAATTATCCGGAATGTGATTATACCCGTAACGTCAATGAAGACGCCAATGCCGAGCCGGAAGTGATTGAAGACCGGAAATGTCCAGACTGTGGCTCGGATTTAATTATTCGCTCAGGGCGATATGGCAAGTTTATTGGTTGCAGCAGTTACCCGGACTGTAAACATATTGAGCCGCTGGAAAAACCAAAAGATATGGGTGTTAAATGCCCTGAGTGTAACCAGCATAATATGTTAATGCGTAAATCGCGTAATGGAAAAATATTTTATTCCTGTGCAGATTACCCCAAATGTAAATATGCGGTATGGAATGAACCGCTAAAACAGGCCTGCCCGGATTGTGCATGGCCAATGTTAACGCTTAAAATAACCAAGCGGCGTGGACATGAAAAAACCTGTCCGCAAAAAGAATGTAAATATGTAGAAGCGGTGGATGAATCTGATCTTGTCGATATACGTCCAACGTATGATCCAGACGAGTCAAAAGAGGATTCAGCCGAGTAAGCAAGCTATTTCGAAGTACTATCTAATTTTCAACTTAATATTTAACAGGGTTTTATTATGTCAAAACAATTTGTATCAATCTTAATGGGGTCGGATTCTGACCTTCCAACCATGCAAGCATGTATTGATGTGCTAAAGAACTTACAAGTGGGCTATGAAGTTTATATAACTTCTGCACACCGTACGCCTGAAGACACACGTAATATTATTAATGATGCTGAAGCACGTGGTTGTAAAGTATTTGTAGCTGCGGCCGGTCTTGCTGCACATCTGGCCGGTGCGGTTGCCGCGCATACCTTAAAACCGGTTATTGGTGTACCGATGGCGGGTGGTCCGCTTAATGGTTTTGATGCTTTACTGTCGACCGTGCAAATGCCCGGTGGTATTCCGGTGGCCAGTGTTGCGGTGGGTAAAGCAGGTGCAAAAAATGCTGCTTACCTTGCAGCACAAATACTTAGTCTGGTTGATGCCGATTTGGCAAAGCGTTTGGTGGATGAACGTGAAGCCAATGCGCAAGCGGTTCGGGATAAAAACATCGAAGTACAAAAGAGTCTTGCATAATTGAAGTGGTGGCTGAATTACAGCAAGATATTCAGGATGCAGTCACAGCCTTACAACAAGGTTTGCTGATTGCCTATCCTACCGAATCTGTATTTGGTCTGGGTTGTGACCCGCAACAGCCTGAAGCAGTTGAACGCCTGATTAAACTAAAGCAGCGCGATCCTGACAAAGGACTAATTTTAATTGCTTCAGGTTTTGAACAACTCCTGCCGTATATTGGCAGGGTTGACGAGTCTGTTGCCAGTCATGCGAAATCATCCTGGCCAGGGCCGGTTACATGGCTCTGGCCTGTCAGGCAAGGTGCCAGCTTCTCTCCTTTATTAACCGGTAAGCATCAGACAATCGCGGTACGTGTTAGCGCACACCCGGTTGTGGTTGCACTTTGTGATGCTTTTAAGGGTGCGATTGTTTCGACCAGTGCAAACACCGAGGGCAAGTCACCCGCTAAAATAGTTGCTGACGTTCAGCAGTATTTCCCGAGTCAGTTAGCAAAAGTAGTCAATGCGAGCGTGGGTGATTTATTACAGCCTACTCCCATCTATGACGTTATGACTAAAGCTGAAATAAGAATTTAAAGAGCAACAAGGCATGTCAGAAGTCAACATCGATATTGTAAAAGAGTATTTACTTGGCTTGCAGGACAGCATATGTGATGCATTGAGTGAAGAAGACGGCAGGCAAGCATTTATAGAAGATGCATGGCAGCGAGAGCAAGGTGGTGGTGGACGAACACGGGTGTTAACCAACGGTGCTATTTTTGAGCAAGCCGGTGTTAACTTCTCGCATGTGTTTGGCAGTCAATTACCAAAATCAGCAACGGCTGCGCGACCTGAACTGGAAGGACGAGACTTTCAGGCTGTTGGTGTTTCGCTCGTTATTCATCCGCATAACCCGCATATTCCAACATCGCATGCCAATGTACGTTTTTTTATTGCCGAAAAAGAAAATGCTGATCCTGTCTGGTGGTTTGGCGGTGGTTTTGATTTAACACCGTACTATCCTGTTAAAGAAGACGTGATCCACTGGCATAAAACGGCTAAAGCCGCCTGTGATCCTTTTGGCGATAACGTTTATGAAAAATATAAAAAATGGTGTGACGAATATTTTTATTTAAAACATCGTGATGAAACACGTGGCGTGGGCGGATTATTCTTTGATGACCTTAACGAATGGGGCTTTGAAAAGAGTTTTGATTTTATGAAAAGTATTGGCAATGCTTATGTTCCCGCCTACCAACCAATTGTAAACAAAAATAAAAATAAAACCTATGCTGAGGCTGAACGTGATTTTCAACTTTATCGCCGTGGCCGATATGTTGAATATAATCTTGTTTATGATCGGGGTACCTTGTTTGGTTTGCAAACTGGTGGCCGTACCGAATCTATTTTAATGTCTCTTCCTCCATTGGTGAAATGGAAATATAACTGGCAACCTCAAGCCGGTTCAAAAGAAGCTGATTTATATGACAATTACCTGAAACCAAAAAATTGGTTATAAAAAATTGTAGATAGATACTTAATCAGTTTAAGTGCTTTATGGTACTGACAGCCATATAAAGTAGCCATCACAATGTAATATAAGGATTAAATAATATAAGTGAGTGTGCTGCATGGAGCACGAATAAATATTATCTAAAGTAGTTTAATCTCTGGTCTGGACTATAATTCAGATGGGGTGATGTCTTTAGTTCTATTGGGGGAGGTAATGTCATGAATAGCCGAACTTTGCCGGTTCCTCTGATTTATTTAATTCTCTTATCTTCTTCTCTGTTTGCTTACGGGGTTGCACAAACTGCTTCTGCAAACAGTGTGCCTTCCCATAGTATGCGTTTTGGCATTTTATCTATTGCACCTCCTGCGCGCATCCATGCCCAGTGGCAACCTTTTGTTGACTATGTTTCCAGAGAAATGGGACAAGCCATCAAAATTGTTATTCCTCGCGGTTTTAAAAAAATGAAGATAGCCGTAAAAAAAGGAGAGGTTGATTTCTTTTATATTAATTCACGCGTTTTCTACCGATTGAAGAGTCGCAGTCAGGCCGTTGGTTTGTTACAAATGCAAAATCTTGATGGTAAGGTTACCAGCCGAAGTGAAATATATGTACGGCGAGACAGTGGCATTAAAAGTATTAGCGAATTAAGGGGGAAAACAATAGCGTATGTGAGCCCGATGGGGGCAGGTGGCTATCTGGCTCCGCGAGCAAAGTTAATGAGCCAGGGGATAATAAGCGGTGATAAAGAAAAAGAAATTTTCACTAAAAACCTTACAAATTCAATTCACCAGGTTGTATTGAATGATGTGAATGCGGGCACCATGTGTGGTGTTAACTTCAAGCTTATGAGCAAGAAAGTGAATACAGGCGAATTAGTGGTTATTGGAATGAGTGATGAGTACCCTGAAAATATTATTGCAGCCAGACAAAATATAGCCCCGATGCAGCTTAAAAAGTTTCAGCAAGTGGTTGCGAATATGCCGAATACAGAACAAGGGCGACAAGTTCTTGAAAAAATGAGGGATATGAAAATTATAAAATTTATACCCTATGATCCAGTAATTGAAAAAATAACAAAAAAATTACTGAAACAGGCAAAGTTAAAACCATAAATGCGTACAGGTTTGTTTACCAGGCTGTCTATAGGGCTAACGCTAATCTTGCTGTTAAGTCTTTCATCGCTGGCTTTTTTATTATTAAAGGATCGCCACCAACAGCTTATTACTGAACGCACACAACAAGCTATCGGTCAGGTAAAAACGCTTGCGAATGGCAGTCTTGATGCACTAATAACGAAAGACTATGAGTTGCTGGAGCGTTGGGTCGCAGCAGTTATGTCTGCCGATTACTATTCATATGCCTACCTGTCTTCCCCCAATGGAATTGTACTCACTCATAGCGATGTATTACTGACTGGCAGTAAAGTGAAATCTTCTGGTATTGAAGCTGGCAATGACGCTTTGGTTCAAATCAAATTACAGTATCAGTCCAGATGGGTTAATGAAGTTATCTATCCGGCTATTGTTGGCAATAAAACGATTGCCTATGCGCATTTAGCATGGACTGAAGATGACATCAAGTTTATAAATAACACCACTATGTTAACCATTCTTGGTGTTATTGCTGTTTTTCTTATTATTCTTATTCCCGCCTCGGTATGGTTAGTCAGGCATTATTCGTTACCATTTGAGAGGTTAACCAAAGCAATTACAATGGTTTCTTTTGGTGAGGAAAAGAACCCGTACATTGATAAATCACTAACACAGCGTAATGATGAAATTGGAAAACTGGCAAGAGCATTTCAGGACATGAATGACCGATTAAATATTGCATGGGATGAAATTCAGGGTGAAGAACAACGTTTACGTAAGGAGGTTGACAAGCGCACAACGCAGTTACAGCAAAGTAATGCCGAGCTTGAGTCATTTTCATATTCAGTGTCACATGATCTGCGGGCACCTTTAAGAAGTATTGATGGCTTTAGTCAGATTCTGATTGAGGAGTGTGCATCAAAGCTGGATAAACAGGATCTGGACTCCTTGAGTAGAATCAGGGAGGCTTCTCAACGGATGTCTGCGTTAATCAGTTCGTTACTCGATCTTTCACGTATTGGGCGAGCTGAGCTGACTTTGGAAACAACAAATTTAACTGAAGTAGCAGATAAGATTATTGAAAATATGAGAGTGACATATCCGCAAAGACAGGTTGACATTCATGTAGCGAATAATATTAAAGCAAATTGCGACCGAAATATGATAATGATTGTGCTTGAAAACTTGCTAAATAATGCCTGGAAATACAGTGCAAAAGCCGATAATGCCAGTATCGAATTTGGCTGCAAAATGATTGATTGGCAAAAAATTTATTTTATCAGGGATAATGGTGCCGGTTTTGATATGCATTATGCGGGTAAATTATTTGGTGCTTTTCAACGTATGCACAATGACAAAGAGTTTGAAGGCACAGGCATTGGGTTGGCAACAGTGCAACGTATCATCCATCGGCATCATGGGCGTATCTGGGCAGAAGCGGCTGTTAATAAAGGCGCAACATTTTTCTTTACATTAGGTTAAAATTAATTAGCCAGAATATATTAACTAAAAAATGTTTCTTTTTTTTCACGCTTTAATTTTTTAATTTCCATTTCACGTTTGGTTGCCAGAGAGCGTGATTTTAATTTTTCCTGATAAACCAGTTTTACAGGTCGCCGCACACGTGTGTACTTTGCTGCAAGTTTATCGTCATGGTTATGTTCAGCGATACGTCGTTTTACGTCAACGGTAATCCCGGTGTACAGGCTGTTGTCTGCACATTCCAGAATATAGACATACCAGGGTTTATTAACAGGCATCAGAAGGGAATGGATGAAAGATTGTTTTACTATTGCTGATTATAAAGAAAAAACCGGAACACACCGTCATTGTGAGTGCAGCACGGCAACTTTGATAAGTCAGAGGACAGCACATATTAGTCGTTCGAACCAGGCCAGACGTTAATTAACAGGATAATGCCCAGTGAACCCAGCACCCATGTTGCAAGCGGTATATCTTCAATCATAAATTTACCGTATCCGTCTAATGCAAAAATAACACTGGCACCAATAATTAAGCTGCTACCAATAATTGCAGTAAAGGTACGTTGATTATTTTTATGTATGGTTTTTTTAATTTCTTTCATCTGTTGCGCTGAAAGTTGGGTGGTGAGTTTGCCTTCTTTTGCCTGTGTTAAAACGTCATGCACTAAAGTGGGTAGTTGTGGCATTTGTTCCAGCCACAACGGGAAGTTATCCTTAAATTGCTTAAAGATGGCTTTAGGGCCAATCTGGGTATGCATCCATTTTTCAAGGAAGGGTTTGGCGGTTTGCCAAAGATCCAGATCAGGGTAAAGTTGCCGCCCCAGTCCTTCGATATTTAATAAAGTCTTTTGCAATAAAATAAGTTGTGGCTGTACAGTAATATCAAATTCACGGGCGGTATTAAACAGGCCAAGTAAAACCTGTGCGAATGAAATTTCTTTTAAGGGCTTATTAAAAATGGGCTCGCAAACAGTACGAATTGCCGCTTCAAATTCTTCAATGCGTGTATCATGACCCACCCAGCCTGAGTTAATGTGCAATTCGGCAACGCGCCGGTAATCGTGATTGAAAAAAGCTAGAAAGTTTTCAGCCAGATAGCGTTGGTCATTTTTGGTCAGTGTACCCATAATGCCAAAATCAACTGCAATATACTGGCCTTTTACCTGTAGGGGTGTTTGTTGATCTTTTTCGACTACAAAAATATTGCCGGGGTGCATATCGGCATGAAAGAAGCTGTCACGAAAAACCTGGGTAAAAAATATTTCAACGCCGTGTTCAGCAAGTTGCTTAAAGTCTATGTCATGCTTTCTCAGGGTGTCGGTATGCGATACGGGAATGCCATGAATACGTTCCATCACCATCACATTCTGGCGGGTGTAATCCCAGTGTATTTCAGGAATGTATAGCAGACTGGAATCTTTAAAGTTACTTCTTAATTGTGTGGCATTGGCTGCTTCACGCATTAAATTAAGTTCGTTGAGTATGGTTTTTTCATATTCGGCGACAATTTCAATTGGGCGCAATTTTTTGCCCAGTGACCAGTAGCGTTCTACCTTCCTTGCAATACTGTAAAGAATGGCCACGTCGCGTTTAATAATCGGCATAATGCCGGGGCGTAAAATTTTAACTACCACTTCTTCACCACTGTGTAATCTGGCAGCATGAACTTGTGCGATAGAAGCCGAGGCGAAAGGGGTTGGGCTAAATTCTGCAAAGAGCTCGTGAGGTGATTGCTGATAAGTTTTTTCAAGAATCCCTAGCGCAATGCTGTCTGCAAAGGGGGGAACCTGATCCTGTAGTTTGGCAAGTTCAATGGCAATGTCTTCGGGTAACAAGTCTTTGCGTGTTGATAGTATTTGCCCGAACTTGATAAAAATGGGGCCTAAATCTTCAAGGCTACGACGGATCCGTAAACCACGAGTGGCTTCAGCGCGTTGAAACCAGAGCCAGGGCAAAATTAAACGTAGAAAACGCAAAGGACGAAAAAGATGTGTCGCAAGGATAAGATCATCCAGGCCGTGGCGCATTAAAACCCAGCTAATGGTGAGCAGGCGTTGTGTTCTTTGTAAATACATTTAATTATTTTTCAATAGTATAATTAGGGTACGTGTTTGAATTGTAAAGCTTTTGTGTATTAAAAGGCTAGCGTTTAGTGTGCTCAACAGCAGAGTTGTTTTTAATTCGCTTTTGCAAGTATAACGTTTAATTCCGGCTAGTACTCGCGCAATAAGCGAATAAACATTTCAGCCACGTGGTGATCCAGACTGGAGCGGTTACGTGCTATCCACAGTGTGCGTTTGATATTGAGATTGTTGACCTGAATATGGAACAGCTCGGTTTTGGCAACATACTTTTCTACGATAAAACGGGGTAAAAAACTGGCATGGTTACCGCGGAGTAATATTTCGACAATGGCATCGGTGGAGCCCACTTCCATTTTAACATTAAGGTTGGTAATGCCGATATTTTGCAAAGCTTCATCGGTTGTTTCCCGTACCGCCGCCTGATGTTCGCGTAGAACATAGCTAAATTGTTTGAGTTGCGGTATCTCGATGGTTTTAATATTGCCGTGAGCCAGAGGGTGGCGAGGGCCAACAGTGAGCCATAATTCATCTTCCAGCCATTTTTGTACTAGTATATCAGGGTGGTCGGGTGCATTTTCCATAATGGCTAAATCGGTAAGGCCAGTGACCAGACGAGTCTGGATGCCTTTTGAATAGCCGAGCCGGCTGTTAATTTTGTACTGGGGAAAGCGTTCGCTGAATTGCACCAGTAATTTTGGCAGGAAGTGGTCACCAATGGAGTAGGTGACTTCCAGGCGTAGCAAATTAGTGCCTTCTGTCAGACTTTGCAAATCCTCGATGAGCAGGCTGTTGCGATCCAGCGTTTGCACTGCAAAGGTATAGACTTTTTCCCCCGGCACGGTTAATCGCAGGCGGCCTGCAACACGCTCCATCAGGGTCGCGCCATAGCAGGCATCCAGTGCACGCAAGCGTTTGGTAACGGCGGGTTGGCCAATGGATAAAATCGTAGCGGCATTGGACACGCCGCCATGTTCGACAACGGCACGAAGGGCAGCCAAACCAGCAAGATCAGGTAGTTTTTTATATTCCATAAAGGAATGTTAGTGTAATGATATTCAATTGTCAGTCAAGCAAAAAAGTGTATAATATGCGTGATATTATCCCTATTTCATTAGTCTTATGAAATATTCGATATTTTTCTGCCATTTATTCTAGTTTGCATTAGAGATTACAGATATTCTGATCAGGAATTATCTGCTGTCTGTTTTGCTGTAATGGGTAAACGGCCTTCTATTGCTGTTTTTTTTTTGAATTAAAGCATGAGGTATTGCATGTCATTGGCAAGGTTTTTTCCATTTTTAAGCTGGTTTCGTTTAGTCACCAAAGACACAATAAAAGCCGATTTAATTGCCGGTTTTACGGGTGCGGTTATTGTGCTGCCACAAGGTGTGGCGTTTGCTGCCATTGCGGGCTTACCACCGGAATATGGCTTATACACCGCCATGGTTACCCCGATTATTGCTGCCTTGTTTGGTTCGTCCCTGCACCTGATCTCGGGCCCAACCACGGCTATTTCTATCGTGCTGTTTTCTACGGTGAGCCATTATGCCGAGCCTGGTTCACCAGAATTTATTTCACTGGTGTTGACCGTTACTTTTCTGGCCGGTGTGTACCAGTTAGGTTTTGGGCTGGCACGTTTAGGCAGCCTGGTTAATTTTGTATCGCACACGGTCATTATTGGTTTTACTGCGGGTGCGGCACTTTTAATTGTCACCAGTCAGGTGAAGCATGTGCTGGGTGTGGATGTGCCCCGAGGTGAATCGTTTGTTCATACCTGGGGTGATGTTTTCTCACAACTGGGTAATATCAATGAATATGTTTTTTTTATTGCGACAGCAACACTCATTATTGCAGTGATGATGAAACGTTATTTGCCACGCTGGCCCAATCTTTTAATTGGTCTGGTTGCAGGTAGCTTTTTAGCGCTTATGTTTAATGCGCAGGAAACAGGTATTAAATTAGTGGGCGAGATCCCGGCTCACCTTCCACCACTGTCATTGCCTGATTTTTCTTTAGCAACGATTAAGCAGCTTGCACCAGAGGCTTTTGCAGTTGCTTTGCTGGGTTTAATTGAAGCGGTATCAATCAGCCGCGCAGTGGCATCAAAGTCAAACCAGCGGATTGATTCCAATCAGGAATTTGTTGGTCAGGGGTTGTCAAATATTGTGGGTAGTTTTTTTTCCAGCTATGCAGGTTCAGGCTCGTTTACACGCTCTGGTATTAACTATGCTGCGGGTGCGAAAACACCGATGTCGGCTATTTTTGCTGCGGTGATGTTGATGTTAATTGTCGTGCTTATTGCACCCTTAACAGCGTATTTGCCTGTTGCAGCAATGGGTGGTGTTATTTTAATTGTTGCCTATAACCTGATTGACTTTAAACACATCCTGCTTATTTTAAAAAATAGCAAGTCAGAGTCTTCTATTTTAATTACGACATTCCTCGCAACCTTGTTTCTTGAACTGGAGTTTGCGATTTATATGGGTGTACTGTTATCACTGGTTTTATTTTTAGCCAGAACATCGACACCGAATATTCCAACATTAGGTATTGACGTGGCTGAAAACAAACGTTCACTGGTTAACATTCAAAAAAAGCCGGTTAAGCAGTGCCCGCAACTTAAAATTATACGTGTGGATATGTCGGTGTATTTTGGTTCGCTTAATCATATTCAAAACAGAATCCATCAAATATCAGAAAATGAAAGGATATACAATATTCTTATTATTGGTACACGAATTAACTTTATTGATTTAAGCGGCGCAGAAATGCTGGTACAGGAACATCGCCGCTTAAAGAAACTGGGTGGAGGCCTGTATTTTTGTGACCTCAATTCAGAAGTGTATGAGTTTGCGGCAAGAACATGCTTTATTAAGCATGTTGGAAACCATCATTTTTTTGATTCAAAAAAAGAAGCAATCAGTGCGATTTACCATATTTTAGATCGGGATATTTGTCAGACCTGTCCGCAGCTTGCATTTAGGGAGTGCAACTAGGAAGTAAGTATTTGCGGATGTTTCAATACATTTAGCTAATTCGTAGAACAGGCTAGTCTTTATACAGGCAGGTTCTGGTAAGAAAAATTATTTGCAGCGAGCAGTAGCCCCTGCTTGAAATAGTTAACTGCTTTCTCAGCTTCGCCAAGTTGCTCCATTAATTCGCCGAGTTCTTTACAGGTTTCGGGCATCGGGGTAATACCCAGGCTTGCTTCAAAGTAAGCTTGTGCTTTACCCCATAATTCCTGTGTTAAACATAACCGCCCCAGAGTCAGTAGTAGTACCGGGTTTTGCCCGTGTTGTTTGGTAAGACTTTCAGCAAAGTCGAGTTGCTGTTGAGCCTGTGTTGCTTTTATAAGGCCATATAAGTAGATAAAGCTGGTTAGCCATTGGCGCTTTATCGCTGTTCGTAGCAATGGTTCTGCAATGTCATCCTGCTTTAACTGAATGAGTTGATGACAATAATCCAGAATAAGATCTGCATCACTTTTAAGTTCTTTAGGCAGTGATTGCCATGTTGAAATAAAATGCTCAGGGTTGTTATTTATTTTTGCTACGGTGGCTGCTTTTTCCAGTAATTTTTGAAAAACAATTTTCTGTAGACGATAAAGCTCCGTCTGACTTACCACTTTGTATTTTTTAAGATCAGGTAATAAATCTTTTAATTCCTGCCAGCTATTTAATTTTTCGTAGAGTTGTGCGAGCAGGTTTAATACATGACTGTGCCTTGGTGAGATGGATCGCAAATGCACCAGTGTGGCGAGTGACTGTTCGAGTTGCCCATGTGCTAATTGCAGTTCTGCCTGAGTCAGTTCCACAGCAAAGTCTGCATCCGGCATACTTTTATGCGCCATTGAAAGATAATGATCGCGTCGTTCAGGTTCATTTAATTTTTGTGCAGCGCGTGCCGCAGATAAATAATTCAGTAATGGCGTTTCAGTATTATCAATATTTTTTATTAAGGCTTTCTCTGCTTTTTTCCATTGTCCTTGTGCCAGTGCGATTAAGCCCTGTTTGGATGTTTTATGTGCTTTTGCTGTTTTTGAGCGGCGGTGGTGTTGTTTAATTACCTTTGGTAAGGACCATGTTTGTTTTATGCTGCGCAAGATAAAGGCAACTAATAAATATAAACTGATTTGTAAAACAATAAACAGCGCCAGTGACATTTCAACAGTGGTGTGGCCTCGGCCAATTAAAACATAGCCATTATCCTGATAGGCAACAATACCCAGTATGGCGGCAACTACAAGAATAATTAAAAAAGTAAAAAGCGTTTTCATAATTAAGGGGTCAGGCTATTGTTTTCTTTAACCGCTGGATTAATGGTTTGTGTTGGCTGGTCTGTTTTTTCAGATTTATCAATCTGTGTTTTATTTTTAACCTCGGGTGCTTTATTCGGTGTTCTGGATTCTACTGGTTTCTTTTTGGGAGCCTTGTTTTTTTTGGCTTTGTTTTTTTGTAGTGGTTTTTTAATGCTAGATTTTGATTTTGCTGGTTTACGCTTGTCTGAGTTAAGTAGTTGTAATGTAGTCAAGCTACTGGAAATATCAGGCAGAGCAACATTCAGTTTGATTTGCGACAGTTCGGCTAAATTTTTATTAACTGCTTGTGACAATGAATGTTGGTTATCAAAATAACGCTTAATCCATTGTTGAGCTTGTTGAATACGATCTTTATAAATAACCGGCTGGTTATTGAGTAAGGCCAGACGTGCCTGTTCCAGTTGTAACTTTAAGTTTTGCACAAGAAAGAAGCGATGTTCCGGCGAGAGTAAGGGCTGGATACGTTCATTGTGTGTCTGGATCTGAAACAGTTTTAACAAGTCCTGCCAGATAGCCGCCGGTATTTTCTTCCAGCCATCGGCCTGACTTAGCTGTGTTGCCTGCTGGT
Organism: uncultured Thioalkalispiraceae bacterium; assembly: GCA_964516315.1. Lineage (GTDB taxonomy): Bacteria > Pseudomonadota > Gammaproteobacteria > UBA6429 > Thiohalophilaceae > SZUA-37. The sequence goes on from CAZEZI010000021.1 coordinate 13,978, forward strand.
TCTTTTGTTCGATAGTTTGCGGGTCGGGCGTTTTTAAAGGTAATGCCTCGATTTGCTTTTGTATGGCATTCAACTGGAGGGAAAGACCAACAATATCAATAACCGGCACGCTATTTAACTGCTGTATATCAAAAGCCAGTGCCTGCCTCAATGGAATGAATCGGGGGTTACCCACTTCACGCAGGCGTTCGTCTGCTGCACGTAGTGCATGAATACTGGTGGCAACATCACCCACCAGAACTAAACGGTGGTTGGCAAGCTTGATCAGGTATTCGGCTTCAGCAATTAACCAGTCACGTCGGCTATGCTGGTTTTGTTTTAAAAAAGCAGCAATGGTCTCTTTAAGGGTGGTTAACTCTGTGTTCTGAGCGAGTGTATTTTGTTGCAGTTGCTTTTGTACCTGTCCACTAACCTGTATTTGTTGCTGGCGTATTTGTTCAAGTTGCTGTTGTTGCGCGGTAATAAGTGATTGCTGCTGGTTAATTTTTTGCCAGCCAGTGTAGCTGATAAAACCGACAGCGATAATAATCACAATCGACAGCAAGGTGTTTAAGTTTAAAAAAGAGAAGCCGGTTTTTTTTTGCTTTTTTACTTTGTGCGAGGGTGCTTCTTTTTTAGTTTGTTCTTGTTTATTCAACAGTCGTGTCCTGTTATATAAGGTTTTTTATAATAGCATCAACAATGGCTTTATCACTGACATTGTCGGATATAATCGGTACTTGAGTAAAGCCGTGTTGCTGTAGCCGTGACTCAATACGCTGGTTAACGATAACAAGCCTGCAATTAAGTATAGCGGCACGTAATTGCTGTGGTGCAGTTTTTTTTGAAATATTCGCAACTAAATTATCCAGCCCTTCGCCACTGCTAATACAAATAAAGTCGATGGGCTGTTGTTGCCATGCTTTTTCAAGCTGCTGTAAATCAATATCTGGGCAGCGACGTTGATAGACTTCGGCATACTCAACCTCTGCACCTCGCTCACGCAGGGTCTCGGCGAGTAAATTGCGGCCACCAATACCACGGAATATAGTTATCGTTTTGTCATCCACCTTTTGCAGCGCCGGGTGTGCCAGCAAGCCTTCGCTGTTATAGGATGATTGTGGCATGATATCAACGGGGCGGTTTGCCAGCGTTTCTAACAGGGTGGCACTGCCTAAACCCACTGTGGCTAATTTTGTCTGTGTTGGCAAGTTGCTGTATTGCTGGATTAATCGCATGCCGTGTGCCACTGCGTTTTGGCTAATGAAAATGGCAATATCGGTGTTGTCGAGTTTTTTTATCAGTTCAATGGCCGCTGCAGGTTTATGGATAGCAATAATTTCAATTAAGGGCTGGCAATAAACCTGTGCGCCGGTTTGCTCAAGTAAGTGGATTAACTCGCTGGCCTGGTGTGCCGGGCGGGTCACCATAATATGTTTATTCGTCAGTGGCAGGTTCTGGCTCATTGGCTGATATTGCTTTTACCGGCTTTATTGGTCGGCGTTGTCATACAGGCGTTGTAATATCTCGCCGGCACCGCGTGCGAGCAAGTCTTCGGCAAGTACAATACCCAGCTCTTCTGCGTCTTCAGGCTTACCCGCAATATCGGCTCTAATAATACTGGAGCCATCGGGTTCGCCAACGAGGCCGCGCATAAACAAGGTGTCTTTATTGAGCTCGGCAAAGCCGGCAATCGGTACCTGACAGCCACCGTTTAAGGTGTAATTCATGGCGCGCTCGGCGGTAACACGAATGGCGGTTTTCTGGTCATGCAGGGGTTTGAGTAGCTGGTGGACGCGATCATCGTCTTCACGGCATTCAATTCCCACTGCGCCCTGACCAATGGCCGGTAAACTAAGATGGGGTTCAATGTATTCTGTTATGCGCTCGGCCATTTCGAGACGGATCAGGCCAGCGCTGGCGAGAATAATGGCATCGTATTCGCTATCATCCAGTTTACGTAAGCGAGTATTCACATTTCCACGTAAGTCTTTGATTTTTAAGTCAGGTCGCAATGCACTTAACTGGCACTGGCGGCGCAAACTGGAGGTGCCTACGGTGGCACCTTGTGGCAATGCGTCCAGGGTTTTAAAGCTGTTGGAAACAAAAGCATCGCGTGGATCTTCACGCGGGCAGATGGTCGCCAGGTGCAGCCCGTCAGGCAGTTCAACTGGCACATCTTTCATCGAATGGACTGCAATGTCGGCACTACCATTCAGCAGAGCTGTTTCTAACTCTTTGACAAATAAGCCTTTTCCACCGACTTTGGCCAGCGGGGTGTCGAGTATTTTGTCACCCTGGGTGCTCATGGTTACTAGCTCAACGGTTAAATCGGCATGGTGTTTTCGCAATTGTGCCGACACATAGTTGGCCTGCCAGAGAGCCAGTTGGCTTTTGCGGGTGGCGATACGTATAATCTTGGTCATTGAGAGGTCTTTTTTCATCTATTTAAGGTTTTATGGGGCTTTATGGAACCGAGCCAAGTATTTGTACACTAAAAAATATGATCGTATTGTATGGATTCAGCACGATAATTGCGACTTTTGATGCCCTGTTTTCAGGAAAATCTGGCAGTGCAATTTAATTTAAACTAAATGCAGGTTTGTGGATGTGTTAACTAAAAATTTAAAGCAGAGTCTAGCTGTTATATTGTTTGTTGCTGTCGGCTGGGGTTGGGTGCAGGCAGAAGCTGAAAAGACCATTAAAGTTAAAACACTGAAGGTTAAACCCGTTGAAGTTAAATTAAGCACCGATTTATATCAGGACGCACAACTGGCCAAGCAAAAAGGGGTACCGATTGTGGTGATGTTCTCACAAGATGGCTGTGCTTATTGCAGCATTATACGCGAACAGTTTTTAAAACCGATGCTTCGAAGTGGTGACTATAAAAACAAAGCGATTATCCGGGAAGTAAAAATAGACAGCTTTGAAGATATTCGAAACTTCGATGGTAAACAGGTGCCTAGTGATGAGCTTTCAACAATATATCGTGCTTACTTAACCCCGACGGTGGTTGTGTTTGATTCAAAGGGCAAAATGCACCACCGTATTTTAGGGGTTGTTAATGAGCATTATTATGGTGGTGAGCTGGATGCTGCGATTGATATGGCTTACAGTCGTATCAATCATCTGGCAACGACTAATTAAGCCCTTATTCCCGAACTTTTAACCATCATGGTGACTTGCGGCTAAACATAACAGCAAATTTTTTATTACTGGCAACAACGGCATAACCACCAAAGATTTTTTTAAGTTTGCTGTGATAAGCCAGATGATGATTTCCTACAATCCAGAATTCACCGCCCGGTTCTAAAGTCGCATAGGCTTCATTAAACATTTGCCAGGCAATATGGTCGCCCACCACATGGTTCTGGTGAAACGGTGGATTGCATAAAACCAGATCCACACTTTGCTTTTCTATGCCGGATAAACAATCTGTTACTAAAAATTCTGCTGTGCGTGATTTGCCAAACGCATTTTCAAAGTTGGTTTTTGCCGCTGCGACTGCCATATAAGATTCATCTGTAAAGATAATGTTGGCATCGGGATTTTGTTGTGCTGCCACTAAACCTAAAAGGCCATTACCACAGCCTAAATCAACAATGCTTTTATAAGGCCTGGGCTGAGGCATATTTTCCAGAAAAAACCGGCTACCAATATCCAGTTTTTCACGTGAAAAAACATTGGCGTGGTTGCTAATAACGAACGTGTTATCTTCCACTTCAAGTTCGAACTGCTTGGGATAGGGTGAATCTGTTACTTTATTATTTGTAAAAGAGGAAAAGATTAGACGAGCTTTTTTCTTTGCCAGCGAGGTGCTGGTTTCGCCAATTATTTTTTCAAATAATTTAAGTGTTGATGAGTGAATGTTTTTTGCCATCGCCGCAGCAATAATTTTGCTTTGTGGATTAATATGGGGTTGTATTTTGTAAAGAATATCTTCCAGATAAGCATGGCTTTTGGGTACTTTAATAATAACCAAATCATAATGCCCCTTAAGCGGCATCATGCTGTTGAGTAAGGTAATATTAGTGAGGTCAATATTATTCAGCTGAAAGTTATTGATTAGCCCTTGTTCTGCCAAATAAGAATCGAGTTGCACGTCCGGTTTAAACATTTGCAATGCAATCGTAAGTGCGCCAAAGCTGTCATTCACTATAAGAATTCGCGGTACATTGTCAGCTGAGTTATATTCAACGTCAATATACTGCAATAAATACTCATCGGCCGCATCCCATGCGCGCAAGGTTTGTTTTTTGTGTTGTGGGTAACGGGCAAGGCTGAAATCACCTTGTGGTGTTTTAAAGGTGTTGTTAATGGGGTTCATAGGCGTGCATGTTATCAAATTAGCGACTATGAGTACGATAAATTTAAGAACGTATATTCGGTACAATCTTTTTCCGGTAGGCCACCATTAGGATAAAGAGCAGGCAAGCTATTGCCATTGCCACCGGGAATAACAGGGTTGTCAGCGAATAATGTTCTAATGCGATAGCTGCAATAATATTACGCGCTGCCATCATCATAAAAAAAGCTGATTTTTCATCGAACGGCTGGTGATGGGCTTTTCTAAAGGTTGGGCCGAAACCGATGATATCGACGGTTGTTAATATCAGCACTGCCCACAGTGGATCGGATGTAATATACCAGAATGGCAAGGCGCTTGTTGCCATAACAAGAAATAACCAGTCGGTTCGGGTAATGCTATTGTCCGACTTTTTTGTACTTGCCAGGAATGCAACGTAGAGGGTAATGATGCCTGAAACACCTATAGGCCATGCGCCAACGCCGCCTTTATCTGCAAGTTGGGCCAGAAAAATCACAAAGGTGGTTGTGCCCCAGATAACCCACGAAAACACATGGGGATTTGTTTTGCCTTGTCGAATGGAGCGTATGTAGGGAACAAACGCGATAAACGTTAGAGCAATAGCAACGGCGCTGAGAAGTTCTTTATACATGGGATACTATTTTTCCATTTTTATCCTTTTGATACTAATGTTATTGGTATAAATGCCGATAATATCCAGTATAAAGAATGAATTGGAAGTGTTTATGGCCTCATCGGCAGAACCGGTTGAAGATAAGCTTGTTGCTCTGGCGAGTATTGCGGCAGAATTGCATTCTGTGATGGGCGTTGTCTGGAGTGTGTCGTTGGCAGGTAAAAATGCCAAAGTCATTTCTGCACAGGCAGGTGACAAGGGGCGCGGGTTTCGTCCGATTACCGAATCGATAGACGAGATTTCACAACAGGCCATTCGCGGCGTGGATGAAATAAGCAGCGAAGCTTTGCGCTTGTCGAAAATAGCGGTGCATGAACAACGCAGTATTGATGCTTATAAACGTTTTAACTCGGTCATAAAAAAAGATGCCGATGCAAAGCATATTAAAACCATCACACCTGCAGTGAAAAAAGTGGAAGAGAATATGCGAGCTTCCATGTTCGAGTTTAAAAAAAGTATGAACCACCTTACCTTGCTGCTGGAGACGATGGACCAATGCATGTTATCTGCACGTGCCGTTGCTTCTGTTTCACGGATTGTTACTTCAAGTGGGCAGGAATATCGTGACAAATTGACGGTTGTATCAAACGACCTTGATAAAGCGGCGAGTTATATTAAACAGCGTTTGTTAAACAGCTATCGGCACTTAAATAATGTAAACGTGCTTAGACAAAAAGAGATTTGATTTTATCGTTAGGGAACAATAATGAAAGCAACAAAAATTTTTGATAAAGGTCATCAGTGGATCATGTTTGGCCGAGACCCCGAAAAGCCGGAAAGCATCATCGATACCAATCAGTACATGATTGTAGCAGGTGATCGTGCTTTGCTGATGGATCCCGGTGGTATTGAAGTTTTTGCACCGATGCTGGGTGCGATTTTGCACCATGCAAAAGTCGATGAGATTACCGATATCTTTGCATCCCATCAGGATCCAGATATTATTTCTTCATTGGGTTTATGGGATCAGGCGTTGCCGCATGCCAAATTACATTCACCCTGGTTATGGGAAAGTTTTCTTCGCCATTTTGGTATGAATAATATTGAATACGCAGCCATTCCCGATGAAGGCAGCGAGCTGAATCTTGGCGAGCTGGATGTACGGTTTATCCCTGCGCATTATTTACATTCATCCGGTAATTTCCATGTTTACGATCCCAAAGCTAAAATATTAATGAGCGGCGATGTGGGTGCGGCACTGGAAGCCAGTGAAGCACCACTTTTTGTTGAAGACTTTGACGAACATATACCTAAAATGGAAATGTTTCATAAACGCTGGATGCCATCTAACCGAGCAAAAAATGACTGGGTGAGGCGTGTGCGTGGTTTGGACATAGAATATATGGCACCACAGCATGGCCGAATTTTTAAAGGTGAAAATGTAGTACGTTTTCTGGACTGGTTTGAGGCACTTGAAGTGGGTGTGGCTGTTCCCTGATTCGAAGCTTTAATTTAAAGTGTTTTGTCCTTAATTATTTTTCTTACTTCAGACAAGTGTCGTCGGCTTACTTCGAGTTTATGTTGCATATCTTGCAGGCATAACCAGTGTGCACCTTCTTTATCTTTATCAAGACCGGTAATGTAACATTCCGCAATCAGTGCATTACGGTGAACCCGTATAAAAGTATTGACGAACGTTTGCTCCAGTGATTTTAGTGATTCTTCAATAAGAACTTCAGTTGCGGTGTTGTTTTCAAAGAAACCAACACTGACGTATTTTTGATCAGCTTGAAAATAACGAATGCTGTCTATGGGGATTAGCTGGATATTCCCTTTTACTCTTGCGCTAATATAACTGGGTACACTTTTATTGGGTTCTTCATCCTGTATGGACTGCAATTGGGCGCGGCTTAATTTACTGGCAGCATTCAGGCTATCGAGCAACTTGTCTTTTTTAACAGGTTTGAGCAAATAGCCGACGGCATGGTTATCGAATGCATCGAGTGCATATTGATCATAGGCCGTGGTAAAGATAATAGCCGGCGGGGTGTCGAGTTTGGCGATATGTTGTGCTGCTTCCATACCATCCATACCAGGCATGCGTATGTCGAGCAGGATAATATCTGGCTGGTGCTCAGGTATTAAGTCTAATACCTGCTTGCCATGTCTGGCCTCGGCAACGACATTATAATTATGCAGTTCTTCACAAAGACTTTTCAGTCGTTCGCGCGCTAGCGGCTCATCATCTGCGATCAGGATCTTCATAGCGGGTAATATACGGGAAGTTTAAGGAGATAGTAAAGCTGTCGTTGCTATGCTCAATTTCAATCTGTGCTCTATTATTATAGAAACTTTGCAGGCGTTGTTGAATATTTTCCAGTGCCATCTGGTTGCCGGATTGTTTATGGTTGCCAGATACCGGGTTGCGGATAACAATTGAAATTTGTTTTTGTAACAGTTTATTTTTTATTAACATGCCTTTTATTTCAATTGTACCGCCATCAGCCAGTGGTTCGATGCCGTGGTAAATGGCATTTTCCAGTAAGGGCTGTAAAGTAAGTTGTGGTAATAAGGCATCATCGGGCAGTTTGTCTATTTGCCAGTCAATTGACAGGCGATCACCCAGGCGCAAGGTTTCTATTTCAATATAGTGCTGGCATAAGCTGCATTCTTCTTTAAGGGTATGGGGTTTTTCATTATCACGCAGGCTGATGCGAAACAGGTCAGATAAATTTTCAACCGCAATTTCAGCCTGTTCAGGATTACTGCGGGTTAAGCTGGCAATGGTATTAAGGCTGTTAAATAAAAAGTGTGGATGGATGCGTGCCTGCAAGGATGCAAAACGGGCTTTCGATTCGGCCGTTACTTTAAGTTTCCACTGGTGCTGTATATAAAAATAACGCAATATTGGGCCACTAATAAGTGCGCCAATGAGCAGGTTATGGGTTAAAAAGCTCAAACGGCTTTGGTTAATGTATTCCCATGCAGGTACAGCCAGTGCGTAATAAGTCAGTTCGCTGATAACATAGATAATAATCAGAATAATCATGTAACTTAAAAAACCGGCGAAGGCATCGGTAAATTGCCCCAGTGAATTACGCAGCAGACAAAGCACGGCGCTGCTGGTGAGAGCACACCACTGGATAAACAGTGAAACCAGACTGAGCTGTATCCAGTGAACCGACAAACTACGATTAGGGCTGAGTACCAGAATAAAGGCAAACAGTTGCGCAATAATAATCACAGCAAAGACCATGCGAATGGTACAAAGATCGGGTAAAAAAACCGACTGGTTATTGCTGCGTTTGAGTCGTTTGGCAAAGTTGAACATGGTTTAAAGTGTACTAAACAATCGGGGTTTCGTCTTGTTTTACAATGCGATTTAAACATCCGTTACGGTTAAATAACATTGATATTCCATGATATAATTTCAGCATATAATAGTTTAAGGCAGATACCATGAGCGATAAAAATTCGCCAAATAAATCTAATCCAGATTCATCAAACCCGGAAAAGCCCTGGGCTGGTCGATTTACCGAGCCGACCGATGCCTTTGTTGAAGCCTTTACCGCTTCGGTGGGCTTTGACCAGCGACTCTACCGACAGGATATTCAGGGTTCGATTGCGCATGCGCAAATGCTGGCGCATGTGGGTGTGTTAACGGATAAAGAATGCCAGCAAATTGTTGACGGTTTAAAAGCAATTGAAGCCGATATTACCGCAGGTAACTTTAGCTGGTCGGTAACGCTGGAAGATGTGCATATGAACATCGAGTCAGCCTTAACAAATAAAATTGGTGGGGTGGGTAAAAAGTTACACACCGGTCGATCGCGAAACGATCAGGTGGCCACTGATGTACGTTTATATCTGCGAGAAGAAATCGATACCATCAGCACCGAATTAACTCGTTTATTAAACGGTATGCTCGACAAAGCGGAAGCTGAAGCCGATACTATTATGCCGGGCTTTACCCATTTACAAATTGCACAGCCGGTGACTTTTGGCCACCATGTTTTAGCATGGGCAGAAATGTTTGCACGTGATGCAGAACGTTTGCAGGATTGTCGCAAACGTGTCAATGTGATGCCTTTAGGTGCCGCAGCGCTTGCCGGTACAACCTACCCTATCGACAGAAATTTTACTGCAGAAAAGCTGGGCTTCGATAAGCCAGCCGCGAATTCATTAGACGCTGTTAGTGACCGTGATTTTGTTATCGAGTTTATTTCCTGTGCGTCAATTATGATGATGCATATGTCGCGTATTGCCGAAGAACTGGTGTTATGGAGTTCGTCACTGGTTAACTTTATTGAATTGTCGGACAGCTTTTGTACCGGCTCCAGTATTATGCCGCAAAAGAAAAATCCGGATGTGCCTGAACTGGTGCGCGGTAAAACCGGGCGTATCTATGGCAATTTAATGAATATGCTCACCTTAATGAAGAGCCAGCCGTTGGCCTATAATAAAGATAACCAGGAAGATAAAGAGCCGTTGTTTGACACTATAGATAACCTGAAAGGCAGTTTGAAAATTTATGCCGATATGTTGCCGCATATTAACGTTAACAAACAAGCGATGTATGATGCGGCGAGTAAAGGTTTTTCTACGGCAACAGATTTAGCGGATTATCTGGTAAGGAAAGGTGTGCCCTTTAGGGACGCACACGAAGTGGTTGGCAAAGCTGTGCGTTCAGGTGTCGAGCAAAGCAAAGACCTGGCTGAATTAAAACTGGCAGAGCTGCAATCGTTTAGTGATGCAATAAAAGAAGATGTCTTTGATGTGTTAACCGTCGAAGGTTCGGTTGCCGCACGCGATCACATGGGTGGTACGGCACCTGCTCAGGTTAAGCTGGCAGTAAAAGCACTGCGTAAACGTTTGTTGTAAATTCAGGCGGTTGCTTTTTTCGGCTGTGTTTCTTCCAGCATACTTCGTGCGGTCTGGATAAATAATGGCACATCCATTCCTTTGTCCCACTGCGCAAGGCCAAAGTCGGTGTTAATGCTTAATTCTTTATCCGCCATATCGCCTACCTGAATATTTTCAAAGCGTTCACTTAAAATATCTTTTAGTTTATACGTGTCCTGCTCGGATGTTTCAGGCAGGATAAGTAAAAATTCATGATCGTCGATATGGCCAATCATATCCGCCCAGCGAACCTGATCATTTAACATATGTGAGCAGGCAATAATGAGTTCATTTATTTGTGTTTCGCCAAGTTTTTCCTGTAGCACTTTTAAGTTGGTTAGCTGAATGATCATAACAGACAGCACATTGCCGTAACGGCGACTGCGGGAAACCTGTGGTTCAAGTGCACTTAAAATAGCACGATAATTTGGCATGCCGGTTAAAGGATCAATGGCTTTCATTTCTTCAATAATACTTTTTAATTCATCACGCTCCTGAAATAGAGCATGCATACTGCTGGCATCATGAACAAAATGTATATGTGTGGCGGCATCCGCATCCAGAGGTTGTTTGGTACAAATAAAATGTTTGCCGGGCTCGTTTTCAACTTCAATTCGAACAACGCCCTGTTCTGAAAACAGTGCTTTTAGCTCTTCGGTAACAGATTGTTCACTCTGGCCAATAAAATCATCCTGCTGTGTTTCAAGAAGGTGTGCCAGAGTGGGATTAAGCCAGCTCACTTTTCCCTGTTTATCGGTTAAGAATAATCCGATGGGTGAGGTTTCGATAATATATTGTAATGTTTGCCTGTCGAGTTGCTCTAACATAGTCCCCATTATTCCTTTTTTATGTGAATAGTCGTATTTTTGCCTCTAAAACGATTTATCGGCCAATGAAACATTTCCTAAAGTGAAAATTAAAAATAAGCAAAATATTTAGTCTTATAATATCAACCACTTATAAAAATGGCTGTTAAAAATTTGATTTGAGTCCCATATATTTTGGCCGATATAGAGGGATATGAGAAGTCCCAAAATAAGCCCCAGACTGGGTGAAGAACATTATTATAAAGAAATCAAGCAGCGGTTTGAAAAACTAAATGCACAACGTTTAAGCCGCAGTTTTGACGATATGCGCCAAACCCAGCGGCAGTTTGTTGAATTGCTGCCCGTTTTATTTCATGTGAATCATCCGATATTGCCAGGGTATGTGAGCAAGACAACGCCGGCGGGTATTCCAAATTACAGCGTCAGTTCATCCTCAATAAACCGCTTAAAGAAGCACTTTAAAAGTTTTGAATACAAGAAGCGTGCATACCGGAAGTTTGAGATTCTGGCAATTTATCTTATGGGCAGTAGCGGCAGTATCGCTTATTCAAAACAAAGCGATTTTGATATCTGGTTATGCCATGAAAGTAATTTAAATG
>CAZEZI010000022.1:0-25034 GCA_964516315.1 uncultured Thioalkalispiraceae bacterium
TTGAATTTAAATGTACGGAAGGCCCCAAAGGCCTGCATGCAATTGAAATTACAGCAGCGAGTAGCAGTCCGGACGATACTGAAACTGCGCATTAAATCAGAGCCCGATACATCAAAAGCAAAAGGCGCTCTCCCCTTCTATGTTCAGGATGGGGGGAACGCCTTTTTGCTTTGCCGTAAATGAAATATTTATTAACTTAAACCATCAATAATCGCATTCAAAGTAGTACTTGCTCGCATCACCTGGGAAACCCGCTCTTTATTTGGTAAATAGTAGCCACCCAAATCAACCAGTTTGCCCTGTACACTGTTTAGCTCACCCACAATCGTTGCTTCATTGTTTGTTAGCTGCTCAGCAACCGGTGCAAAGCAGGCTTTTAATTCACTGTCATCATTTTGTGCGGCCAGTGCTTGCGCCCAGTACATTGCTAAATAAAAATGGCTACCACGGGTATCCAGTTCCCCAACCTTGCGCGATGGCGACTTGTCATTATTTAAAAATAGACTGTTTGCTTTATCTAAAGCTGCGGCTAACAGTTTTACTTTTTCGTTGCCGGTTTTGTTTGCCAGATCTTCCAATGATACGGCCAGTGCCAAAAATTCACCCAGCGAATCCCAGCGTAAATGATTTTCTTTTAATAACTGTTCCACATGCTTTGGTGCAGAGCCACCCGCTCCTGTTTCAAACAGTCCACCGCCTGCAAGTAAAGGCACAATGGATAACATTTTTGCACTGGTGCCTAGTTCAAGAATAGGAAATAAATCGGTTAAGTAGTCGCGCAAAACATTACCGGAAACAGAAATTGTATTTTCACCGGCCTTAACCCGTTCTAATGTATAAAGTGTGGCATCGAAAGGTGACATGATTTTAATATCCAGCCCTTTGGTATCATGGTCTTTTAAATAGCTTTCAACCTTGGCCATTAAATTAACATCATGTGCACGCTTATCATCAAGCCAGAAAATAGCCGGCTGGCCGGTTAAGCGGGCTCGATTAACCGCCAGTTTAACCCAGTCCCGAATAGCTAAATCTTTTGTCTGACAGGCTCGCCAGATATCCCCCTGCTCCACTTTGTGTTCCATTAAAATCGTACCGGACACATCGGTTATGCGTACAGTTCCGTTAGCAGGGATTTCAAAAGTTTTATCATGTGAACCGTACTCTTCTGCTTTTTGTGCCATTAAACCAACGTTACTGACATTGCCCATTGTTGTAACATCGAAAGCACCGTTCTCTTTGCAAAAATCGATTGTTGCCTGATAAATACCGGCATAACTGCGATCGGGGATCATCGCCTTGGTATCATGTAGCTGACCATCTTTACCCCACATTTTTCCGGATGAGCGAATCGCCGCCGGCATGGATGCATCAATGATCACATCACTGGGAACATGTAAGTTGGTAATGCCCTTATCGGAATTAACCATCGCCAGTTTGGCACGGCTTTGATAAACCGCCTCGATATCTGCTTCAATTTTTTTACGCTTGGTCTCAGGCAGTGTTGCAATTTTGGCATAGACATCACCAAAACCATTACGGGTATCCACGCCCAGTTTTTCAAACGTAGCGGCATGTTTTTTAAATACATCTTTATAGTACACGTCAACAGCATGGCCAAAGATAATCGGGTCAGATACTTTCATCATGGTGGCTTTCATATGCAATGACAGCAATACATTTTCCTGTTTTGCATCTTCAATAGCTGTTTGAAAAAAGTTGCGCAATGCTTTTATACTCATTACAGCTGCATCAACGACTTCACCTGCAAGTACCGGTATTTTTTCTTTTAATACGCTGACTTCACCATTATCTGTTAGTAATTCAATTTTTAAATCGCCTGCTTTTTCGATCACCACAGATTTTTCACTGGCATAAAAATCACCATCCGGCATAGAGGCTACATGTGATTTGGAGTTACTTGACCACTCACCCATCGAATGTGGATGCTTTTTCGCATATTCTTTAACCGGTCCGGCAACCCGACGGTCTGAATTTCCTTCACGCAACACCGGATTAACTGCACTACCTAATACTTTTGCATAGCGTGTTTTAATTTTCTTTTCTTTATCGGTTGTGGCTTCTTCAGGAAAATCCGGAATGTTGTAACCGGCTGTTTGCAATTCTTTAATGGCTGCTTTTAATTGTGGAACAGAGGCACTGATATTGGGTAGTTTGATAATATTGGCATCCGGTGTTTTTGCCAGTTCACCTAACTCAGTAAGTGCATCAGCTTTCTTTTGTTCATTAGTCAGGTTATCTGGAAAATTTGCCAGAATGCGGCAAGCCAGAGAAATATCCCGTGTTTCTACATTGATATCAGCTGCTTTAGTAAATGCTTGCACAATGGGTAAAAAGGACTGGGTGGCTAAAGCAGGTGCTTCATCCGTTTCGGTGTAGATAATTCTGGAACTGGGCATAATTCATTCTCAAGTAAAATAATAAGGGTGGTTTTACCACATGAATACCCATTATATTTCAGATTCATCATTGATTCACGTTTCTTTCAGGTTGAAAGAACAGTGTGGATAAACACAGGCGCTCAGGGATTTTGCCTGATATTCCTTGCAGGCATCATTATGTTGGAGGAGTCAATTAATTCGGGTTTGGCAATAAAAAATCCTTGTACATAATCAACGCCAATTTGCTTTAAAACGTCCAGCGCCTGCTGGTTTTCAACAAACTCAACGACTGTTTTTTTGTGTAGCGTTGTGCAAACATCATGCATTGCTTTTACAAGCGCATAATTCAGTTTATTATTTTCAATTCCAACAATAAATGAACCATCAATTTTAACATAGTCTACCGGAAATTCCTTTAGATATGAAAAAGAACTGTAGCCAGCCCCAAAGTCATCTAATGCCGTTGCACAGCCCATAGCACGTAATTTATTCAAAAAGATAATGGCATTCGGAAAATCGGATATAGCAACATCTTCAGTAATTTCAAAAATAATCTTTGCAGGATCGATTGCAAACTCATCAATGGACTCCCGTATAACATAAAATATTTCAGGATGACCGACCGATTTTGCAGAGAGGTTAATCGAGATACATGGCATGTCAGATTGACCATTCGATGCTGCATCTAATGCATACGCCTGCAATGCATTGCGTACAACCCAACAATCCACTTCCGGCATTAAATCAAAACGTTCCGCGGCACCTAAAAAACCAGCCGGCATAATCAGCCCCTGCTTTTCATCATCCAGCATTCGAATCAAATACTCTTCAGCAAAAACCTGATTTAATGTAGTGCTGACTATTTTCTGTTTTGCAAAAACAAAGCTGTTATTTTTTATTGCATTCTTAATGCGTTGTGACCAACCCATATCTGCATATAGATTATCGACAGCTTGTTGATCACTGTCATTATAAATATGAATGCAGTTCTTGCCTTTATGTTTGGCTTTATGGCAGGCGACATCAGCACGGGACAATAATTCATCCTTGCTTTTCATTGTGGGGCTCATTGCAGCCAGACCTATCGAACAACCCACGTTAAAAGCTTTACCGTTTTCAATAAATTTGTAATCTTTTATGCATTGACGATAGTCATTGGCAAGATTAGCCGCCTTATCAAGTTCAATATCCAGGAATACCAGCGAGAATTCGTCACCACCAATTCTGGCAAGTAAGTCGCTCTTACGCATGCGATTATGCAGCAGGCCGGTTACTTCTTTTAACAGTCTGTCCCCTGCCATATGCCCCAGCGTGTCATTAATGTATTTAAAATTATCCAAATCCAGGTACATACAAACAATATTAAAAGACTGATCTTCATGGGCCCGTTCAATAATACGATCGAGGTTATCTGAATAATACTGGCGATTATGAAGCCCGGTTAATGCATCGTGTTCTGCAATATGTCTCAGGTTGTTCATCAGGGCTTTTTGCTCACTAATGTCCTGAACGATAAAAATATATAAAACATCTGCACCAAGTTGCATCTGGCTCACTTTGACTGACAGGGGGAATATTTCTCGATTGGTATTTATTCCCTGAAACTCGCCTTCAAAATGAATATCAGAAAAATCATCCTGATGAAATAGTTGGTACAATTCAGTGTCTTCATATTTATAAATTAAATTGGATAAACATTTATTCTTGCTGGTTTCATGTGTTAAACCAAAAAGCCTTAACCCAGCTTCGTTAATCGATTCGATTTTGCAATCAACATCAATGGTGAGAATGCCCTCTGCGGCATTGCTAAAAACAGCTTCCAGACGTTGCTGGCGTAAACGCACCTGATCTCGCATATAATTAAATGCCTTATCAAGCAACTTGATTTCATCGAGGCTGTTTTTGGCACTCAGTTGTTTATAGGATTCTCCTCGTGCTTCGGCTTCCATAGCACTGGCAACTTTAAGCACAGGGTCACGAATAACTCGCTCAAAGATAAAATATGAAAAAACCAGTAATAAAATAACCGTTATTGTAAAAAACCATATAAAACCCGATAGTAAATCTGCCGTTAGCAGTGATTTTTTAATACCTTTATTCGCATCCTGATTAATCAGTTCTTCAATACTAGAGACTGTTTTTCGTAATAGCTCAAAATTGGGATCCAGAATACTTTTGAGCATGGGTAAATCAGAGCGCCAGTTATCTGAAAGGTAAACCGATATGGCTTTGTTAAAATGAACTTCATAAAGCCTGGACGCTTTATGCATTACTTCCAGTGATTCTTCTTGTTGTAAACCCAGCAGGCCTTCCTTGTTTAACTTATCCAGCTCTTTAAAACGGTATTCAACTATCTCTGCATAAATTTGCCTGTTTTTTAAATTTTGCTTCATAGATGCAACTGGATCACCAAAAGCACCCATTCGGTTGGCAATAGCAATACGCAACCAACTCACTTTTTGTGCCCAGGCATAACGTATCGACTGAAACAATCCAAAAATTCTGTATTGATTCTTATCCAGCTCACCGATTTGTGCATCAGTCATCGCACTTTCCTGCAACGCAGACTCAACAGCTTCAGAAAACAGAGCATTATTGGGCATTAAAAATTCCAGTAAGTGAGGCATCCCCGGGTAGCGCGTTCGCACATTGCTCATAACATTAAGGTAACCGTTTGTATTTTTCTCTAAATCTTTAATTGCCACAACAAGGTTATCAACATGTGTGCCTATTTTGTTGTACTCGGATTTATACTCCAGTTTTACAATCTCATCGATCAATACACTGAGAGCTGTGTTATTGTTTTTAGTCGGCCCTGATATTTTGTATTGTTCTGACCGGTGAACAAATTGAACCAGCGTCAGCAAGTCAATTTGCAGTTGATGCAAATCAGCTTCAATATTAAATTTTGTTTCATCATCCAGGTAAGTTGTATATTTGAGAACGTTGCGTTCGATTTGCTGTATTTGTTGCTTAACTCGGGCGACTTGCTGTAAAAGTTGTGTATTTTCCCTTATCACTGAATAGCCATCTTTGGCCGTACGCGTTACCATGTTTTGTGCATATAAGGTTATGACAAGCAGGCTAACTGAAATAATTCCCGCCACCCAAATATACCGCCCGGATAAATGACTAAACCCTGACTTCATTTAACCACTTCTTTATTGGAGGCAGCGCAAATACGCTGGTACTCTTTTTTTATTTTGGTTAAAGAAATGCATAAATTGATATCCCTGCCTTGTTATACTTTGCTTAATATTATCGTGCCTCGATACCCAATCAGGTATTGCACCGCTCTATCAATACAAACTCTGGTAATACAAAATATTCAATGACCGATTTATATTTATTTAATAAACCGTTCGGTGTTATTTCGCAATTTACCGAGCTTGACGGTGCAATCAGTCTGGCCAATTTTATTCAGGTTGCCGGTATTTACCCTGCCGGACGTCTTGATAAGGATTCCGAAGGGCTCCTGCTACTTACTAATAACGGCAGCTTGCAACATAAAATTAGTAATCCAAAAAATAAAATGGAAAAAACCTACTGGGCGCAGGTTGAGGGAATCCCCGATCAAAAAGCAATAGAGCAGCTAAAACAGGGCGTAAAGCTGAAAGATGGGCTAACTTTACCCGCAAAAGCCCGCCTAATCGACGAAGATGGAGTTTCACCCCAACTCTGGCCTCGAACACCGCCTATTCGTTATCGTGCTAAAATACCCACTTGCTGGATCGAGCTTAAAATCAAGCAGGGTAAAAATCGTCAGGTTCGGCGGATGACCGCAGCGGTGGGCTTTCCAACCTTGCGGCTTGTTCGTTATGCCATTGGTGACTGGACAGTCAAGAATATTGCACCTGGTCAGTATAAAAAATTATCTATATAACGACTCAAGTAAGACTAAATATCTATTGTGAATAATTTACTTAAAAGTAACTGGATCCCACATGTCACCGTTGCGGCGGTTGTTGAGCATAAAGCACAATTTTTAATGGTTGAAGAACATATAAACAGGCAGATGGTGATTAACCAGCCTGCCGGCCACTGGGAAATGGATGAATCACTGGTTGAGGCGGTAAAACGCGAAACACTGGAAGAAACGGCCTGCCATGTCGAACCAGAATGTTTAATCGGTATTTATACCTGGACTGTTCCCGACAACGAAAATGCTGCATCCACAACCGATACCTTTTTACGCTTCACCTTTAAATGCAAACTGATTGAAGAAACCACGGCAGAACTCGATCCCGATATACATCGCTGCCTGTGGCTGACCGAACGACAGATACATTCAGCGGATTATCCAAAGCGCAGCCCGCTTGTTTTGCACTCACTCGATGACTATTTAAAGGGTAAAAACTATCCCCTTCAACAGTTTATCGATATAAAATAGTGTTTAGATCATTTTTCTTTAGGACTTTTTTACAACCACGTTTAGATATTGATCGTGAATGGTCTGTTCCATAATTGCCATGTCAGCCGAGTTTAGCATGGCGAAACAAAAGTAGAGTTTTATTATTCATCGCGCAGGCAACGGGGAAAATACTTGCTCAACAGTCTCACTATTACCTGCCTGCAACTGTGTAGTATTGGCATTAGTCTCTAAATTTGAAAGGGATCACTCAGAGTCTGATCCTATTGTTGTTATCGGTAACTGGGTGGCAAGTGCCTCGGCTTTCTTCAGCTCATCGGAATCCAACACCGATGCAATCAGGTCACGATAGCTGGCGGAGGATTTAAAGTCTTGCTTTGCCGCGGCAGCCATCCACGCATAGGCCATCGCATAATCCGTCGGTACGCCCTCACCTTTGAAATATCTCACACCCAGGCTGTACTGAGCTCCGGCATGTCCCCGCTCCGCGGCCTTACGATACCATTTGATGGCCTGTTCGTAGTCGACCGGTCTATTACCCTGGCCGCTTTCATATATTTCGCCCAGCCTGAACTCGGCCTCGGTACTACCCTGCGCTATGGCCTTGTTGAACCAGATTAACGCCTCGGTAATATCTTGAGTCACCCCTAAGCTCTTTGCATACATATCGCCGACATGGATCTGGGCGACCACATCGCCTTGCTCAGCCAACCTACGCCATAGGGCCAGGGCCTTTTGATATTCACGTGCTTCAAACGCCGCCATGCCATCCTCAAACGCACCTGCATGCGCAATGAAGCTCGTTGCACTGATCATGATCCACAAGACTACGAATCTAAGCACCATAAATAACCTTGGGTAAGAAACATGACGATAAAACTAGTGCGTACATAATTTATATTTTTTCCATTTTATTTTCCATGGCAGTACAAGCAGATCTCAGAACCTACTAAAGATTTGCGAAGAAGTTTTGGTAATTCGGTCGAATTGTGAACGTCGTGGCATGTGGCACATTCTACGAATCCACCAAAAAAAGGAAGGTCAAAAGCAAACATATTTCCATGTACAAAATGACAATTCGAACATGGTGGTGTTTCATTCTGGTGTTCCCATCGGATACTCACGGGATGATCATCAGACAAATCGGATGTAAGATTCGCCGCACCAGAAATAGTCGAGCCCCCCCAATTACCACCGAAGCTATCGATAGCAACAGTCCCGTCATGACAGGAGAGACAAAGTTTTGTGCCCCCCCGAGGCTGTGATTCCGGTTGTACAACCAAGGTTAGGCTACTGTACATGGTAAAAGTGGCAGTAGTCACCGTATGATTCCAGAGTGGAGAGCTCGGAGCTGATGTATCGGCAGTATGGGGCGTGTGGCAAGGCTGACAGATTTTTCCGCCCGACCAACCTTTACTGGAAAAATCATGTGCTGAACCAACAATATCACCAAAAACCATTGTTCCTGTAAAGAAATAGACCAAACATGTAAAAGCGACATCAAAAAGCAAAATACCTATTTTTTTCATTATCTTACCTCTTCATCAACTGAGCGATGCCCTCCTTGGGTTCGTTAACCAACTCAGATCACAAAACCAGATTACTCGTTATATACGGTCAATAGGTTTGATCTAAATCAAATTTAAAGATAAGAACACTTGATCTGGGGCAATCAAAGTTGGAAGAAAAGTATTTGCAAAAGGCTTTTATTTTGCCAGGCGAGACTACAACAACCATAAATAACCGTAAAACGGCCAATACGTTGTGGCGGCCCCAGATATTGGTCCGGAGTTTATCAGCCAGGCGCTGAGTGACTGGAGCGATGAGAACAATGTCTCGATCCAATTGAAGTGAACCCCGAAAATGAGACAGGATGCCTCACATTGTTACTTCTTTATAAGCTGCTCAAAACAGTAGGTACATAGAAATACGTTTTTTGATATATAAACAACTTTGCTTTGATTATTTGGAAGAGCCATCATACAGATAATACAATGGCCATGTTCCATAATCGTATCTATAGAAACTTGTTCCCACTCGTAACCCCTGGCCTCACCCAAATTTTTTTCAAAATACTTCCTATCCATAAGAGATCCATTAACCAGAATTTTTTCAGAGTTCATCTCAATTACTCTTAAGATCGCATTTTCTCTCTGGATAACCACCACGACGTCTGATATTAACGTGTGGCTTACCAGCATTATGGCCAGATTCTTCATGAACATTAAATGAACGTTTTGATTTTGGGTTGTAATAGGTAAAATAGCCACCCTATACCTTAATTTATATTTAGGACTGAATTATTTCCACTCAAAATACAAAATCCGTTTACGTTGGCGTGTCCGGCGGTGTTGACTCGTCGGTTGCACTGTTGCTGTTAAAGCAGCAGCATTACCACTTACATGGCGTGTTTATGAAAAACTGGGAAGCCGATGACACCGACGAATATTGCGCCGCAGCAGCAGATCTGGCCGATGCTGAATCGGTTTGCGCGCAACTGGCTATTCCTTTAACCAGTGTTAATTTCTCGGATCAATACTGGGATCGGGTATTTGAATATTTCCTGTCAGAATATAAAGCCGGACGTACTCCTAACCCCGATGTGTTGTGTAATAAAGAAATCAAATTTAAAGCCTTTCTGGATTATGCCCTTGAGCAAGGCGCCGACTATGTGGCTATGGGACATTACGCACGAGTGGCCAATAAAAACGGTGAGTTCCAGCTACTAAAAGCCAAAGACAGCAACAAAGATCAGAGTTATTTTTTGCATTTGTTAAACCAGCACCAACTATCAAAGAGTTTGTTTCCATTGGGTGAATTAGCTAAAACACAGGTACGCGAAATGGCAGCAAAAAATAACTTTATTACCCAAAATAAAAAAGACAGTACTGGTATCTGTTTTATTGGTGAGCGCCGCTTTAAAGACTTCCTGCAACAATTTATACCGGCTCAACGCGGTGTGATGCAAACCCCCGAAGGTAAAAAAATCGGCCATCATGATGGTTTAATGTACTACACAATTGGACAACGCAAAGGTTTACACATTGGAGGCCAGCAACAAGGAGATGGCAGCCCATGGTATGTGGCAGATAAAATTGTTGATAAAAATACATTAATCGTGGTGCAAGGTAGCGATAGCCCCTTGCTGTACAAAAAAAGTTTAAATGCGATTAAATTACACTGGATATCGGGCCATGCACCAGACATACCATATACCTGTACAGCCAAAACACGTTATCGACAGGCTGATGAGGTTTGCACAATCACATCTATAAATGGCAAGCAGCAGTGCAGCGTGAAATTTGAAAATCCACAATGGGCGATCACGCCGGGGCAATCCGTGGTATTTTATAACGGTGACATTTGTCTCGGTGGAGGTATTATTGATAAATGAGTAATTTGCATGACCAAACTATAGCCCTTGCGGCTTTCTATCAGGCCATTCAAGCCATTGATGAGCTGGCGCGAACCGGTAACGCACCACAACATGATCTGCAAACTTGCATTGAAAGCCTGTTTATCTTCGATGCACCCACAACCGAAGCCATTTATGGCGGTGTGGTTGCTTTAAAAAGTGGTTTTAACGGGCTGATAAAACAACTAAACGGCGACACCTATTTAGACGACCCAGACAATCCGGCCGATAAAAATTGCCAGAAAATGAATATTTATCTGGCCCAGTATGTGATTGGTGTGATGCATTTACAGAAAAAACTGTCGAAGCATCCCGATGTTTTAGACACCATTACCACCCGTCTGGAAGTCGCCAAACGTCAGGCTGAAATGTTTTCATCCACAATCCACGAAAATGTCCTGGCCAATATTGCGGACATTTATTCTGAAAATGTTAGCCCGTTAGCTGCTAAAATAATGGTTCAGGGTGAGCAAAACCATTTGTCAAACACGCTCACGGTGAATAAAATTCGCAGTTTACTTCTGGCAGCAGTTCGCGCTGCAATATTATGGAACCAGCTCGGTGGCCGACGTTGGCATATATTGTTTAAACGGAAGAAAATTTTACAAATGGCCGACACCATTTTGAATGAAGAAATACCTAAGCACTTAAATTAAGTTTTACTACTAACTCACTATTTTTATTATAATTTTGTACTTAAGTTAAAGTACATTATGAAGGAGAATTCATGGGCAATACTGCAAAATCAACCCTTTCGGTTAATGGTAATGACTACGAGATTTACCGTCTTGATAGCGTCAAGGGTGCCGAAGATCTCCCCTTTTCACTCAAAATATTACTCGAAAATCTGCTCCGCCATCACGATGGCATTAATGTTACGGATGAAGATATTCAGGCCATGGCCAATTGGGACCCAAAAGCCACCCCATCCACTGAAATCGCTTTCACACCAGCTCGTGTATTAATGCAGGATTTTACCGGTGTACCCGCGGTGGTCGATTTAGCAGCCATGCGCGAAGCCATGAAGACCCTCGGCGGCGATCCCGACAAAATTAACCCTTTGCAGCCGGCTGAACTGGTTATTGACCATTCTGTGCAAATTGACTCCTTTGGCAACAAAGATGCAGTGGCAAAAAATGCCGCAAAAGAATACCAGCGTAACGAAGAACGCTACAGCTTTTTAAAATGGGGCCAGTCCGCTTTTTCTAATTTTAAAGTTGTACCACCGGATATGGGCATTGTGCATCAAATTAATCTCGAATACCTTGCACGTGTCGTATTCGATGCCGAAAATAATGGTGTGCGGCAGGCTTACCCCGACACATTAGTCGGCACCGATTCACATACCACCATGATTAATGGTGTGGGCGTGCTCGGCTGGGGTGTAGGTGGTATCGAAGCCGAAGCTGCCATGCTCGGCCAGCCTGTTTCGATGCTTATTCCACAAGTGGTCGGTTTTAACCTGACAGGTAAATTACCAGAAGGGGCAACCGCAACCGATCTCGTCTTAAAAATTGTACAGTTACTCCGTGAACACGGCGTAGTGGGCAAATTTGTTGAATTCTTTGGTAAAGGCTTAGATCATCTATCCCTCGCCGACCGCGCAACCATTGCCAATATGGCACCGGAGTACGGTGCAACCTGTGGTATTTTCCCGATTGATAACGAAACGCTTAACTATTTACGCTTATCCGGTCGCTCAGAAGAACAAATTGCACTGACCGAAGCCTATATGCGGGAGCAAGGTATGTTCCGCGACAGCAATAATGTCACTAAACGCTATAGCAGCATGATGGAATTTGATATTTCCAATACCGAACCTGCCCTTTCTGGCCCAAAACGCCCCCAGGATCGCATTCCATTAACGCAATCCAAACCCATGTTTCAGGATGCGCTAAAAGCAATGAAAGAAGAACGCAGCCTGACAAGCAAAGCCGTGAGTACAACGATAAACGGCGAAGACGTTACCCTGGACGATGGCGCAGTTGTTATCGCATCCATCACTTCTTGCACCAACACATCCAACCCCAGTGTAATGTTGGCAGCCGGTTTAGTGGCACAAAAAGCCTCTGCTTTAGGCTTAAAAGTAAAGCCCTGGGTTAAAACGTCACTGGCACCGGGCTCTCGTGTTGTAACCGAATATTTTAATCAGGCCGGTTTAATGGAACCGATGGAAAACCTGGGTTTCCATGTGATTGGCTACGGTTGTGCAACCTGTATCGGTAACTCAGGGCCACTGCCTGCCCCTGTTTCAAAAGCTATTACAGAAGGTGACTTGTTCGCTTGTGCCGTATTATCCGGTAATCGTAACTTTGAGGGCCGCGTACACGCCGAAGTGCGTATGAACTATTTAGCCTCTCCACCACTGGTTGTGGCTTATGCCATTGCGGGCACCATGAATATTGATATCTACAATGAGCCTTTAGCCCAGGATGAAAACGGTAACGATGTTTTCTTAAAAGACATTTGGCCGAGTCACGAGGAAGTTCAAACGGTGGTAAGCAAAAGCGTGACCCGAGATGACTTTACTCAAAGCTATGACGAAGTCTACAAAGGCGACCAGCAATGGATTGACCTTAAAGCCCCCAAAGGCCAGTTATTTGAGTGGAAAGACGACTCAACTTATATTAAAAACCCACCTTATTTCGATGGTATCACCATGCAACCGGGTACAGTTAGCGACATTCAAAATGCACGGGTACTTGCGATGCTAGGTGATTCAGTTACCACTGACCACATCTCGCCTGCTGGTGCGATTAAAGCTGACAGCCCTGCCGGTATTTATTTAAAAGCCAACGGTGTGGCCGACAAAGACTTCAATTCCCTCGGTTCACGCCGGGGTAACCACGAAGTGATGATGCGTGGTACCTTTGCCAATATTCGTCTGCGTAACTTATTAGCTCCCGGCACCGAAGGTGGCATTACCCAGCACCAGCCCGATGGTGAGCAAATGAGTATTTTCGATGCCGCTATGCAATACAAAGAAGAAGGTACCCCGCTTATTATTCTGGCAGGCAAAGAATACGGCTCAGGTTCCTCACGTGACTGGGCAGCCAAAGGCCCACGCTTATTGGGTATACAGGCCGTTATTGCCGAAAGCTACGAACGTATTCACCGTACCAATCTGGTTTGCATGGGTATATTACCGTTGCAGTATAATGAGGGTGATACGGCAGCCAGCTTAAATCTTACTGGTAAAGAAACCATTTCTATCAATGGCTTAGGTGATGGTTCTAATAAAACAGTCGAAGTTGTTGCCACAGCAGAAAATGGTGATGTGATTATATTTAATGCCAAAGTAAGAATTGATACACCGCAAGAAATTGAATACTACCGCCATGGTGGTATTTTGCATTATGTATTACGTCAATTAGCTTCATAGTGCAGGCTCCGGGGCGGCAACTTTGTCGCCCTATCCTCCTTTTTCTGCTCTGGTTCGCAGTTACACCACTCACAATAATTTATCTCAAAAATATCTAAAGTTATCTCCCGGCAAAGCCGATAATTTTCTTATGCTAGATTGTTTCTAAAATATCAGGCGCAATCGTATTTAGTCACCCTACACTAGAGGAAAAATTATTGTGAGTAATAAAGTCGATCACACCACTATTGGCACACATTTTGGTAAACCTATATACAAAAATATCGAGTCCGATGGTAATGTCTTTCAATATGATCGTGTCGCTGAATGCGACAATGATGGTTGCCCGCTAGACCAGCTTAGCAAAGATGAAGTCATGCTTAAAACCGGGTTGATCTACAAACGCACTGGCTAACACAAAAACACTGCCTGTGCCAAATCGCAAACAAACAGAAGCAGAACACAACGAGCAACAAGCCTCTCTTTTAGCTGAGTCTGTTTCAACAGATTCAGCTGAAGAAAATTTAATGGCCGAGTTTAGCAAACTTAAACTTGCCTACTACGATCTACAAACACAGTATTTTGAATCTTTTGATGAATCTCAACAACAAATCTCAAAGTATTCACAACTACAGGCGCTTATACATAATACATCAGAAGGGATGATTCTATTCAATCCTGATTCAACCGTTTTATCTTTTAACCTTGCAGCACAAACCATCCTTGGTTATGCCGAAATTGATGTCATGTATAAAACAGCCGATCATATCTTTCCCCACCCGGATAAATATGAAGGCCACTTAATCCAGTATTTAAGAGATGTAAACGATTCACAGGACTATCAAATATTTTATGCCAAACACGCCGATGGCCATGAAATACCACTACGAATATCAATAAGTGAAGTTAATTCATCTGCAATGATGCTGTTTGATGATAAAACGGAAATAGATGATAAGCCTGAACAACCTGCACAAGAACAGGAATTTGATTTATTTGCAATTAACTTTCTGGATCTGACACCAGAACTGGAGCGGAAAAAAAAGATTGAGCAGCAGCAAAAAGATATTGAATATGCACTGGCAGATGCAGAAGAATCCAATCGCCTGAAATCTGAATTTATAGGCAACATTAGCCATGAACTGCGCACACCACTCAATGGCATACTTGGACTATCAGAAATATTACTCGACTCCGGACTTTCGACTGAACAAGCAGAATATATTGAAAAAATTCATTCATCCGGTAAAGGTTTACTGAGCCTGGTCAGTAATATTCTTGAGTTTACAAGACATGAAACCTGCAATATTCAGCTGGCAGAAACCATTCAACCAAATAAAATATTAAAGTCTCTTCGCGATGAGTTTGCAACGCAGATAGAAAATAAAAAACTCCAACTGATCATTAAAAAGCAAAAAGGTATCCCTGACAAAATTGAGTTAAACAACACCGGTTTTGCCAATATAGCTCGCTGCCTTCTAGACAATGCAGTCAAGTTTACGAGTAAAGGTGAAATTACAGTTTCCCTTAAAATAGAGGAAAGTGCCCAACAAAAAGACCTTATTCTGGAAGTGTCTGACAGCGGTATTGGTATTGCTGAATCGCAACAAGAAAATATTTTTGATGCGTTCAAGCAGATAGACAGCTCGATTCAACGTAGACAGGGTGGTTTAGGGCTGGGACTGAACATTGTAAAAAAAATAGTCCAGTCGCTTGATGGCAATACTAAAATCACATCAAAACAGGATGAAGGTTCAGCTTTTCGAATCACCGTTCCACTGAATAAAGTCACCATTCCAGCAATTAATACCCGCTTAATTCAAACACTGCGTTCCGAGCTGGGCGATACATTTAACGAGCTCATTACTATTTTCACTCAGGACACAAGCAAACAACTGGAAAAATTGAAATTACTTATCGAACAGGATGATAAAGAAAACATTAAAGCTTTACTTCAATATCTGTTAAGCAGTGCAGCAAATATTGGAGCCGAACGTTTAAAATACCATTACAGCGATTTTATTCCCAGGGTCGAAGAACAAAATCATGACGCGCTGCTAGAAAAATACCAGTCACTTTTAGAAGCCTTTGATGAAACATCAACTAACCTGCAACAGTTAGCTTAAACCGCCGTAATCCATCTCTACGCTGTACCTGCGCCTTATTTAGTGTAAAATACGCCCATAATCATATCTAAAAGTGGAGTACTTTCATGGACTTAAGTCCTTTAACAGCTGTATCCCCTGTCGACGGGCGCTATGCCTCGAAAACTCAGGCGCTTCGCCGCTACTTTAGCGAGTATGGATTAATTTACCATCGGGTTTTAGTGGAAGTTCGCTGGTTGCAATTTTTAGCCAATAAAACAGATATTAAAGAAGTCGCTCCCTTTTCGGATACAGCTAATGCTTTTTTAGATAACATTATCAGCAACTTTAATATCGATGATGCACAACGAGTTAAAGATATTGAAAGCACCACTAACCACGATGTAAAAGCAGTTGAGTATTTTCTGAAAGAAAAAATAAAAGATCAGCCAGAAATTGAAGCGGTGAGTGAGTTTATTCACTTTGCCTGTACATCCGAAGATATTAATAATCTCTCCCATGCACTAATGCTTTCAACTGCTCGTGACAATGTTTTATTACCTGAAATGGGTAAAATTATTAACCGCCTGCGTGAGTTTGCACATGACTATGCAGAAATCCCGATGCTATCACATACGCATGGGCAACCTGCATCGCCCACCACCATCGGTAAAGAATTTGCCAATGTTGTTGCTCGCCTTGTTCGGCAACGTGACCAGGTTGCTAATGTGGTGATGTTAGGGAAAATAAACGGTGCCGTCGGCAACTACAATGCACATGTTTCGGCTTACCCTGAACTCAACTGGCCTGCATTAGCAGAACAGTTTATTACCGAGAGCCTGGGCTTAAATTTTAATCCTTATACTATTCAAATTGAGCCCCACGATTATATCGCCGAATATTTTGATGCACTGTCGCGTTATAACAGCATTGTTCTGGATATGGATCGTGATATATGGACATATATTTCAATGGGGTTCTTTAAACAAAAAGTCATTAAAGGCGAAGTGGGGTCATCCACTATGCCGCATAAAGTCAACCCAATCGATTTTGAAAATTCGGAAGGTAATATTGGCATCGCGAACGCCCTGTTTAATCACCTCTCCGGCAAGCTCACCGTTTCACGCATGCAACGTGACTTAACCGATTCAACCGTACTGCGTAATTTAGGCGTTGGTCTTGCACATTGTTTAATTGCCTATTCTTCAACAATGCGCGGTTTAAATAAACTGGAAGTCAATGAAGCGAAATTGGCTGAAATTCTGGATAACAACTGGGAAGTGCTCGCCGAACCGATTCAAACCGTGATGCGTCGTTATGGAATAGAAAATCCATACGAAAAATTAAAAGACTTAACCCGTGGCAGTAAAATATCATCCGAAACACTGGCCACTTTTATTGCAGACCTGGACATGCCGGATGATGCAAAAAAAGCACTTAGCCAGTTAACACCTGCAAATTACATTGGTCTGGCTGTACAACTGGCAAAGGATATATAACAATTAAGAAATGGACAGCGAAGCAAACACGGAAATTGCTCTAAGCTCCGCATCAGAGCATCATCAGCGCACGCTGGAAATAATACAGTTGGCAACTCGAAATGTTTTTATTCACTGCCACGATTTAACGCCACGCATATACAGTCACCCCGATGTTGCCTCAGCCCTTGCTCAATTTGTAATAGCAAATAGTGCGCAGCATTACGTTAGAATTTCAGTAAGCAATACTAATGCGATTGTCAGCTGCGACCATAAAATACTGGGCACTTGCCGACGTTTATCCAGCAACATTGCAATACACAAAATATCAAAGGAACATGAAAAGCATACTGAATCGTTTATACTTGTCGATGATAAAATTTTTATATTACGACGAGACTACACTAGTTTAGACGGCAGCCTTATCAATGACCCACAACACGCGAAAGAACTGCTAAACTTATTTAATGAAATATGGTCTCATAGCCAAACGGACTCTAATTTAAACCGTCTCTATTTATAAAATAGTAAAAAACAATGACAACACGTTACCTTAAAATAATCATTGCCACGCTTTTACTTTTCAGTGGTTTCTTAAATTCGGCTAGTGCCTATGAAATGGAAATTATCAACCTTAACCACCGCCCTGCCAGTGAAATTATCCCCATTATAAAACCATTACTCGCTAAAGATGGCGCTCTAAGCGGTGAACAATATGTACTGTTTATCACCACCTCCCCGAAAAACTTACGCCAGCTAAAATCTGTTATATCAACACTTGACGCAGATTTGCGGCAGTTAAGCATTGCAATCATGCAGGAATCGGAAGCCATCATGAAGCAGTATGGTTTTAAAATAAGTGGTGTATTGCCGAAAAAAACAACCGCTAAAGTTTATTCAAACCAGCGCGCAGCAAATAATCTGCGACAACAGCAGATCCAGGTAACCGAAGGTCAATGGGCAAGTATTCAAACAGGTATTTCAGTGCCACTGGTATCCCGCGTAAAAAATGCAAATGGTACTATTACCGAATCCATTCAATATCAAACCATTGTTACCCGTTTAAAAATAAAACCTCAGATTATTGGTAATAAAGTAAATCTGAAAATTGAATCATCTATTGGTGATAAAGCAACTTCAAAAACACAGCGTTTAAATACAACCGTACAGGGCAAGCTAAATGAATGGATAGCCCTTGGCGGTATTCGCAGCGCGGTTGACAATAGTAACAGCGGCTTTATCTTTTCGACCCGACACAACTCAGACTCGATGAAACAAATCTTTATTAAAATAAATATAACGAAATATCAGGACTAAACTTACGTGGCTAAACCGGCAATTCACTACAGCATAAAACCCTCTCATCCTGAAGCTCACTTATTTACCATTACTTGCCGCATTGATAAGGCTGCTCCACAAGGCCAGCAATTTCAACTCCCAAACTGGATACCTGGCAGTTATATGATCCGTGACTTTGCTAAAAATATCATTAGCTTTAAGGCGATGGATAGCAATGGCACCCAGCTCAAACATAAAAAATTAAATAAATCATGCTGGCAAGTTGACCCCTGCCAGTCCGCACTCATAATACAATATGAAGTTTATGCCTGGGACTTGTCTGTACGCAGTGCACACCTTGACACCACGCATGGCTTCTTCAATGGTACCAGCACCTTTCTTGCAGTTGTCGGACAGGAGCAAAATCCTTGCAGCATCGACATCCAGAAATCGGATGGCTCACACTATGATAACTGGCGTGTTGCCACCAGCCTTGAGCCCCTGGAATCCACACAATATTCATTTGGCTTATATCAAGCAGACAATTATGACGACTTAATTGATCACCCGGTTGAAATGGGTACTTTTGATGTTGGCACTTTCTACATAAACAATATTCAACATAACATTGTGTTAACAGGAAAGCACCGTGGAGATATTCCCAGGCTTTGCGAAGACTTAAAAGTAATTTGCCAGACTCATGCCGATTTTTTTGGTGAGTTACCGGATATTAAACATTACCTGTTCCTTACCATGGTTGTTGGTGAGGGTTACGGTGGGCTGGAACACCGCTCATCAACCAGTTTACTGTGTAGCCGCAACGACTTACCCATTAAAGATCAAGAGCAAACATCGGAGTACCGAAATTTTCTTGGGCTTTGCAGCCATGAATATTTCCACACATGGAATGTAAAACGTATAAAGCCCGAAGTTTATACACCCTACAATTTGAATGAAGAAGTTTACACTGAGCAACTATGGGCATTTGAAGGTATTACTTCCTACTACGATGAGCTTGCATTGGTTCGCAGCAAGGTAATTACCGAAGAACAGTATCTGGAAATGCTTGGTAAAACCATCACCCGCGTGTTGCGCAGCAATGGTCGTTTTAAACAAACTGTTGCCGAATCCAGTTTTGATACCTGGACACGCTTTTACAAACAGGATGAAAGTGCACCCAATAATATTGTCAGTTATTACGCCAAAGGTTCACTAATCGCACTTGGGCTGGATTTTACTATTCGCAAAGCAACGAACAATAAAAAATCGCTTGATGATGTTATGCAAGTTCTTTGGAGCAACTACGGCAAAAAAGGAATTGGGGTGCCCGAGAGAATGATTGAAACCATTGCTTCAGAGATTGCAGGAGAAGACTTAAATAATTTCTTCACAGACTTTCTGTACGGTACTAAAGATTTACCGCTTACTGACTATTTTAATTCTGTTGGCATCGGATTACACAGTTACCTTAGCGACTCTGTTGATAATACCGGTGGCGTAAAAAATAAATTCGAAAAAGGGAAAGTCAAAGCAATATCCATTGGTGCGCGCGTTGTTAATAATCCATTGGGCGCAAAACTAACGCATGTGTTTGATGATGGTGTTATACAAAAAGCGGGGTTGTCTGCTGGTGATATTATTGTCGCTGTCGATAATATACAAGTTACAAAAAACAATTTCGAAAAAATGCTACAGTCCTTCCCACTCGGCAGTAAAATTTCAGTTCATGCCTTTCGACGTGATGAACTTATGTTGTTTTCTTTACAAGTAATACCAGCAAAAGAAGATACCTTTTATCTGGAAGTAATGGATAATCAAAAAAATCAAATGCTCAATAACAGAAACCAATGGCTAAAGTTGAGCTAAACACAAATACCTAGTAGCCCTTCAATACAGCATCCAGCTTCCCTTTTCTGTCAAGCCTGGCCAATTCATCAAAGCCGCCAATATGGTCGCCATCAATAAAAATTTGCGGCACGGTATTTCTTCTTGAACGTTTAATCATCTCTTTTATTTTAGGTTTATTGCCTTCAATAAATATTTTATCTATTTTTGCACCTTTTCTTTTTAAGAGTTTCTCTGCCTTATGGCAATATTGGCAACTCTCGGTGCAATACATAACAACTTTATTCATCTGCAAACCTTATTAATTAATTTCCAATATAACTGACGCTGGTAATCTCCAATCCCTCGACATGATCATTTAACCAGCGATGAATAAGATTTTTTGTCATTCGTTCTGCTGTAACAGCATCATTATAGTGCTTAATAGATGTTGTAATAATACTTACATGAGCATGATCAGGGGTGTATTGTGCTACAAGATCATGCCGGGCATTCTTTTTATGTGGGCGAACCGTTGGCATTTTAAACGCATGAAGCTGAATATTTTCAAACTGGACAGTTGAGAATGCCGGGCGAAGCCGACGTGTTATTTCTTCACGAATGAGATTGCTCACCAGCCATGCAATATTTTCGATTGCATTAACCAGATCTTTGTCAATTGCATCTTGTTGTTTTAAAAAATCAACTGCCGGGTAATAGCCTAAATGCTGTTTTTCTTCATAAAGAATAGCTTGTTCTGCAATTTCCTCTCCCACAACATAAGGTGAAGCTGGCAAGTGCTTCTCTAGATCTTGTGGTGATATTTTCAAATCCAGCGTTGCGGCAACGCGACAAAATTTCACAAAAATATCCTGTTAGTTAATAAGCTTTGCAACATAGTCAGCTATTGGATCAAACACCGGCACAAGCTTTTTGCGCATTACGGTTCCCATTGAATCAGTACGTGCAAAAATTGGATTTACTAAATGAGCATCCAACTGTGCCAGAACAAGCATTGATTCTACTAAATTTTTTGCTTCTGGTAACGCTGTAATAATTTCGTTTATATCTTTAGTATAGTCGCATTTTGCAATTGCAATATATTCTTTGGCTTTTACTGGCAACGTTTCAAACACATTGCCTGGAACAAAATTGGCAGGCTTTATGGCTGAAAAATAATCGGCAATCGCAATTAACAACTCAATAGCCACATCCTGATTCCCCGGCTTTTTTAATACAGTCTGCGCAGTTTTAAAGAAGGCTTGACCTTGCGGGCTGAAACAACGCAATAACTGTTCGGCAAAGGGGTTGTTATCCATAGCCTCTAATAACCCGGCATAATCGCTATAAGCCGGGTGTGCTGCCATCTGCACAGGTAAATCATCTGGCAAAGCACGCATAAAACCAGCCAAAAAGGCATTCTTGCGCTGACCTCTTTTCCACAAACTTGCTTTTGTTTGTTCTGAAATCAGGTTCGGCTTTAATACCAGACGAACAGAGTCAAGCATTGCACGGGGCTCTTCTTCAAAAGGTAAAAACTCAACCAGAAATTCAGCCAGTATCTTGCCCATGGCACCATTGGCCACTAAATCACGCTCTAACATACAGCGTGCATTGGCCGAGCTTTGCATCACCCACCATGCGCGGCGAGCCAGTTCATCCGTTAAACTTTTGGCATGCACAACGGCAATGACCGCCTCTGCTTCTCCAAGCTGTAGCAGGCGCTCTAAACTGTCATGCTTTGCCTGCCCCATTCGTGTCCAGCGACGTAAATAAACAGGATAACCACCGGGCGAGCCCAGTACCTGTGTTGAGATAAACTCTTTAACCCGTTTTATATATTGCTCATCACGACAATTCGCGTTCAGAATAACTTTAGCTTCCCCTCGTTCAGATAAGCCATAGACGATCATTTTTGATTCATCAATACGAATGGCTTGTAGTTGCTGCATTAACAGCACATTCATTCTTAAACTGTCTTCTGCGGATAATTCCATTATTTACCTGTAAATTATAAAAAATTTTAACCACGAAGGAAACAAAAAGATAAAACACTATTAGCAATACTTTTATTACTTTTTATTTGTGTTCTTACATGATTAACAAAAAATATCAATTAAGTTGAATACGATCCCCAAAGGGCACTTTCTTTTTCCCCTTAACCAGCCATATCACTGGAAAGTTTGGTTCATAATCAGGAAAGTCCCCTTCTGCATCTGTAAAATAGATCAATAAATTTGGCAGCATATCCTGTTGCTCCGCCCATTCAAACACCGGTTTAAAACTGGTGCCACCACCGCCAGTTATTTTTTCCGGTAGTTTAAATTCATCCCATGCTTCATAGCGCCAGGGGCCATCTGAATTTAAACTGGAGTCACAGGTGTGCAAGGTTATTTGCGCTCGCATTAAACTTTTAATCGCATCTATTTCAGACACAAACTCACTGATCTCGGAATCAGAAACAGAACCACTGGTATCCAGTGCCACTACAATATTAATTTGCGCACTACGCAAGCTGGGGAAAATAGCGGGATCACCACGCCGGGAATTTGGTCGGGCATAACTATAATCATCACGCGCAATGGATGTCATGTATTGCGCAAGCAAGTTACGCCAGGGTAACTCCGGTTGCAGCAGGAAGTCGATCATCCTTGCCATATCATCGCCAAGTTTACCCGCTTGCATCGCCGATTGTGCAGCACCGGCCATGCGCTGCTTCCATTGCACATTCAGGTTTTCACGTTCATCGTGGTTAAGTGGCTTAGGTTGTGCTGCCCCGCGATCACTTTCCTGTTTTGTTTCCAGGTTATCCTGATGTTGATTCGCCTGCTCATTTTGTAGTGGTGGTGCTTTTTGTGAGTCTTTCGCCCCCGTATCACTGTCACCCTGATTTTTATTTTTCTGTGAATCAGATTGTTGTGAACTTTGCTGATCGCCTGCACCTTTATCATCAGGCTTATTATTAAAAGGATCTTTTGGGGGTTGTTCAGCCTGTCTGGATTTATCCAAATCAGACTTTGGTTTTTCTTTAGGGACTTCTTTTAACGGATCGTCATCATCGCCTTGCGGGTTATCACCCGATTCATCGGAATCGTCGTAAACATGCTGATCCTGTGTTTCTTTATTGTCGTTATCATCCAGCAAGGGATAAATTTCCTCTGCTGTCATGCCTTCATAGGCTTTTATGTACAATGATTCAGGAGGTGGTGTTAAACCATCGTTTATCAGGATCGGATTAATTGCAAAATCACAGGCTAAATCCCAGCGATGCTTAACACGATGCACTCGACGCGCAAAATGTGACAAAGCGCAGTGCAAGGCTTCATGCGCTAAAATAAATTGCGTTTGTTCAAGACTGAGTGAGTTTATATATTCTTCGTTGTAGTAAAAACTTTTTGCATCGGTTGCAGTACGTTTACACCATTCAGGGTTTGCCTTAATCATTGGTAAACGCAACACCAACGCACCAAGAAAAGGTTTGTCGATAATTAATTTTGTACGCGCTGCGCTGAGTTTTAATTCAACATCAGACAGTGTTTCGATCTCGCTAGCCATAAAACAGAATGATTACTGATACAACATAATATCGGCGACTTTGTTCGACCACTGCGCAAACTGTGGAACAGCAAAAATGTCCTGACCAATCGCACGATGCATGTCAGATACCAGCATGACCCCCATTTCTTTTTGTGAAAACACACTGGCGTAGTCTAGAATATTACCAAAGATCATCTCGGCTGTGTCCGTTCCCTTTGCATGGATTGCACGGCCAACTAAAGATGCCGCAACTGCGTACTGTAAATCAATTTCAGCCGGTGCTGCGACTTCTTCACCACGAATAATCGCATCAATATCGGGCAACTGATCCAGATTGGTTATAAATGCATTCAGTTCAATGCCCGCTGCCGGGCCAACACAGGCTTGAAAGCTGCCTAAACGTAATTCAGGGTTGTGCTCAAACTTTTGTAAAGCACGATGTGCAAATTCCCATGAGCGTGGTGATGGAAAAGCAACAGGGTTATGCGCCGGATCAAAATCAAATAATAATTCAGGACGAAAACGTACAAAAGCAATCACTCTGTCATCAATATTATTTTGATAGGCCCATGCAACCCAGTCATCCAGATGAATTTCAAAATCGAAATGTGAAAACCGATTGGCTAACGGTGCCGGCATGGTATAAGTCACACCACGATCACCCTGGCGGTTACCCGCTGCAAAAATAGCCCAACCTTCAGGTACTTCATACTGGCCGAGTTTACGATCTAAAATAAGTTGGTAAGCAGCGGCTGACACGCTTGGTGGTGCGGAGGTAATTTCATCTAAAAATAATATACCGCTTGTGCCATGTCGATCTTTGTCTGGCAACATCGCAGGCACTGCCCACTCAACAGATTCACCATTGCGAAAAGGTATACCACGCAAATCACTGGGTTCCATCTGTGATAAACGAATATCAATTAAAGGAATGTTATGCTTTGCTGCAACTTGTGCAATAATTTGTGACTTGCCCACACCCGGGGCTCCCCATATCATCACTGGCGTATGATGCCCGTGCTCAGTACTTAAGAATTCCTTATCAAGTACAGTTGTTAAATGAGCTGGACGCATTTTATTTTCTCCGAAATTTTTGATCTAAATTTATAACTTTATTTAGCCCGTCATTCCCGCGAAGGCGGGAATCCAGAAAATTAAAAACAAGCTGTTATATTAGGCCAGATTCCCGCCTTCGCGGGAATGACGGTATGACTTAATTGTAATCTATCCCAAATCCATGTCGGTAAAACCGGCCATGTCATACCATTTTTTGGCTTCGACTAAATCTT
>CAZEZI010000023.1:0-24775 GCA_964516315.1 uncultured Thioalkalispiraceae bacterium
ACCGATCATGCGTTGTTTGGGCTGTTTATGCAAGGCGAACTTGGCCTTGACAGGGTAACAAATGAACAGCCCGTAGGATGGGTGAAACCCATCATGCCCGGCAAATAGCCTCAAATGATGGGTTTCACCCATCCTACGGGCTTGCATATAAGGGAGGGTGTTCAGGGTTTGTGCAATGGTCTTTTAATATTCACGGCCAATAATATACGCAGATAATTCACGTAAAATCTGTGCTTTATCGTTAAATATTTCCAGGTGAGAGACGGCATCTTCATGCAGTTCTAATGCCAGCTCCTTTGATTCACGGAGCCCCAGAATAGCCGGATAGGTGGGCTTGTTGAGTGCAGCATCGGCACCTTGTGGTTTGCCGAGTGTTTCGGTTGGCGCTTCAATATCCAGAATATCATCTTGTACCTGAAAGGCCAGCCCAACACATTTGCCGTAATGGTCCAGTGCTTGCAACTGTGCATCGGTTACATCCGGTTGGCAAAGCGCACCGAGTTGCACACTGGCACGGATTAACGCGCCAGTTTTATGAATGTGCATATTTTCCAGTTCAGCGATATTCAGTTTTTTGCCTACCGATTCCAAATCAATGGCCTGGCCACCCGCCATGCCGTGTGAGCCGCTGGCTGCAGCCAGAATTTCAGTCATTTTAAGTACATTTTCAGCAGGCAAGAATTGTTTAGATCGGGTAAGTATTTGAAAAGCCAGAGGTTGTAAGGCATCACCTGCTAGAATTGCCATCGCCTCACCATAGCGGATATGGCAAGTGGGCTGGCCACGGCGTAAATCATCATCGTCCATTGCGGGTAAATCGTCATGTATCAGCGAATAAGCATGGATTATTTCTACTGCGCAGGCGGGGTTATCAAGTACATTTTCGTCAGCATTTAAGCATTGGCCAACGGCATAGACTAATACCGGGCGAATACGCTTGCCGCCCAAAAGAACCGAACTGCGCATGGCCTGGTGTAAGGTTGCAGGCTGGATTTTGTCTTTGGGTAAACGGTTTTCTAGTGCACCGTTGACGCGTTGCTGCCAGCGAGCCATGGATTCTTTTAACGACATTACTTTCTCGGGTATTTCTGTGTTAAGGGCATGGGGCTAATCTTGATTTTCTGCAAATGCTTCAAGTTCAGCCTGTTCGGATTTGCCGATTAAAATCTGTACCTTTTGCTCGGCTTCTTTTAGCGCAGTTTGGCATTGGCGGGTAAGCTCAACGCCGCGCTCAAATTGTTTTAATGAGTCTTCAAGCGACATATCGCCTTGTTCCATTGTTTCAACCAGCGTTTCCAGTTCATTTAAGGCTTTTTCAAAATCAAGCGGCTGGGCTTTCTTAGTGGTTGTTTTTTTTGAGGTTTTTTTTGGCATTTGTCGGCTTCCAGGTACGTTTACTGGCATTTAATTTTGCAGTGTATCTTAACGCTAAATGCTATTTATTCATAATTTTTGACGATGTTCAAAGTGGATGTTCTATAATTTTAGCTGGAGGAATTAATTTGATGATGGTTAAAAGAAGTATCATTTTGTATTTATTGGCCGCTAGCCTGTCTTTTGCGGGTGGGGCGTATGCTCAACAGCAGCAATTTGCTAAATCCAGTCAAAACGATGCAACGGCTTCAGATTACCAGTACACTTTTAGAAATTTAGCGGGACGACTGGAAAAATTAAAATTCACGCTGGATGCTCATTTTATTCAGCAATCCAAAAACCGGTTTAGCGACAGTAAACGGCGCGCTTTATTTGAAAGAGCAAAAAAAGCCTCTGATTCAATCTATGGAGAATTACAGGGTAAATACAATGATCGCTTAAAGGCCGAGTATAGCCAGTATTTGCTAATGAAGGGGGAGCAACTACTGGATGGATTTAAACTGGATATCAATAAAGCGAAAGCTGGCTGGCACCTTTCGTATAATGGGTACCTTTCACAAAAACAGGTAAAGCGTATAGTTAATGCGTTTCGGCAGGATGCAGACAACCAGTGGGAGCATTTGAGCCAGATGACCAGAACAGCATATAAACAGGAAAGCCAGCAATTAATTACTGAAACCGTGCCGCAGTTTTATAATAAGAATTTTTACGTTGCCAAACGAAGTAAAACAAATCAACGTATTCTTGAGGTCAGAATTGACTTTGTGCAGGTTGCTGTTGAAGAAACAACGGGTATTCGTCCGCTGGCAAAAGCCATTGCCAATAAAACGCGAGGGTTATCGGATAGAGAGGTGATTGCTTATGCTTTACGTTTTTTGCAATTAATACCTTATGACACTTTAAAATCACGAAATGCCCTGGGTTCGATAGGTTTTGTTGCGCCGTTAACACTTATTGATATTAATAAGGGGGATTGTGATACAAAATCAGTGGCGTTGGCAGCATTAATCAGAAATCTGTTACCTGATGTTCGCATGGTGATGGTGCTGGTTCCAGGGCATGCTTTTCTGGCGCTAGATATCCCTGACAAAAACAGTGATTCAACTATTAATATCAATGGGCGGGAGTATGTTGTTGTTGAACCCACTGGCCCTGCACTGTCACCCGTTGGTCGGGCGCATCCCGGTTCACGCCCATATTTGACGCTGGAAAAGGACAAGATTAAATTTCTACTGAACATTCCCAGTGGTAATGAAAATAATATTGCGAGTGTGTTTTAAGCTATGGATATTAAAGAATACCTTGAACAATAAGTAACCTGCCGAAATATTAAGCCGTTGGATAACCGGAACACTCCAGATTTTGAGCTGTCAGCTTAAATCCCGTTCTTTTAATAACAAGCCGTTTATTTATTGTTTAAATATGTCAGAATAGGCGCAAACAATAAAAAGGTCGTGTGTTATTACTCAGCTAAGCCCTAACATCATCGCTCGCCCGGAGCACAATATTTCGCGCAAAGATATATCAAAAAGTGCGTTGAAGGTTTTATATACCCTAAAAGACGCAAATTATGAAAGCTATCTCGTTGGCGGTTGTGTGCGTGACTTATTGTTGGGGCATCACCCTAAAGATTTTGATGTGGCAACCAATGCAACCCCTGAACAGGTGAAAGCTTTATTTCGAAATAGCCGTATCATTGGTCGACGTTTTCAGATTGTGCATGTGCGCTTTGGTCGGGAAATTATTGAAGTGACCACATTCAGAGGCCCACATGATGGAGAAAACATGCAACATGTATCAGATGAAGGGATGTTACTTCGGGACAATGTCTATGGCACGCTAGAGCAGGATGCATGGCGTCGGGATTTTACGGTTAATGCCTTGTATTACACGGTTAAAGATTTTTCACTTGTTGATTATACCCACGGGATGGATGACCTGCAGTCAAAAACAATTCGTATGATAGGTGACCCTGAAGTTCGTTTTAAAGAAGATCCGGTTCGAATGTTGCGTGCGATTCGTTTTGCAGGAAAATTAAATTTTAAAATACAGCATGATGATGAAATTTCAATAAAAAAAGCGCTGGATGAAAATATTCATTTACTCGAAGCTGTGTCATCGGCCCGTTTATTTGATGAAGTACTTAAGTTGTTTATGGGTGGCTATGCAGAAGCGGTTTATGGACTGCTGATTAAAGAAGATATTTACCAGCGGCTTTTCCCCTTTGATCAAGCCGTTGATACCGACTTTTATATTGAATTTGTAAAACAGGGTTTGGTGAATACAGATATTCGTATTAAGGAGGAAAAGCCGGTTACACCCGCATTTTTGTTTGCGGTTTTATTATGGCCTGCTGTGGAAGTATTAACAAAGCAACTTCAATCACAGGACATACCGGTTATTCAGGCGATTAATATTGCCGGGCAGGAAATGATTGAAAAAGTGAATGCACGCATCACCATACCAAAACGCTTTCGCTATATGATGCGGGATATCTGGACGCTGCAAGTGCGTTTGCCTAACCGTGTTGGTCGGCGTGCCTATAAATTACTGGAGCAGAAAAGATTCCGTGCCGGTTATGATTTTTTGTTATTGCGCAGTCAGGTAAGTCAGAAAGCAGTCAATAAATCAGATGTTACTCATTCAACTGCAACAGAGCTGGCAGAACTTGCAAATTGGTGGACGCAATTTCAGACAGAGTCTGAAGCAGGCAGAAAGACAATGTTGAATGCATTACCGCATGCAAAACCAAAACGTAGAAAGAAAAAAGAAAAACACGCTTAAGTCGTGGCAAAAAAAGAATTTTATTATGTTAGTGAGAGCATATATCGGGTTGGGTAGTAATTTGGATAATCCTTTATTGCAGGTAAAGTCTGCGATTAAGGAATTGAACAGATGTAAAGATATCACTGTCGATGCCGTATCCAATATTTATAGAAGCAAGCCTTTAAAAATAATAACGGCTGAAGAAGTTGAGCAGCCAGACTATATTAATGCCGTGGTGCGAATTAATACCCGCCTGGCACCTCTTGAGTTACTTGATGTATTGCAGGATATCGAAAAGAAACATAAGCGCGTAAAAGAATATCACTGGGGACCACGTAGTCTGGACCTGGATATTTTATTGTATTCAGATCTGGTTTTAACCTCAGATCGTCTTACTATTCCGCATAAAGAATTAACGCAACGTGATTTTGTGATTTATCCTTTGAATGATATTGATCCGGAACTGGATATCCCGATGCATGGCAAACTCGAGAACATACTGTTAACAATCTCGAAAGACAATCTGGTTTTTGTTGAACGCTATCTGGATATGACGGGAATAATACTGTGAGGGTAAACCATCTAAAATATGTTGTGATCGATGGTCCGATTGGTGTGGGAAAAACAACGCTGGCTAAAAAGCTGGCAAGCAGTTTTGGTTCAGATTTGATTTTGGAAGGGCCGGAAGACAACCCGTTTTTAGAACGTTTTTATCGTGACCCAAAAGGTGCGGCATTTCAAACACAATTATTTTTTTTATTCCAGCGAGCCAAACAATTACAGGACATTAATCAGGACGATATGTTTCAACCCGTGCGTGTTGCCGATTACATAATGGAAAAGGATCGCTTGTTTGCCGAGCTCACGCTGGACCCGGAAGAATACAAATTATATTTACAAGTGTATGAGCATGTTACACTGAATATGCCTGTACCGGATTTGGTGATTTACCTTCAGGCACCCGTTTCAATTTTAAAAAAACGTATTGCGCATCGTGGCCGCCATTATGAAAAGACGATAAGTTCCGCTTATTTAAGAAAACTGGGTGAAGGCTACGCACGTTTCTTTCACGATTATAGTGAGTCACCGTTATTAATCGTTAATGCAGAAGATATGAACTTTGCCGAGAATGAGCAGGATTACCAGCAATTGCTGGCACAAATATCCAAACCACAGCGTGGTCGGCAGTATTTTAACCCTTTACCGAACAGTCTTTAATTTTCTACAGGCTTAAAAAATGCTAAAATTGCCCATTATTCCCGCGAAGGCAGGAATGATGAATTAGTGGAACAGCGGTAGCCAGGTTACTTATCTTTAATTGCGATAGCGGAGATAGCCATCAGTCATTCAACTTCAAATCCCTTAGCCCGTGTTCGCAGCATGAAACCGCAAGGCAAAAAAATTGCTGTGCTAACTTCATACGATGCAAGTTTTACAACGCGCATTGAGCAGGCGGGTGCCGATGTAATTTTAGTGGGTGATTCACTCGGTGGTGTCATTCATGGTCAGGCAACAACATTGTCTGTCACCATGGACGATATGTTATACCACATGCGCCATGTGACTTATGCACGGCAACAAACCTTATTGATTGGCGATATGCCCTATCATAGTTATGAAAATAAACAGCTGGCACTAGAGAATGCAAAACGTTTTATGGATACAGGCGCCGATATGGTTAAGCTTGAAGGTGCGGGCATGGGAGCGGGTTCTATTTCAGAATCGATTGAGCATATTATTAATAATGGTATTCCTGTTTGTGGGCACCTGGGTTTATTGCCCCAGTCGGTAGAAGAATTGGGTGGTTATAAAGTGCAGGGGCGTGAACAGGCTGCGGCAGAACAAATGATAACCGATGCAAAACATCTTGAATCGATTGGTGTTGATATGGTTGTTCTTGAATGTATCCCGAGTACATTAGGTAATACGATTTCAGGAACCATCAGCATTCCTACTATTGGCATTGGTGCCGGTGTTGATTGTGACGGACAAGTGCTGGTGCTTTATGATCTGCTTGGAATAACACCGGGCAAGTTACCCAAATTTGTAAAAGATTTTCTTGCCACAGCATCAGCATCGAATAATGAAAATTTAATTGTTAATGCCATTAAAGATTTTGTTGTTGCAGTAAAAGAAAGTCGTTTCCCAACGGTAGAGCAGAGTTATTAATTTTATTATTATCTTTTCAGTATTATGAAAACAATTAATACCATTACTGATATGCAAGCATGGAGTCGTGCCTGTCACGAAAAAGGTAAAAGCCTGTCTTTTATTCCAACCATGGGGAATTTGCACGAAGGCCATTTAGCCCTTGTTGATTTTGCAAAAGAACGGGCCGATAAGGTTGTTGTAAGTATTTATGTAAACCCAACCCAGTTTGGCGAGAACGAAGACTTTGATAAATACCCGCGTACCGAGCAACAGGACCTTGAAAAGCTGCAACAAAAAAATATTGATGTGGTTTTTATGCCCGATTCGGATGAAATGTATCCGCCTGATACAGCCATTGACTATTTAACCGTACCTGATTTTGCAAAAAAACTGGAAGGACTGACTCGCCCGGATCATTTTCGTGGAGTGGTGACCATCGTTAAAAAACTGTTTGACGCGGTACTGCCTGATCATGCGATTTTTGGCGAGAAAGACTTTCAGCAGTGCATGGTTGTAAAGAATATGGTGGCAGAATATGGGCTGGATATTAAAATACACGCTGCACCCATTGTACGGGATGATGATGGGCTGGCAAAAAGCTCGCGTAACCAGTATTTAACCCCCGAGCAGCGCAAACGGGCACCTGTTTTACACCAGTCTTTATTAGATGCGCGGCAGAAAATACTGGCCGGGACATTGAATTATTCTGAAATTGAATCCCAATCCATTGAATTTATTAGTAAAAATGGCTTTGAAGTAGACTATTTTGTGATTCGGGATGCCGCAACATTGGGTACGCCGGGGGAACAAAACAGGGTGATTCTGCTGGCCGCAAAGCTTGGTATTCCCCGTTTGCTGGATAATTTACGTGTGGATTAGCAGCGAATTTAGGCTGACTTTTGCCGTGTAGAGGCTAGGCTTGCCTACTATCAGCATGTTAAAATGAAAAGCTCATCCTGATTAGACAAGTTGGACAGTTCGTTAATGCAAACAACAATGCTCAAAACCAAATTACACCGCGCGCGCGTCACCCATGTTGAACTGGAATACGAGGGTTCCTGCGCGATTGACAGTAATTTACTGGAGGCCTCGGGTATTCGTGAGTATGAGCAAATTGAAATTTATGATGTGACCAATGGCGAGCGTTTTACCACCTATGCGATTCGAGCAGAGGCAGGCAGTGGTATTATTTCAATTAATGGTGCGGCTGCGCATAAAGCCAGTGTTAACGATATTGTGATTATTTGTGCTTATGTTGGTTTAGACGAAAAAGAGCTAGCAAGCTTCAAGCCCAAGTTAATTTATTTGAACAATAATAACGAAATTACCCATACGCGTAATACCATACCTGTTCAGGTTGCCTGATTTATATTTTTTTGACCATG
Organism: uncultured Thioalkalispiraceae bacterium; assembly: GCA_964516315.1. GTDB lineage: Bacteria > Pseudomonadota > Gammaproteobacteria > UBA6429 > Thiohalophilaceae > SZUA-37. The sequence continues at coordinate 7,677 of CAZEZI010000023.1, forward strand.
AAGAAGAGCCCACCCCCCACGAGGTGTTTTTCGTGGTTCATAAAACTACCCCGTATTCCGCATCCCCGCAGCAATCGCATTAATCGAACGCAGCAATGGATCCAGCCAGGCTTGTCGGGTTTCTTCATCCAGTGATTCATTACGGAAATTGCGTAACAATTTAAACTGAATGTAGCTAAGTGGATCCAGATACGGATCACGACGTTTAAGTGATAACGCAAGCATTGGTGTTTCGGCTAACAGCTCGTCAATCTCGGCAACTTTTAAAACATTGTCACAGGTGCGCTGGTATTCGGTTGCGATTTTATCGTAAACAGCTTGTGCGGTTGTTTGATTAACGCACAGTGATTTATATTCATTGGCTATATTCATGTCGCCTTTAAACAACGCCATTTGTGTGTTGCTGAGTAAGGCACGGAAGAACGGCCAGTTCTTATACATACCACGTAGCGTGTCCAGATTTTTTGGGTCTTTTTCCAGCCAGTTATTTAATGCCAGCCCGATGCCATACCATGCCGGTAATGTGTGGCGGGATTGCGCCCAGCCAAACACCCAACCAATGGCGCGTACCGACGATTTGGAACGATTGCCTTTTTTACGATGTGAAGGTCGTGAACCAATATTCATTAAACCGATTTCAGAAACCGGTGTAGCTTCATAAAAATAATCGAGAAAGCCTTCGGTATCATCCGTTAAGGTGCGGTAGTGTTGTTCGCCCGTATTGGCCAGTTCCGTCATAATTTGTGCATATTCAGGCTTATCTTTTTGCGGCTTGGCGACCAGGTGGTTACTTGCTTTTAATAAGCCGGTAATGCCCATTGTTAATTCATAAATTGCCGTTTCCGGGTGGCTGTATTTATAAGAAAGCACTTCACCCTGCTCGGTAAATTTAATGCCGCCATGCACAGTACCATCAGGTTGTGACAGAATAGACTCATGCGTTGGGCCACCACCACGGCCAATGGTACCGCCACGGCCATGGAATAAATTTAAACGAATATTACGTTTGGTGGTAATAGCCGAGATTTGTTGTTGTGCCTGATATAAATTCCAGACTGACGCAAGAATGCCGCCGTCTTTACAGGAGTCGGAGTAACCTAACATCACTTCCTGTGTATTGCCGGAGGCATTTAATAAATCAGCATAGACTTTATTATCGAGCAGCCGGTTCATAACCGGATCGATGTGTTTTAAATCTTCTATCGTTTCAAATAAAGGCGAGACTTTAATCTGGCAGAATGCTTTGCCGTCTTTAAAGCCGTTTAAGTTATTCAGCCAGGCAAGGTACATCACTTCCATAATATGGCTGGCTTCATGTGTCATCGAAATAACATAACTGCCTAATACATTCGGGCTAACCTTTTCACGCATTTCATATATAACTGCAAACACCTGTAAGGTTTCTGCGGACATATCGGTTAGTTTTGTTGCATCAACAGACGGTGGCGTGGATGTTGATATGATGTTTGCAAGTGTGCTGATACGTTCGTCTTCACCTAGTGCTTCATAATCAATGTCCGTTGTTTGCTTTAATATTTCTGTAACAGTATTACTGTGAATAGTGGATTCCTGACGAATATCCAGGTGGCTCAGATAAAATCCGAATGTTTCAACCAGACGAATTAAATCTTTTAAGCGGCCACCGGCAACGATACTGTCGCCGTGGCTGATTAAAGAATCCCGAATCAGATACAGGTCATTTAAAAATTCGGATTCATTTTTATAACCATAAAATTCCTTATCCGCTTCACATTCACCCAGATTTGCTTCGATCTTGTTCAGGTTCGAGTTTAAGCGGAAGAACATAAACCAGAGTTTACGTCGGTAAGGTTCTTTACTATAGCGTTGAGGTTTATCTGCAAACGCGCCACTGTAGAGTTTTTCATCTTGTTCAAGACTGGTTGCGAAGGCATCGCTGGGTGTACACAGTTGGTATGAGTGTGTTATTACGTGTGTTAATTTTGTTACCCGATTTAAATATTCCTTGAGCACCTGCCGGTTTTGCAAATAAATGGCATTGCGTGTGGTTTCCGGCTTTACAAACGGGTTACCATCGCGGTCACCACCAATCCATGAACCAAACTGAAAAAAACTGGGAACTTTAATGGTGTTGTTTTCGTACTGACGTTCCAGGGCATGCTCAAACTGTCGGTAGACTTCAGGAATTGCATTAAATAAACATTCACGATAATAAAATAAACCATTTTTAACTTCATCAATAACCGTTGGTTTGTCTGTTCGTACTTCATTCGTTTTGTACAGTATTTGTATTTCGCGCTTAAGTTGCTGGTTGATTTCATTGCGGTGAAACTCATCCAGGCTTTCATTGTTGAGTTTTTCACTAACGGAAAAAATACGTTGCAATGCTTCCTGAATGGTGCGGCGTTTTGATTCTGTGGGGTGTGCAGTAAAAACCGGGGTATAAGTTAACTGGTTGAGTAGTTCCTGTACTTTTTCAGGAGCAAGATTTTGTTGTTTTAACTCACAAATAGTGGTGTCGAACGACCCTTGCCACTGGAAACCTTGTTCATTAACTAATGTTTTACGGTACTTATGCAAAAAATCTTCTTCGGCAATATTGACTAAACTGAAGTAAAGACTAAAAGCACGAACAACATGGGTTACCGTTTGCTCGTCGAGAGATTCTATAAGCTGAACTAATTCCTGGCGCTGGTTGGAGTTTTCCTGCTGGCGTAAGCTAATGTGCCCCTGACGCAAAGCTTCAACGGCAGAGAAAACTTTATCGCCTGCATGGCTTTTTAAAATATCACCCAGAATATTGCCAAATAATTTTACTCGTGAACGTAACGCTTCGTCATTCACGCTATTTGACGGGTTGAGAGAGTTCGATTTTACTGCTGTGTTCATATTGTCTCTTTTCTGCAAAATAAATCAGTCGCGCATTATACCCAAATTTAGGCGGTGGATTCGCTTGTAAAACCTGAAAATGGCTAAATTAGCTGGAAATAGTGAAATTACTTCCCGAAAAAGAGTTTTTGTGTGTTTTTAAGACGTTTTGCCTGTGCTCGGACAATAATCCGGGTGTTGCCACGTTTTGCCTAATATTCCCTGCAATAGCCTTGCATGTTATTATTTTATATCTGTTTTTTTATCGAAAGGATCCGAAATGGCATTGTTAGAGTTACCGGCCTGGAAGGCACTATCCGCGCATTGGCTTGATGTTAGGGATGTGCATATGCGTGATTTATTTGATGCCGATCCAACACGATTTGAAAAATTTTCGGTTAAATTTAACGATATTTTGCTCGATTTTTCCAAAAACCGAATTACACAGCAAACGGTGGATTTACTGGCAGAATTGGCACGGGAATCTGAACTGGAAAAATGGATTGAAAAAATGTTCAGTGGTGAGTCGATTAATCACACTGAAAAACGAGCTGCCCTGCATACTGCTTTACGTAATCGTAAGGATAGAGCGATAAAAGTCGAAGGGCAGGATGTTATGCCTGCCATTCATCAAGCATTAGACAAGATGCAATTTATTAGTGATACCGTGCGTAATGGCGAATGGCAAGGCTTTAGTGGGCGTAACATTATTGACGTTGTTAACCTCGGTGTAGGCGGCTCAGATTTAGGGCCGGTAATGGTGACTGAAGCCTTGCATCCTTATGGCAAGTCAGGCTTACGTGTGTACTTTGTTTCCAATGTCGACCCCAGCCATATTTGTGATACCTTGCGAAATTTAAATCCTGAAACAACCTTGTTTATCGTTTCATCCAAAAGTTTTACCACACAGGACACCATTGCAAACGCAAAAACAGCACGTGACTGGTTACTGGAAACAGCGCGGGATGATACTGCGGTGCAAAAACATTTTATCGCCGTGGCTGCAAACACCGAAGCGGCAGTAGAATTTGGTATTGCCGAAGAAAACATCCTTGAAATGTGGGACTGGGTGGGTGGCCGTTATTCTCTGTGGTCATCTATTGGTATTTCAATTGCCATATATATAGGTATGGATCGTTTTAAGGCCTTGCTTGAAGGTGCATTTGAAATGGACGAGCATTTTCGCACAGCTCCTTTTGAAAAAAATATCCCTGTTATTATGGCCATGCTAGGTATCTGGTATAACAATTTTTTTGATGCCGATACTTATGCTGTTTTACCTTACGATCAGCACTTGCATCGTTTTCCCGCTTTTTTGCAGCAAGTGGATATGGAAAGCAATGGCAAGAGCGTAACCCGTTCCGGCAAACCAACCGACTATTCCACCGGGCCGATCCTTTGGGGGGAGTTAGGTATTACCGGTCAACATGCGTTTTACCAGTCTTTGCATCAAGGCACTAAACTGGTTCCTACTGATTTTATCGTACCAATAGAAAGCCTTAATCCGGTTGGGCAACATCATACTATTTTACTTGCTAACTTCTTTGCTCAAACGCAGGCACTTACCCGTGGTCGTACTGAAGAAGAAGCCATAACAGAACTGGAAGCAGAGGGTATGAGCGATGAAGATATTAATCGTCTGTCACCATATAAAGTTTTTAAAGGTAATAAACCCAGTAACACCATTCTATTTCGCGCATTAACACCAAGAACATTAGGTTCGCTGATTGCAATGTATGAACATAAAATATTTGTACAGGGTGTGATATGGGAAATTAATTCATTTGACCAGTGGGGTGTTGAGCTGGGTAAACAACTTGCTGATACTATTTTCAAACAATTATGTGAAAGAAAACCAGTTGATGACCACGATGTTTCAACCAATGGTTTGATTAATTATTATATGAAAATGTCAGGTGGTTGAGTGGTTTAGGCGATTTTCCGGAGTTTACTGTTCAACGATACTCGATGTGACAGTTTGCCACTCAGCGCCTTGCTTTTTAAAATTAGCCAATCCTTTTATCCCTTCAGCTTTGTATGTGAATGAAACTTCGATAGTCTGAGGCGTTGGTGATATATTTAATATGTGCATATATGAGCCATTATTGGTACTGTCCAACAAAATTACAGGTTCATTAAATTTTGTTAATGATGTACAACTAATTTTTTTATCTGAAATGAATAGCTTTAATGGTTTCCGCTCAGGTTTTTCTGCTATATGGTAATATTGCTGTAATTTTGGCAAGTTAATCGTTAATTGTATTACTTTACAAATATCTATATTACTAACCTGTTTTGGTGAAGCCGCATTTGCACATGCTGATAGCATTATGAAAAAGATTGTTGTTAGCCATGCGTTCATTAAAATATCCCTCTTATTTTGTAAGGCATGGAATGACATGCCCGTATGCTGCTATTTCAAAAAGGTTTCCTTCCTCTCCTGGAATATCTTTGCCATCTTGATCATCCCCCCAATGTGCAAGTTCGTGCAATATTGAAGCACCTAAAAGTAGAGTAGCCTTTCTTGAACCACCACTTTTCTCAAACTTATTGACCAGGAAACTGCTAATTCGAATTTCATTTGATTTTGAATTAGGTGAAAATTCTCCGCACTGGTTGTGAGGCATAGCAACCACTTTTAGTGTTGGCTGAAGTCCCCATGTTAGAACAGCACTCAGGGATTTTTTTCTGATTTCAGCATTTATTAATAATGCATTTGCAATTTTAGGTATCCCTTTTACTTTTGGGAGCACTGTCTTTACATAGAGGGTCAGGTTTGGATATTTTTTCTGGTCAGATTTACTCATTTTCATCGTTATTCTCATTCCTTTGATGCGGTAAAAAACTAACTGGCTATTAGAATCCAGTGTTGATTAATACTAGCGTAGATAATATATGGTTACAAAGGATTTCATCCCTGAAGGGTGATGTAGATCGTAGTAATAGCAAAGTTAGACTAGCAGTAATCAATAGGTGGGGCATTGTATTTCTGTGCCAAGTTGTGTTTGTTTATCACCAATTACTAATTTTTTTATACGATTTATTTTAAAGATGTTCAGTTTTATACCTTAGTTTTATGAAGAACTGTAGTAAAATAGGCTTATGTTAACTAATTAGGTCTTTGTTATGTTTAAGCTAACAAACGTAAACATCATTATTAGTATTAGTGTAATTGGATTTTTATTCTTTTTAGCAATTAGCGGAAAGTTAGAATATAAAAAACATGGTGATAATACAGAAGTAATGCTAAGTGTTGATGTTAATAAAAAATAAGATGGTAGCGGTGGGCGGACTCGAACCGCCACGCCTTTCGGCAGATGATTTTGAATCATCCAAGTCTACCAATTCCATCACACCGCCATAATTTGTCAGCTATCTTACGTATTGTAATTACACAATACAAATATCAAAATGTTACAAGCACTAATTCTAATAAAAACAACTGCTTAGTACACGTTGCAAGCGTTTTGAATCCGGCGCGTCTACCAGTTCCGCCACCGAGCCAACAAGCTGAGCATTATATGTAATCTTTGCATGCTTTGTAAAAACAATTTCTGTAAAATCTGCGTTTATGACTCAAAATAAAATCAAAAGTAACTGCAGCACCAGCGTGACAGTTCCGGAAAGCACCACAAAAAGGATTTGGCAACGAGCAGACTTCAAGTTTGATTTACCTGTTGAATTAGTTGCGCAACAACCGACAAGTGAACGTCAGGCAAGTCGGTTACTGATTGTTTCGCCAAAAGACCAAAAACTTCAAAACCAGTTGGTTGAAGACAAGCTGTTTGTCGATTTTATTGATTATTTAAACCCGAATGATTTACTTGTTATGAATGATACGCGGGTGATCCCTGCGCGCTTATTGGGGTATAAAGATACCGGTGGTAAGGTCGAAGTGTTAGTTGAGCGGGTATTAGATAATAAAACAGTGCTGGCACACGTTCGTTCAAGCAAGTCGCCTAAAGCCGGTACTGAACTTGTTTTAGAAGAGTCGCTATATGTAACCGTATTGGGGCGTGAAGATGATTTATTTTTGCTTGAATTTAAATTACCAGATGGTGAAACGGTTTTAAGTGCACTGGACAAATTTGGTCATATCCCGTTACCCCCTTATATAGAGCGTCAGGATAACATGGATGATCGTGAACGTTACCAAACGGTTTATGCAAATAAACCGGGGGCTGCTGCGGCACCAACAGCCGGTTTACATTTTACGCAGGGCATTCTGAATAAAATATCCGCAAAAGGCGTGGCTATTGCAACGGTGACCTTGCATGTGGGGGCGGGCACATTTCAACCTGTGCGAGTTGATAAGCTGCAAGATCATAAAATGCATTCAGAATGGATTAGTCTGGATGACACGGTTGTAAAACAAATTAATGAGACTAAAAAGAACGGTGGTCGGGTGGTTGCCGTGGGCACAACCTCGGTACGTTGTCTGGAATCGGCTTTTGCCCAATACGGTGAATTACAGGCCTATACCGGTGAAACGGATATTTTTATAACCCCCGGCGTTAAGTTTCAAGTTGTCGATGCCTTGCTTACCAATTTTCATTTGTCTGAATCAACCTTAATCATGCTGGTGAGTGCCTTTGCCGGTTATGATAATACGATGGCGGCTTATCAGCATGCGGTAGAGCAGCAGTACCGGTTTTTTAGTTATGGTGATGCGATGTTTATTACTGAGAAATTTTAGTTTTTTAACCACAGCGGAGAGCCTGCCCCACGAAGTGCTTTTCGTGTTCTTTGTGGTTAATTGATCTTTTAAGTTTATAATGCTTTTTTTCTAAATGAGTTCCAAACAGTGAAATTTAACTTACTTAACACCGAAGGTGCCGCACGCCGTGCACAATTACAATTTAAACGAGGCATGATAGAAACGCCTGTCTTTATGCCGGTTGGTACTTACGGTACGGTTAAAGCCATGACACCAGACGAACTTGAATCCATCGGTGCACAAATTATTTTAGGTAATACTTTTCACCTGATGTTGCGCCCTGGAACTGAGGTGATTGAAGCGCATGGTGACTTGCATGACTTTATGAACTGGGAACGTCCTATTTTGACCGACTCGGGCGGTTTTCAGGTTTGGAGCTTAGGGGCTGGTAGTGAAAAGCGTACTGTTGAATCCGGTAAGGCGAAGACAAAGCCTGCAAAAATAACTGAGGAAGGTGTGCATTTTCAGTCGCCGGTTGATGGTCGCAAAATTTTTATGGGGCCGGAAGAGTCTATGCAAATCCAGCAATCTCTGGGTTCAGATATTGTAATGATTTTTGATGAATGTACACCGTACCCGGCCACAGAGTCTCAGGCAAAAGACTCGATGGAATTATCATTACGCTGGGCTGAGCGCAGTAAAGTTGAGTTTGACCGATTAATGGCACTGAACAGTCCTGCTCGAAATGAAGCCTTATTCGGTATCGTGCAAGGGGGGATGTACCCAAATCTGCGTCAGCAATCGATAGAAGGACTGAAGAAAATCGGTTTTGATGGTTATGCCATTGGTGGTTTGTCGGTGGGTGAGCCAAAAGATGAAATGATGGCAACGCTGGATCATCTTGCTCCACATATGCCCGAAGATGCACCGCGCTATTTAATGGGGGTGGGTACCCCTGAAGACCTTGTTGAATCGGTGCGCCGTGGTGTGGACATGTTTGACTGCGTGATGCCAACACGTAACGCCCGAAATGGCTACCTGTTTACCAGTAAAGGGATGGTGCGGATCCGTAATGGCCAGTACCAAATGGATACCAACCCACTGGATTCGGAATGTGGTTGCTATACTTGCCAGAACTATAGTCGTTCCTATTTACGGCACCTGGATAAAACCGGTGAAATTCTGGGTGCGCGCCTGAATACGATTCACAACCTCCATTATTACGTTCATTTAATGGCGGACATGCGTTTGGCTCTCGAAAAGGGCATATTTTCAGATTTTCTGACAGAATTTTATGCAAAAAGGGAAAAAAGCGTGCCGGCTATGGCATAATACAGCGCATAATTTTCATACTTGTTTTTAATTTGGGCTTGTCATTTAGAGTGGCAAGCCCCAGGTCATTATTTTAATTTAAGGGGAAATCATGAGTTTTTTCATTTCAGAAGCTTTAGCAGAAGGTGCGGGTGCTGCTGCGCAACAACCTGGCGGTGAACAGTTTATTTTATTAATTGGTATGGTGGTGTTGTTCTACTTCATCTTGATCCGTCCACAACAAAAACGTGCCAAAGAGCATAAAAAAATGGTGGCAGCCATTGCCAAAGGTGATGAAGTGGTTACCAATGGCGGTGTTTTAGGTAAAGTTACGCAGGTGGGTGAACAATATTTATCACTTGAAATTGCAGATAATGTTGAAGTTAAACTGCAAATTCAGGCGATTGGAACGGTTTTGCCCAAGGGTTCTATCAAGGCAGCCAAAAAAGACTAGACCGCAATAATTAACGGGCAAAATAATAAAACAACATGCAAACTATTTTCATCTGGAAGTGGTTTGTATTTCGTGAGCAGGCTATATCATGTTAAATAAATACGCACTCTGGAAAAACGTCCTCATTTTAGTGGCGGTTTTAATTGGTGCTTTGTATGCGTTACCGAATATCTATGGTAGTAATCCAGCTATTCAAATTACAGCAACGCGCGCAGCAACGGTTGATGAGAATTTAATAAGCCGGGTTAAAACAGAATTAAACAGTGTGGGTGCGGAATTTTCGAATATAAAAATTAATAAGGATATTCTGGTTATTCGTTTTGCCGATGTAGAAAACCAGCTTAAAGCCAATGACATGTTGCGCGAGTCTTTAGGTGAGGCTTATTCTGTTGCACAAAATATTATCACGGCTTCCCCTGAATGGTTATTAAACCTGGGTGCAAAACCCATGTATCTTGGGCTGGATTTACGTGGTGGTTTACATTTCCTGATGGAAGTGGATATGGACACGGTTTTAAAACAGGCTTATGAAACTTTTACCAGTGATGTGCGCCGAGTATTAAGACAGGAAAAAATCCGCTATTTAACCGTTAAACAACTTAAAGACGGTATTGAAGTCAAGTTTCGTGACAGCGTAACAAGGGATAAAGCCGAAGCCCCTATTCGTAAACAGCTGGAAGAATTAACCTTTGACGCGACTGAGAGGGATGGCGCTTTTTATCTCTCATTAAAAATGACAGAAGTGTTATTGACGGAACGTAAAAAATCAGCATTAAAAAAGAACATAACCACCTTGCGTAAACGGGTGAACGAATACGGTGTTTCCGAGCCGGTTATACAGCAGCAGGGTGAAGATCGTATTGTTTTACAACTACCCGGCGTGCAGTGTAGTTCCTGTGTTAAGAAAACATTAAGTGCGGTTGCTTCACTTGAATTCAGGCTGGTTGACTGGGAAAACAGCATTGAAGATGCCTTAAAAGGCCGGGTGCCGGTTGGTTCACGTTTGTACTATAACCGACAGGATCAGCCCTACCTGTTAAAGAAACGCGTTATTATGAATGGCCAGCATATATCGAGCGCTGCATCGGGAATGGATTCGGAATCGGGTACGCCTGCCGTGTTTATAAATACCAATGGTGTGGGTGCAAAACGTTTATCAAATGTTACGCGTAAAAATATTGGTAAACCGATGGCGGTTGTTTTTATTGAACAAAAGCCTGTGGTACGTGAAGTGGATGGCAAGGAAGTGGTTACCTACAAGAAAACCGAGGAAATAATTAATGTTGCAACCATACAGGATATACTGAGTCGGCGTTTTCAAATAACCGGATTAGACAGCCCGAAAGAAGCACATGAACTGGCATTGTTAATTCGTGCCGGTGCACTTGTTGCTCCGATTCGAATTATAGAAGAACGTACCATTGGGCCAAGTCTGGGGCAGGATAATATCGATAAAGGTACGCTTTCGGTTATTGTTGGTTTGATTCTGGTCGTTATTTTTATGGCTGTCTGGTACAAGGGTTTTGGTCTGGTTGCTAATGTAGCTTTAGCGGTTAACCTGATTTTAATTATTGCAATATTATCGTTATTGCAGGCAACCCTGACACTACCTGGCATTGCGGGCATTGTTTTAACAGTGGGTATGGCGGTGGATGCGAACGTACTGATTTTTGAACGTATTCGTGAAGAACTTCGAAACGGGAACAGTCCACAAATGAGCATTCATGCCGGTTATGAAAAAGCCTTATCAACCATTGCTGATGCCAATATCACCACACTTATTGCGGCGGTTGTTTTATTTATTTTTGGTACCGGTGCGATAAAAGGTTTTGCGATTACTTTATCCATTGGTATTTTAACATCCATGTTTACTGCCATTATGGGCACACGCGCAATTATTAATTTATTTGTTAGTGGTAAAACAATCAAGATGCTCTCGGTATAAGTTAATTGAGAGAACACTCTGTTTAAGGTTTAAATAATAAAATGCAAATATTTAAAACAGTTCCTACTTTTGACTTTATGGGTAAACGCAAGTTGGCTCTGGTTTTTTCATTGTCATTAATTATCTTTTCGCTGTATTCACTGGTTGATAAAGGTTTGAATTTTGGTCTGGATTTTACTGGCGGTGTGTTAATCGAAGTTAATTACCCCGAGTCGGTTAATCTGGAAGGTGTCCGGGCTACCTTAAGCAAGACCGGTTATCCAGAAGCCAGTGTGCTGCATTATGGAACCAGCCGTGATGTACAGATCCGCATTGCCACCCCTGAAGAAACGGCTGCAGAAAATGGCAAGGACAATAAAAGTGATGTTATTAGTGATGTTATTTTAGAAGCATTAAAGAAAGCAGATGCTGGTGTGGAAATGCGCCGTCAGGAATTTGTTGGCCCGCAGGTTGGTGACGAGTTGCGTGACGATGGTGGCCTTGCAATGATATATGCGTTAGCTGCGATTTTGATTTACGTTATGCTGCGTTTCCAGTGGCGTTTTGCTTTTGGGTCAATTTTTGCTTTAATTCACGATGTTGTTATTACTCTGGGTGTGTTTTCTGTTTTCCAGTTTAATTTTGATTTAACTGTGCTTGCGGCTGTGTTGGCTATTATTGGTTATTCACTTAACGATACTATCGTGGTGTTTGATCGTATTCGTGAAAATTTCCGTAAGTTGCGCAAGAACACCCCGATACAAGTAATTAATATTTCATTAAATCAAACACTCTCTCGTACGATGATGACATCGGTTACGACATTTTTTGTTGTCGCTGCAATGTTTGCGCTAGGTGGGGAGATGATTCATGCTTTCTCAATCGCATTACTCATTGGTATTGTAGTGGGTACCTATTCATCCATTTATGTTGCAAGTTCAGCTATTCTTAGTTTGAATGTGAGCCATGCAGATTTAATTCAGGTTGAGAAAGAGGGTGCTGATCAGGAAAGCTTTGAATAAAAACCGTAGCACGAATACTGAGAAGCTAGATAACGGCGTTCATCCTCCATATTACATAATAATGTTGGGGTACTCTGAAAAAACAACTCAAAATGCTCACTTACTTCATGTAAGCTCCGCTTTTTCGTTACTTTTTGCCTTGTTCTCTAGCTTCTCAGTATCCATGCAACGGTTTTGTGAAAATAAAAAAGGTAAAAGTAATTAAAGGTATTTGTTTACTTCATCCAGTGGATCAATGTCATTGTTGTTTGAAGAGACAACACTACATAAAGTGCTGGCTTTGGCGGTGCACTTTGGACTTTCCAGATCATCGTTTACGCCTTTTATAACTGTTTCAGCCCAGGCCACGGCGATTGCCCATAAAATAATGCCCAGAGCCAGCGTTCCCCAGCTGAAACCGTCAAGTCCAGCGGGACCACCAAAAAATGCATAAACAACACTGCCGACACTGGCCAGCCAGAACACAAAGATAGGTGCAACACAATAACTTGCACAGCCATAACGGCAAACTGCGACGGGCGGCATGATAAGAGCTAAAATTTTGCGTTGCATACTTTCCCCTGACAACTCTTGAATTCAAAGTTCTATTGTTATCACGGTTGATAAACCAGGTCAATATTGGTGTTTGTCTAAAAATTAATACGGCAATAAGAGTGTTCAATTTAGAGATAGGCTGGCTTTGAAATCAGGCACTTAATAGTGAATTGCGCTTTTCTTCCCGTTCAAAAAGAAAGCTAACGACATCCTTGCTGCGATGTAAGGGCGGGTTGCTAACCGAATAGATATTGGTGATTTGACGCGGTTCATCGAGTGTACTGGTTTCTGGATGCCCAGTTTTTAGCTCTTCTATGGATAAAATTTGCACGGTATTATACTCGGACTGATACTGGCTATAATTTGCAGCTTCTTCGAGACAGTCGAGTACATCGCGCATAGCCATCTCCAGCGCCTTGGAGCCGCGTTTTACGGTTAACTTATTTTTACGCATAATCCAGTTTTAACCATCTTTTTAGGTTAGAGCATTACTATTTTGCTAATTGCTTCAAGGCTATTAGCGTACGCAATCGTGGATTCTTAAGGGTGAAAGAGCAAAAAAGTTACTAATTTTTAGGCGGGGTGGCTGAAATCAAATAGTGTAATAACTTCCTTGTTATTCAATGGCTTATATTGCTTACAGGTCTGGATGAACGTGCTTTTTAATTTTTTGTAGCATTGATTTGAATATTCGGGGATTGCCCGCAACGATATGGCCTTTATCGAGGAAATCTGCTTCGCCGCGTATTCCCCCGACCATGCCGCCAGCTTCTTCGATTAATAATACACCTGCGGCGATGTCCCATATATTCAGGTTTAGTTCCCAGAAACCATCAAACCGACCGGCAGCCAGATAGGCTAAATCCAGTGCGGCCGAGCCTGCGCGGCGAATACCGGCGGTGCCGGGGATAAGATCTTTCATCATACTGAAATAGCTATCCATGTATTTATACTGATCTTCGGTATAGGGGATACCGGTGCCCAGCAATGCGCCATCGAGACTGCGACGATCGGTTACGCGGATGCGCTTACCATTTAACTGCGCGCCACCACCGCGTGTGGCAGTGAAAAGTTCCTGACTGAGCGGATCATACACAACACCCACTTCCAGCCGACCTTTAACCCGCAACGCAATGGACACCGCAAAATGCGGAATGCCATAGAGAAAATTAGTGGTGCCGTCGAGCGGGTCGATAATCCACTGGTACTCACTGCCTGCTTGTGTGCCGCTTTCTTCAGCCAGAAAACTGTGGTCAGGGTAAGCCTTTTTAATGGTATTAATAATTTCTTCTTCGGCCTGAAGGTCAATTTCGCTGACAAAGTCATTATTTTTTTTTGATTTTATTTTTAGCCGGTCAATACGGTCAACCGAACGGGCAATAATGTCACCGGCATTACGTGCGGCGCGGATGGCAGTGTTTAGCATGGGGTGCTGCATAGATAGACCTTACTATTAAGTAAATTTCAGATGAATAAAACCAGTTTGAATAGGGATAAATTATAACATTGTTTTTTTAAATAATCTTCGGCAGCTTTTGTTCTCATGACATGTGATTCTGGTTTAATGCTAATATGTAGCCGATTCGCAGGTTTAGATAAACACTATTTTATGGTTTGTGTGCCAGCTAAGGTATAATGCCTGTTTTTAATTAACCTTGCGTTGAAGTTTATGGCAGTTAAAATTGATAATGTGCGTATTGTACTGGTGGAAACCAGCCACCCCGGAAATATAGGTGCGACGGCGCGCGCGATGAAGAACATGACACTGTCGGATTTAGCATTAGTGTCGCCAAAACGTTATACCGAAGCAGATGGTGAAGGGAAGGGACATGGTAAAGCCTATGCGCGTGCTTCGGGGGCAACCGATGTCCTCTACAGTGCGGAAATCTGCAATAGCCTGGCCGAAGCGATTGCTGACTGTGATTTAGTGATTGGAGCCAGCGCGCGATTGCGTGCGGTGACCTGGCCTGAACTGAATCCACGTGAAATGGCTGAAAAGATTTTTAGTGTTGGAACAGAAATGGCGGGTCAGTCACAACCTGCTTTTGCAAAAACAGCCATTGTATTTGGTCGTGAGGATTCAGGTTTAACCAATGATGAGATGGATTTATGTCAGTTTTTAGTCCATATTCCGGCAAATTCGGAATATACTTCACTCAATATTGCCGCTGCGGTACAGGTGATTTGTTACGAATTGTATATGACCGCCTTGCTTCATCAAGGCACTATTGAAAAAGCGGCCAATGAACACCCACTGGCAACGTCACAGGAAATAGAGTATTTCTATGAGCATCTGGAACAAACACTGGTGGATATCCGGTTTTTGAACCCGGACAACCCGATGCAACTTATGCGGCGTTTAAGAAAATTATTTAACCGCAGTGGTTTGGATAAAATAGAAGTGAATATTTTGCGCGGTATTTTAACCGCTATTTCAAGAGGCATCGCTAAAAGCGAATAATAGAGTATGTTTAAATTAATCAAACAAGACATTCAATGTGTTTTTGAGCGTGATCCTGCCGCACGAAATATACTGGAAGTGGTTACTTCTTATTCTGGCGTACATGCGATGTTGTTTCATCGTATTAACCACCAGCTCTGGCTTTGGGGCTTAAAGTGGCCGGCACGTTTCTTTGCACATTTAGCACGTTGGTTAACCGGTGTTGAAATTCATCCGGCAGCCGAGATTGGTGAACGGTTTTTTATTGATCACGGTATGGGTGTTGTGATTGGCGAAACAGCGGTGATTGGAAATGACTGTACTTTGTACCATGGCGTAACCTTAGGGGGTACTTCATGGAAAAAAGGTAAGCGTCATCCAACGTTGGGCGATAATGTGGTGGTCGGTGCCGGGGCAAAAGTACTGGGCCCGATTGAACTGGGTGATGGTGTGCGTGTGGGTTCCAATGCTGTAGTGGTAAAAGATGTTGCCAGCAATCTTACCGTGGTGGGTATACCGGGGCGAGTCGTTGCCCAGGCAGCCGAACAAACCGAAGATAATTCCAGACGCAAGGAATTTGCGAAAAAAATTGGTTTTGACGCGTATGGGATGCACAACGAGATGCCGGATCCGGTGGTGAATGCGATTGATGCAATGCTCGACCATATCCATGCGATGGACGAACATATGCAGCAGATGTGCACAGCAATTAAAACATTGGGTGCGGAAATTGATTATGCAAAATTGCCGGATTTAGGGCCATGCGAAATCGATAAAACAGAGCAGGCAAACGCAAAAGAGTCGAAACCTGAGTAATTCTTGTGGAAATGGGCCGGGAAGGCCGCTTATTTGATTATCAAGAGGTGGAAAGTAGATAAAATACTTGACTAATTTACTAGGTCTTGTACACTTCGTATATCAGAAAGCACTAATAATACACCAATGTCTGGTGTAGGACAAGGTAGGTATTCCATGAGATTAACAACAAAAGGCCGCTATGCAGTCACAGCCATGCTAGACTTGGCACTCCATTATAATAATGGTCCCATTACATTAGCCGATATTTCGCAACGTCAGGGCATTTCGCTCTCTTATTTAGAACAACTTTTTTCCAAATTGCGTAAAAACGAATTGGTTGATAGCACCCGTGGTCCGGGTGGCGGTTACCGTTTAAGCCGCAATGCCGGTGATATTGCGGTGGCCGAGGTAATAACAGCCGTTGATGAAACGCTTGAATCGACTCGTTGCGGTGGGTTGGGTAATTGCCAGGACGATCATCAATGTTTAACCCATGAATTGTGGACAGAATTAAGTGCACAAATTTATGGTTTCCTGATGGGCATTAGCCTCGGGCAACTTGTTGAACGACAAGGTGTGCAAGACGTTGCACTTATTCAGGAAAATAAACAAAATACTCCAGTTGAAGTCGAGAGTTTAACGGTTTCATCGTAAGTTTGAAGGTTAATATATGAAAACCCCCATTTATTTTGACTACTCAGCAACAACGCCGGTTGATAAGCGTGTTGCAGAAAAAATGTGTGACTGCCTTACACTCGAAGGAAACTTTGGTAACCCGTCTTCACGCTCCCATCCTTTTGGCTGGGCAGCAGATGAAGCGGTTGAACAGGCTCGCAAAGATGTTGCTGCATTAATCAATGCCAACCCGAAAGAAATTGTCTGGACTTCAGGTGCAACAGAATCAGACAACCTTGCGATTAAAGGGGTGGCGCATTTTTATCATAAAAAGGGTAAACATATCATCACTTCTAAAACAGAACATAAAGCTGTTTTAGATAGTTGCCGCCAATTAGAACGTGAAGGCTATGAAGTGACTTACCTGGATCCGCTAACAAATGGTTTAATTGATATAGATCAGCTAAAAGCGGCCATGCGTGACGATACAATTCTTG
>CAZEZI010000024.1:0-17528 GCA_964516315.1 uncultured Thioalkalispiraceae bacterium
ATAAACAGTCTTTTTTAATTCTTCTGGATTCCCGCCTCCGCGGGAATGACGGTTTTATATGTATTTACTTATTATCCTGGTGAACCCCATATAGTCGACTATACAACCCTTTGTTTTGCATTAACTCGTCATGTGAACCTTGTTCGATAATATGCCCATCTTCAAAAACATACACACGGTCGGCCTGTTTAACGGCGCTGAGTCGATGCGCAATGATTAGAGTCGTTTTGTCTTTCAGGAATTCATGCAGTGCTGCGTGTAAATGTTTTTCTGTTTGGGTATCCAATGCAGAAGTAGCTTCATCAAGTATCACCACTTTGGGTTGTGTTAATAGCATACGCGCAATGGCCAGGCGTTGTAGCTGGCCACCGGACAGGCGAACGCCGTTGTGGCCAATTAAAGTATCTAGCTGATCTGGTAATTTTTTGATTACATCATTCAGTTGCGCAACGCTAAGTGCCTGCCATATTTCTATATCAGTAATTTCTATACCTAAGGTAATGTTATTACGCACGCTTTCGTTAAACATGGCTGGGTGTTGTAATACAGTTGCAACATTATCTCTGACGATATCTAGCCCAATATCGGTGATGGGTACATTGTCATAATAAATCATCCCGTGCTGGTGTTGATACATGCCGAGTAACACCTGGACCAGTGTTGATTTCCCTCCACCACTGGCACCGACCAGTGCGATTTTTTCTCCAGCTTTAATATTCAGGTTTACATGGTTTAAAACAGGCTCCTTGTTGCCATAGGCAAAGCCGACATTTTCAATTTTAATAGCGACAGTTTTTTTATTTTTAAACGGGTTCTTGTTGTGTGGGTATTGCGGTTCCTGTTGCAGGCCTAGCAAGTTGTTAATTCGTGCGAGTGCAGCATTGGCAGAAAAATAGGCATATTGAATATTCAGAATTTCCTGAACAGGGGAGGTCATAAACCACAAGTATCCAAATACGGCCATCATTTCGCCTACGCTTAAATCGGAAAATACAACCAGTAACATGCTTAAAGCACGGAACACATCAAAGCCAATTAAAAATATACCGAATGATAAACGGTTGGCTGCATCACTGCGCCAGCTAAAGGAGGCTGAATGTTTTTTTATGTGCTGTGCTTTTTCAATAACACGCTGGATATAATGTTTTTCGCGGTTGCTGGCGCGTATTTGCTGAATACCATCGAGTGTTTCAACAAGGGACTGCTGGAATATTTCGTAGGCGGTATTTTCTTTTCTTTTTAGTGTTTTAACTTTTTTACCAAGGATCACGGTAAAGTAAATAACCAGTGGGTTCATAAACAGAATAAACAAGGCAAGTTGCCAGTGTATTAATAAAAGAATAATCGTAATACCAATAAGGCTGAGGATGGCAATTAAAGCTTTGCTGATGGATGCGCCGATAAACTCGTCGATTGCATTAATGTCGGTGACAAAATGCGAGCTGACTGAACCACTGCCAAGGGTTTCGTATTCAGACATTGAGATGCGTTGCAATTTGAGTAACAAGGCATGGCGAATGCGGTAAGTCACATCTTTGGAAATAAGTGTAAATTGACGAGTTTGCCAAACCGTCAGGTATAAGCCAATAACACGCAATACTATCGTGATACCGAGTATTGCCAGAATATAGAGTGTCGGGCCGTGCCATTGTTCGGGTGTAAAAAAGTTGGTAAAGGCAACCAGTTGACCGGGCTGGTTTAATAATACCTCATCAACGAGTAATGGCATTAATAACGGGATAGGTACTGTTGCGATAACAGACAGCAAGGCAATAATATTTGCAATAATCAGAATGCGTTTATGTTCGCGCGCAACATTTAAAATATATTGCCAGTCGTAATGAGTTGTTTGTGAGTCAATATCTGGGTTTCTGGATTTGGCGGTATACATTGCTGATATGATAACAAAATTAAAGTTTTTATTTTGTTATCATATCAAGTTCAGCATAAATTATTTGGGAATGGGTTTTTTTACCCCTATTGTAATGTGTCGGTTCCTGATGGGTAGATTGATGTGCGTGCATCACTGGCCAGGTGTTGTTTGTCCATCATTTCAACCAGACTCCGGATGGAGGCATCCTGGGGAATATCCTGAATATTTGAAAACCAGACATCAACAATACTGTTTGTTACGTCGATATTATCTGGTAATACAGCGGGGCTACCCATAAAGATCCAGCGCTCACCTTTTTTTGTCTGGATAGTGAGTAATTGCAGTGGAACAGTATTGGCTGAATTGTTTTTCATTTTGTTCTCCATGTGAATCGCATTCATGATGTAATATGCAGTAACTATGCCAGCTAGAAGTTTATGAATATCATTTTAATGACAAGGGTTTAAACCTATGAAGCATCTACAATTAACCGACAACTTGTATGATTATTTACTCAGGCACTCGGTAAAAGAACATAAGGTTTTGAAACAAATTCGTGTAGACAATAGTGACAATCAGTTAACTTCGATTATGCAAATTGCGCCAGAGCAGGGTCAGTTTATGTCTTTTATTATTAAAATGCTTGATGTCACGCGGATACTGGAAATAGGTACCTCGACTGGATACAGTAGCCTGGCTATGGCGCTTGCCTTACCAATGGATGGTGAATTAATCACTTGTGATGTGGACCAACGGGCAGGCAAAAAAGCACAGCAATATTGGAAAGCAGCCAATGTTGATAATAAAATACAGCTAAAAATCAGGCCAGCGTTGGAAGCCCTGCATGAATTAATCAACGAAGGCAAAGTGGAAAGCTTTGATTTGATCTTTATTGATGCCGACAAGATTAATTATGATGCTTATTTTGAGTTAAGCCTCAGCTTGTTACGAGAAGGTGGCATGATTTTAATTGATAATGTACTTTGGGGTGGAGCGGTTGCCGATAAGGCTGATATGCAAGCAGATACGGTTGCCATTCGTACTTTAAATGAAAAGCTTTACCATGACTCGCGTGTTGATATTTGTATGTTGCCATTGTCTGATGGTTTAACATTAGTGAGAAAGAAATAACATAATGGCCGATATTTTTACTTTAACTGCACCGCTTACGGTAAAAGAACTAAATGGCAAGCCAAAGCCGGTTGCAGAATATTTTAAACATTCGCAGGGGATATTATATTTTGATTTATACTGGCATCAACAGCAACCCAATGATGCGATGCATGTTGTTGAAGGTGTCATTTCAGGTGAAGGCCCGTGGCAAATTAATAATAGCGTGTTTAGTGTACCTGGGTGTCGTGGTAGCAACCTTGAACTGGCAATGGAATATGAACAATGGCAAACGTATTTGCAAACGGCAGGTAATGATTACCCAGCGGAAGGGTTGATTTATGTGATTGCTAAAAAAATGGGTGCAGATATATCAGTATGACAGTTCGTATTTCAGCACTAAAAGACAGTGGTGCATTACAGCAAGACTATCTGCTGCAATTGGTCGAGTGGCATCATAACGAGTGGTTGCATCTCAATCCTGGTGCAACGCTTGAACAAAGGCTGCTGCGCTATAAAAAAAGCCTGGAAATATTGGCTTTGCCTGAGATATTTATTGCCTGTAAGGATAAAAAATTGATTGCTTCAGTCACTCTGGATAAAGAAGATATGGATGCGCGACCATACCTTACTCCCTGGCTGGCCAGCTTATATGTTGACAAAAATAGTCGTGGCCAGGGTGTTGGTAGTGCGTTAATTCAATATTGTATTGATTATGCCCGACAAAAAAAGTTTAAAAATATTTATTTGTTTACAGAAGATCAGACTGAATTTTATCGACATCGAGGCTGGAATTTTGTTGAAACGGTTGAATATCGAAACGTTGGTGTTGACCTGATGTGTCACAGTCTAAAATAATGCTTTAATTATGGTGTGGGCATGGCTGGATATCGCCATGCCTCATGCACAACAAGGGGGACAGAAAATGACAGAGCCAACCGTATTGCCCGATAGTGTACTTGACCAATTATTTCGTTCTGCGCGCAGTCACAATGGCTGGCAAGATAAACCAGTGAACGATGCTCAATTGCAACAGATTTATGAGTTGATGAAATGGGGGCCTACCAGTGCCAACAGCTGCCCAGCCCGACTGGTTTTTGTTAAAAGTGATGCTGCCAAACAACGTTTAAAACCCAGCTTGCAGGAAGGCAATATTGAAAAATCTATGACTGCACCGGTTGTGGTGATTATTGGTATGGACATGGAATTTTACGAAGAGTTTGACGTTTTGTTTCCGCATGCCGATGCGAAGTCATGGTATGTTGGCAATGAGGCTAAAATTAAAGAGGCGGCATTTCGCGATAGCAGTTTGCAGGCGGCGTATTTTATGTTGGCAGCAAGAAGCATTGGCCTGGATTGTGGCCCAATGTCGGGGTTTGATAATGCGATGCTGGATGCCGAGTTTTTTCCGGATGGAAAAGTAAAGTCGAATTTTATTTGTGCCCTGGGCTATGGTGATCAATCAAAATTGCATCCGCGGTTGGCGCGTTTGGAATATGCACGTGTTTGTCAGGTTGCCTAGCAACAGCCTGCTAGTTGCTAAAATGTACGATGCCACAGCGGCGAAGGTAGGTTTTTAAGCCTGATTTGGCCTCCCCCAGATTTTTAAAGGGACCTTGCGCTTCATCTTCACGGGTATTGAAATACCATGAAGTTTCAACGGCAAAAAAGCGTTTTGCACGTGTAGGAATGGATAACGATTCACCCTGACGAGGCGTATGATGAGAATCTTGTTTACCAATTGGTATAATTGTCATGACCCGAACCCTGAATTAAAACTACGACTAAAATACTATGTTATTTTTGGTGATCGCTTAGATTAATTCTACTTAAGCTGGAGGTTATTGTCTGTCAGTCAAAACTTACAAATGCTAATTTATATTCTAAAATTAAAGTATATGTAAGTGTTCGCTTACAGGGATAGTTAGATATAACAATGAAACCTAATTTTTTAAGATGGATGAACCGCTGTCGATGTCTTTCAGACAAAAAGCGTTTAGAGTGGTATCCGCCATTCTGGTTTATGCGGATAAAAGTCATCACCCTGAGTGCAGACTGGCGGCATATTAAGATTAAACTACCGTTGAATTTTCTTTCCCGCAATATGGGCGACAGCATGTTTGGTGGCTACCAAACCGCACTGGCTGATCCGATTGCCGCATTAGCTTGCAACCGGCTGCTCGACAGAAAATACAATGTCTGGTCGCGCTATCAGGAAGTGGATTTTCGCTATATGGGTAATTCAGATCTGGAATTACGTTTTGATTTTGACCCACAGATAGAACAACAAATTCGGGATGACTTGAAAAGCAAAGGTCGCAGCACCCCCACGTTTGAGTACGGCTTTTATCGCGCAGATGGTGTAGAGTGTACTCATATAAAAAGCACAGTTGCGATTCGTGCGATGGATTATAAACCCCCGTTAGCTTGAATTTAAATCTATGAACAACATACACCCTACCGCCATTGTCGACCCTAAAGCTGAACTAGGTTCAGGTAACAGCATTGGTG
Source organism: uncultured Thioalkalispiraceae bacterium (assembly GCA_964516315.1). Taxonomy (GTDB): domain Bacteria; phylum Pseudomonadota; class Gammaproteobacteria; order UBA6429; family Thiohalophilaceae; genus SZUA-37. The sequence goes on from CAZEZI010000024.1 coordinate 5,495, forward strand.
CCTATTGCATTATCGAAGCCGATGTTGTGTTGGGCGACAATAATCAGTTGCACACCGGCGCTGTTTTAAAAAACGGTTGTCGTATCGGTAACAAAAATCTTTTTTATGAATATTCGGTGATGGCGGGTTTACCGCAGGATGTGAGCTTCGATAAGCAGGCCACAACGTTGGTTGAAATTGGCAACAATAACGAATTTCGTGAATACACAACGGTAAACAGGGCGACCTTAAAAGAAAGCGGGACAACAAAACTGGGTAGCCATAATTATTTAATGGCACATGCACATATCGGCCATGACTGTGTGCTGGCTGACAATGTTGTAATGGTGATTAGCTCGGGTATTGCCGGCCATGTGCATGTGGGGAAGGGGGCTTTTATTTCGGGTGGCGTTATGGTGCACCAGTTCGTGAATATCGGCCAGTATGCCATGATCGGTGGTAACGCCAAAATTACCCAGGATGTACTGCCGTTTTTTATCACTGATGGTGTGCCCGCTTTTGTAAAAGGCATTAACGTGGTGGGTTTAAAACGTGCCGGTTTTAAAAAAGCGGATATTTCAGATTTAAAACAGGCTTACCGTATTCTTTTTAGTTCAGCTAACTCGCGGGAGCAGATAATGGCTGGACTTGAAGATATAAAATCAAGTATAATCAAAGAGTTATCGGTATTTTTAGGGCAGTCAAAACGCGGCTTTCATCGCACCGAGCGTGACAAGGCCAATTTGTAGAAAAATGGTTGAAATTCAATAACCTAATTTGCAGCAACAAAACCTGATAAAATGGCAATCAGGGCTTTATTCCAGACAAGCCTGCCGCTAGAATTGCCGATTCTAAATATTCTTACATAAATGATAGTTGAGACAGTATAGTGGGTGTAGAAGTTAATCCGGAAGTAAAAGGCAAGGCGAGTTTTAATCGTGATGAGTTGCTCCAGTGTGGGCGTGGTGAATTATTTGGTGAAGGCAATGCACAATTACCTTTACCGCCAATGTTAATGTTTGATCGTATTGTTAGCATTAATGAAGATGGTGGCCAGTACGGCAAAGGCGAAGTCATTGCCGAGCTCGATGTTAATCCTGACTTGTGGTTCTTTGATTGCCATTTTCAGGGCGACCCGGTTATGCCTGGTTGCCTGGGGTTAGACGCTTTGTGGCAATTAGTCGGTTTTTATCTCGGCTGGCTTGGTGGGCCGGGTCATGGTCGCGCACTTGGTTCGGGCGAAGTTAAATTTACCGGGCAGGTTACGCCTAAAAATAAATTAATTACCTACCGGATTGAGTTAAAACGCGTGATAATGCGTAAATTAACCATGGGGATTGCGGATGCACATATGACAGTGGATGGTCGCGAGATATACACGGCAAGTGATTTGCGTGTTGGATTATTTACTTCAACTGATGGGTTTTAAAAACAATGTCATTACGTCGAGTTGTTATTACAGGGTTAGGAATTGTTTCCAGTATTGGTAACAATCAGCAAGAAGTGACTGCCTCATTAAAAGCAGGCAAGTCAGGTTTGAGTTTTTCACAGGAATATGCGGACATGGGTTTTCGTTCGCACGTGCATGGCGATCTGGATATTGATCTGGATGGCTTGATTGACCGTAAACTCAAGCGTTTTATGGGCGATGGTGCGGCATATAACTACATTGCCATGCAGCAAGCGATTGAAGATGCCGGTCTGGATGACAGTGATGTGTCGAATGTTCGCTCTGGCCTGGTTGTTGGTTCGGGTGGCCCGTCTACATCGAACATTGTGCAAGCTGCTGATGTAATGCGGGAAAAAGGTATTCGCCGAGTTGGCCCTTATATGGTCACGCGTACCATGTCGAGTACTAACTCGGCTTGCCTGGCCACACCGTTTAAAATTAAAGGTGTGAACTATTCGATCAGTTCCGCGTGTTCAACGTCAGCGCATTGTGTTGGTCATGGCGTCGAGCTTATTCAGATGGGCAAACAGGATATTGTATTTGCCGGTGGCGGTGAAGAACTGCACTGGACAATGAGTGTGCTGTTTGATGGCATGGGTGCATTGTCTTCCAAATATAATGACAAACCGGAAACGGCGGCACGTGCTTATGATGCTACCCGTGACGGCTTTGTTATTTCCGGTGGTGGCGGTATGTTTGTACTTGAAGAACTGGAACATGCTAAAGCACGCGGTGCAAAAATTTATGCCGAAGTGGTTGGCTATGGTGCAACTTCTGATGGTTCTGATATGGTGCAACCTTCCGGTGAAGGTGCGGTTCGCTGCATGCAACAAGCGTTGGCAACGGTAGACGACGGTGTCAGTATTGACTACATCAACGCACATGGCACCAGTACACCGGTTGGTGACATTAAAGAACTCGAAGCGATGAAAGAAGTGTTTGCAGATAAAGTGCCTTATATTTCTTCAACCAAATCATTAACCGGCCATGCACTCGGTGCAGCGGGTGTAAATGAAGCGATTTACTCTTTACTCATGATGCAGGGTAACTTCCTGAGTGCATCTGCAAATATTGCCGAGCTTGATCCAGGTGCAGAAGGTTTTCCGATAGTGCGTGAACTGATGGAAAATGTAGATTTAAACTGTGTAATGTCAAATAGTTTTGGTTTTGGTGGTACCAATGCCTGTTTGGTGATGCAAAAATACAACTAAGTCAAGCTTTGTATCGTTAAATAGAAACCCCCTGTTTTCAGGGGGTTTTTTATTGTGTTTTATAAAACTATTTATTTTTGTCTACTTCTTTTAATAGTTTTTGCTTGTAAGATTCCATGCGGTAAATATCATATTTAATATATTTATGAAATATATCAATCTTTGGTTTATAAATGTCTGGTAGTACACCGATGAATTTAAGTGTTTTTGGATCAAGAGCTGTCACCGCATGTTTGTAGCGAGAGCTTAAGCCAATATAAAGAAAATCATCAACTTTTGCGTTATGTTTTTTCAGGAAAGCATGAAAACTCTTTAATTCTTTTTCACTATAAACATCTTTAATATAACGTTCAATATCAATAGAAAATAAACGCATTTTATTGATAATATCGTCATCAATTTTTCTATACAATGAGGTGTTTAGAAATAAGGCTTCTTTTTTTCTTGCCGTCTGATGTAGAAGTTTTGAATATTCAGTATTATCATCAGGTAGATCCAGATAAATGGTAACGGCACCACCCACTCGATATTGTTCTAGATCATCAAGTGATATATTACGCTCGGTCATATCGTAACCTGTCACGATATAGAAATTGCCATCCTGAAATATTTTGGCAACGGGGCGTTCGTTATGGACAACATAAAGTCCAGAAAAAAGAGCAGCAAACTGAATGGTTGCAATAATAGAAACATCCATTTTAAGTCCTGGTTTCCCAGGTTTGAATATAATAAGCGTTAATAATGGCCCCAGAACAATATCAACGGCTGCAATTAGTCGTACACCCTGCCAGCCACCATCGGTTGAGAAAAAGGGTTGTGGATACCAATGAAAAACGATGAAGTATAAAATAATTAAAAATATAATAAGGCTGACACCAAGATGGTAAAAAAAAGCCTGTTTACGGCTAATATCTTTTAGATGGAACATATTTCTACCTGTGAGTTATTTCTTGAGAAGTTGTGTAAATAATAATAGCAAAGGTTTTAATTGCGAGTAAAGTTTTTCCAGATGAGGCTTAACTTTGTCTGACTCACCTTGCTCCAGTAATTGAATGGCTTGTTCGATTGTTAATGATTCCGGTGGTTCGATTTCCAGAGCAGCTTTGTCACTATATGTAACAAGTGTATTACCGCCTTCACTAATGGCTCGCTGCAGGCAGCCTTCAGTGCGTTCGTAGATCCCGGTAAAATTACTGTCCTTATTTATTTCAGGTTCAAAAATACCGGCACTGGCAGTAAATGTAAAATTCTTTGTGGTTAATTTTCGGGTCGGGATTTCATCAATAATGCGTTGTGCCAGTTTTTCTGCTTTATCTAAACTGGTATGGTTTAGAAATAGGGCAAACCGGGCTAAGCCAACGCGGGCAGCCATGTCTTCTTTTCGAACATGCTGGTTCAGGCAGTGGCCAATGTTCTGGATAATTTCATCGGCAACCTGTTTGCCATGTTTTATAAATATCTTATTGAAGTTATCAATGTCGATACGCAAAAAACAGCAATGTCCTTTATGCCGAATTAAAGACGATAGTTGTTCATCGGCTGCTTTTTGAAAATAGCGCTGGCTACCTAAACCGGTGAGCTCATCAACGGCGGCCTGTTTTTCAAGTTTTTCTGCTGTTTCAGACAGCTTTTTACTGGTCTGCTCAAATTTTATATGGGATTGTGCACGGGCAAATAATTGTGCTTTATCGAAAGGTTTGGCAATAAAGTCGTTTGCACCTTTGTCCAGGGCTTCCATTTTTGCGGCATCGTCGTCTTCTTTGCCGGTGATAATAATAACGGGTAAGGTAGCAATGCGGTCATCGGTTGATGTTCGTATCCGTTCAAGTAACCCATAACCGTCCAGATAGGGCATGGATAAATCGGAGAATACAATTTGAATGTCGTCGTGATGTTGCAACAGTGACCATGCGTCTTCACCATGCTCGGCTTCAATCACGGTGTATTGTTTGGACAATATTTTACTGATAGCCCGGCGCATAACGCGCGAGTCATCAACAGCAAGTATTTTAACTAAGGGGGTATTGTTAGTGTTTGCCATTTATTAAGATTCTTGTTTTTTTATAGTATTCACCTGACTTTTAGATCTATTTTAAACTCGGATTATTGTCATAGTCATAAATATCGACAAACTGTGGTATATTGCCTTTGATTATCTATTATTTAGCAGGAATTTCAATATGTTCAAGAAATTTGGCCTTTACTTTACGGGTTTATTTTTTAGTTTCATTGTTGTCGGTAGCGTTCAGGCTGTAGATATAAAACTTGAAACGGATGAATATAAATTTTATAAAATAAAAGGCAGTTATGAAGATGTGCGCCTGGATCTTGATTATGCGATTACCGGCATGGGGATTAAAGTGAATGGTGTTTCGCATATTGCGGCTATGCTGGTACGTACTGGCAAAGATCTTGGCCGTACAAAGAAATTATATGAACATGCAGAAGCAATACAGTTTTGTAGTGCAACCTTGTCACGTAATATGATGGAGGCAGATCCAATGAATATTGCTTTCTGCCCGTATATTATTTATATTTTTAGTTTTCCAGATGAAAAAAATATAGTTTATTTAGGCTACCGTAAGTTGCCTGAATTAAGTTCTGCTGCGTCTAAAAAAGCCGTTGCCGCCATTATAAAAACCTATGAAGATATTATTGCGGATGCTCAATAAGCTAATATACGCTTTAACCTTTGTTTCGTTATTTGCCAGTAGTATCACATGGGCTGAGGACGACAGCGAGCAGCGTTTTCGACAAGCTCGTTCGCCGCAGATAACCGCTATTCAGATTAAGCAATTCTTTTTAGATCCATCTATTGATGTGCGTGAGGCGTTGGCGCGCAATCGTAAATTAAAATCAGTGGATTTATTCCATTTAGCCTCTGACACCAGTGAAACGGTACGAATTGCCGTTGCCACTAATTTATCAACCGACAGCAAAACTTTTTTGTTATTGGCAAAAGACAGCAGCTCTGCGGTTAGAAGTGTCGTCGCACGTTTTGAATATGTACCTGCCGAGGTTCTTGCTGTTTTAGCTAAAGACTCTTCAGCCGATATTCGTCTGGAAGTGGCCAGAAACCTGAATGCACTGGAAGGGACACTAAAAGTGCTGCTGAAGGATTCTGACCCGGATGTCCAGGCTATTGCAACTCAGGCATTGCAACGCCTTAAGAGCGAGCAATAGTGCTTTAATTCATAGATTATCAGGTTTTCGATTTTGCGGGTTTATTTCCTCACTATTCCGGTTTATTCAGTTTAAATTAACTAAAGATTTCCCCGAGTTTGTCGTTAATGGTTAACATGGAGAAAAAACAAAGTATTACTCCGGCGCAGCAAGGTCGGGCACTAAAAGCAGTGGATTTAGTCTCGGGTGTTGTTCGCTTGGTTTCCCTCCCTGAAGTGTGTATTCGTGTTAATGAAATGATGGACGAGGCAAGCACCTCGGCTACAGATATTGGCAAAGTCATCAGCCAGGACACGGGTCTAACAGCCAGACTTCTCAAAATTGTAAATAGTTCGTTTTATGGTTTCCCGTCTAAAATTGAAACCGTTACTCGTGCGGTTACGGTGATTGGTTTACGCGAGCTGCGTGGTCTGGTGCTAGCGGCATCTGCGATTGAGACCTTTTCAAAAATCCCCAATGACATCCTTAACATGGTGCAGTTCTGGCGGCACAGCGTGTATTGTGGCGTGGTGGCACAATTATTAGCGGATCGTTGTCATGTGCTGCACAGTGAACGTCTGTTTGTTGCCGGCTTATTGCATGATATTGGCAAGTTGATTTTGTGTCATCGTCTGCCCAGTGAATCGCGTATGGTGATGGAAAAGATACAGTCTGAGCAGTTATTCGATTATCAGGTTGAGCAGGACATTATGGGTTTTGACCATGCCGATGTGGGTGGTGAGTTGATTAAGGTATGGCAAATGCCAACCTCACTGGAATATGCCTTGCGTTATCACCATAATCCAGCTGCTGCCGATGACTATGCCATGGAAGTTGCTCTGGTGCATCTTGCCAACGTGATTACCGGCAGAGCCGAACAGGAACTGGATGTGGACGTGGAACTTAATATTCAGCCTGTTGAGCAAATGGCATGGGATATGACCGGGCTGGATGAGTCTGTCATCGAGCCTATCCTGAAACAGGCCGGGCCATTATTTATTGATGCGCTTGAGTCGATTTTACCCCGTGGCCGTCCCTATTAGTCTGGTGCCGCCTTTTTTTAGTGCAATTAGCCTCGTTTCATCTTCTTGTTGTATTCCTGCATTTACTTACTAATACATCCAAAGCATAATATGTATCGTTTAGGTGCGCATGCGCACCTTCATTTTGCACCAAAATAATACATATGGCTGGTCGCTGAATAGCGGGATAGCTTCATGATAAAAATAATATTAGTCAAAGCTGACCAGCTTGATAATGGGAGGATTCATGGAAATTAAAACCGCAACCGACGTGCTCTTTATTTTAATGGGCGCAATTATGGTCCTGGCAATGCATTCCGGCTTTGCTTTTTTAGAGGTGGGCACCGTTCGTAAAAAGAATCAGGTGAATGCGCTGGTTAAAATTATTACAGATTTTGCTGTCTCGACTATTGGTTATTTTTTTATTGGTTATATGGTGGCGTATGGGCTTGGATTTGGCGAGAGCGCTCAGGCTCTGGCTCAAAAAAATGGTTATGAGCTGGTTAAGTTTTTCTTTTTATTGACATTTGCAGCGGCTATTCCAGCAATTATTTCCGGTGGGATAGCGGAACGGGCTCGCTTTTACCCGCAACTGGTGGCTACTTTCCTTATTGTTGCGTTTATTTACCCCTTTTTCGAGGGAATTACCTGGAATGGTAATTTTGGCGTACAAGCATGGATAAATGAAAGCTTTGGTGCCGAATTCCATGATTTTGCCGGTTCGATTGTTGTGCATGCGATGGGGGGCTGGTTAGCGCTTGCTGCGGTCGTTTTACTCGGCCGACGCCTGCCTAAAGGCGGCAGTGGCTCGATTTCACACCCACCGTCAAGTATTCCGTTTCTGGCTTTAGGTGCATGGGTGTTAACGGTCGGCTGGTTTGGTTTTAATGTCATGTCTGCACAAACCATTGATGCAGTGAGTGGTCTGGTTGCAATAAATTCTCTTATGGCAATGGTCGGAGGGATTTTAGCGGCGTTAGTAGTGGGCAAGAACGACCCTGGTTTTGTACACAATGGGCCATTAGCTGGCCTGGTTGCGGTGTGTGCCGGTTCAGATATTATGCATCCCATGGGCGCGCTGGTAACTGGATTAATTGCCGGTGGTTTATTTGTCTGGGCATTCACGCAGTGTCACAACAAATGGAAGATTGATGATGTACTTGGTGTTTGGCCGTTGCATGGCTTATGTGGTGCATGGGGTGGTCTTGCCGCCGGTATCTTCGGGCTCGAAGTGTTTGGTGGCCTCGGCGGTGTTACTTTTATGTCGCAGCTAGTTGGTACGTTGATGGGGCTCAGTGTTGCACTATTAGGTGGTTTTATTGTGTATGGTGTTATTAAAAAGCTTGTTGGTATTCGTTTAAGTGCAGAAGAAGAACATCTGGGTGCAGATTTAAGCATTCATCGGATCGCTGCAGAGTCGGATATTGATTAATAGCCATTTAGCTCTTTAATAAATGTAAGGCCTTGTTAAAGTTAAGTGTTTTATTGACCGATAATACAAATATGGAGTAATCGGGAAAGGCGCTGACATTAATGACACAAAAAGAAACCATTTTAGCCGTTGACAAAAACGAAGAGGTGCTTGCTTTATACCGGCAGCATGCTAAAGAACAGGGCTACAAAACCATCTTTGCACATAGTGCTGAAGAAGCGCTGACCATGCTGGAGCAGGTGACGGTTGATCTTGTAATATCTGAAGTTTTGCTTCCCGAGCTGGATGGCTATGAGCTTTGTCGGCAATTAAAAGCCAACCCGCAAACCAGTAAAATTCCCTTTGTGTTTGTTTCGGAGATGACCGAGCTTGAAGAGTTGATAGTCGGTTATTCATTAGGTGCGGATGAGTACATTACCAAGCCAGTTGTCTATGATCAGTTTATTCTGAAAATCCAGCATATTCTCAGAGTTAATAAAAAGAATGAAGAGGTTCAGCAACAGCTGGACAATTATTATAAAACAGCCATGCAGGCGATGACCTATTCAAGCGAGATAGGTATTATTCTTGAGTTTTATAAAGTATGCATTTCGGCCAGATCTTTTCGTGAATTAGCTAATTATATTTTTATGAGTGTAAAGCAACTGGATCTGAAATGTTCATTTCAGGTTTATGATAATAATAACAAATCCACAGGATTTGCTGAGCAGGGCGAATTGCCTCCGCTTGAAATGGAAATAATGTCCCTGGCTCGTGGACAGTCACGTTTTTATGACTTTGGTGTTCGCACTATTGTTAGTTATGAGAATTTTTCTTTATTGATAAAAAATATGCCGATAGACGATGCGGATAAATACGGTCGGCTAAAGGATATTCTAGGTACCTTATGTGATGCAATCAGTTCACGAGTGGATTATATACTTGCCAACGATTCTTTAATGCAGAAACAGGAAGTGGTTGAAAGAGTCACTATTACCATGATGGACGTTGACTCCTCGTTTAAAAAATTGCAGAAGCAAAATGTTGCTGCTATCGAAGATATGCTGGAAGAACTGGAAGAGGCACTGTTAATTCTGGGTTTAACGGAACATCAGGAAGAAAATATTTTAACCATTGCCAAAAACTGTCTGTGCAAGACTAATGAGGCTTTTTACCAAGGAGTAGAGATTAATTTAAAACTTGAAGAGTTACACAAACGGCTTGTTACAATTATTGACTAATGTCACCCTGGTTTCTTATGTAAAGGTGGGGTTTATTTATCCTAATTGTTTAAGCAATAGTTGTGCTGCCAGACCAATGCCAACAGTAAATACTAATGCAGTAAGCCATACCAACTTAATCAATACAGGTCTTATAGTAACGACATTCGTATCTACTGCTGCTTCATGGCAATGACTTTGTGCCTGATACATTGGCACCATAATGCGCAGATAAACAGCCAGTGATAATACACTATTAAGAATAGCCACCACGGTTAGCCATAAAAAACCGGCATCAATCGCTGCGCCGAATAATAAAAATTTACCGACAAAACCCGCCAGCGGTGGGATGCCCACCAGCGATATAAGAAACACCACCATTGCCACACCCAGTAACGGGCTTTGCCGCCCCATACCTTTAAAGCTATCGAGTGTTCGACCTACTAACATAACGACGGCAAAGGCGCCGAGATTCATCGCGGCATACGCAGCTGAAAAAACAATTAAGGATGGCAGCGCCAGCGAACTTGTACCCACCGCAACCACGCCTAAAAGAAAATAACCTGCTTGAGCGACGGAGGAGTAAGCCAGTAAACGCACTACATTTTTCTGTGCCAGTGCTGCCAGATAACCATAAGTCATGGTGAGTACCGCAACCACTGCAATTATCAAAGGCCAGCCCGTTGACATTGGTATATCGCGTACTACCTGAGCAAAGGCCAGGATAGCGCCAATCTTCGGCACCACAGACAGATAGGCTGCAATGGAGACAGGGGCACCTTCGTATGCATCCGGTGCCCAGAAATGCAGCGGTACTAACGATGCCTTGTAACCCAGGCCAATAATAACGGCAATTAAACCAATAACTGCGAGGGCTGGTGAGGTTTCAAGTTGTCGCAGTTCGCTGAGTAATGTCGAGCCGGTTCCACCGAACCAGTAGCTAAGCCCAAAAATCATAATGCTGGTGGCAACCGAACCAAAAACAAAAAACTTCATAGCAGCTTCGGTTGCACTGTCATTGCGTGGGTAGGCCACCAGTGCAAAAGAGGCCAGGCCGGATAATAAAACGCCCAGCGCCAGTAACATGCTATCGCCCACACCGGCCAATAATATGGAGGCCAGACTCACCAGCGTTACCAGAACATAAACAGTACCTTCTCGATCACTGCCAGCCAGCTCCGCGCGCGCTAATAGTAGTGACAACACGGTTGCCGGTAGCAGAATAATCTTTGCCCATACGCTGAGCAGATCAATACGGAATGTGCCGCCAAACACCGTGGTATTCAAACCCAGTAACAGCAAACTTTGCCAGGTTGCCAACAGCAAACCTGTTACAGTGACGGCCAGCGCAATGCGCGGGGCACGTAGCATTTCGGCTATCAGCGCAAAAACCACCGTGAGCAGGATAATGATCTCGGGGATCAGTAAAGCAAGATCGCGTCCCATCATTAAAGCAAAATCTTTTTCCATTAGAATGGCAACGCCTCGAATTGTAACGTAGAGGTGGTTGTATGAATCACGTCCAGCACCCAGCCCGGTGCAACACCCAACACAATGGTCATTATTAACAGTGGTGCCAAAGCAAGCAGTTCTCGGGTATTTAGATCCGGCATGGTGGTGGTTGTCCACTTATCGTTTGTTTCACCAAGAAACACCTGAGCAATGGCGCGCAGATATAAGCCGGCGGTAATAACAATGCCGACAATAGCAATAATCGCAACCGGCTCAACCTGTAAGGTGGCGAGGAAAATCTGAAATTCTGCCGGAAAATGTGCCAGCCCGGGTAAGCCCAGCGAAGCAAAAGCAGCCAGTACAAACGACCAGCCCAGTACCGGTACTACCTTTATTAAACCGCCAAACTGGGCCATGTCTCGGGTGTGGGCGCGATCCTGCAACATGCCAACCAGTAAGAATAATGCGCCAGTGACCAGCCCATGACTGACCATTTGCAAAACAGAACCATCCAGCGCAGTCGCACGAATGGCCGGATCAGTTGCCAGCGCAGCAATGGCTACACCGATGATGATATAGCCCATGTGATTTATCGACGTATAAGCCACTAGCCGTTTGAGATCCGTTTGCGCCAGTGCTGCAAATGCACCATACAGTGCAGCCACCACACCGAATGCCAGAATAACTACCCCTGCCTCACGAAAGGCATCCGGTGTCATCTGATAAGCAAAACGCACCAGACCATAGGTGCCGAATTTCAACATCACGCCTGCCAGTATCACGCTGCCTGCTGCTGGTGCCTGAACATGTGCGGCTGGCAACCAGGTATGAAACGGGAATACCGGTGTTTTGACGGCAAAGGTAATCAGCATGGCAATCAATGCCAGCATGGCGGCAAGCCCATCTAAAGGTGGGTTGCTAATCCAGATCCGCATGTCGAAGGTATACGGATCACTGCCGAGGTATAAACCCAGAATTGCCAGTAATAACGGCAGGCTGCCGAGGAAGGTATAAATAAAAAACATAAGTGCGGCACGTTGCCGATCTTCATGGCCCCATTGCGCAATCATAAAGTACATGGACACCAGCGACACTTCGAAGAAAACATAAAATAAAATCGCATCCAG
>CAZEZI010000024.1:17628-24437 GCA_964516315.1 uncultured Thioalkalispiraceae bacterium
AGTACATGGACACCAGCGACACTTCGAAGAAAACATAAAATAAAATCGCATCCAGTGCGACAAAAGCACCAATGGAGGCGGTTTCTAACAACAACATCAACGCAACAAAAGCATGCGACTGCTTACGTACTTTGCTGGAATAAATAAAGGTAACAAAAAACAGCAATGTGGTTAACAGTACCAGTGGTAAACTAATACCATCTACACCAACGCGGTAAGCAGCACCAATCGAAGGCATCCAGTCGATTTGCTCAAGCTGGGCAAAGCCGGTTTCATTCACGCCACGCGACCACATAAACAATGCGCCCAACAAAGTGACACCACTGGTAACAATGCCAATGCCATGCACAACTTGTGGCGATGACTTGCGCATAAGCAATACCAGCAATGCCCCAAGCAAAGGTAAAAAGACAGTAATTGATACAGTTGGATACACTAAAAAAGTCCTCTTATTAATATATTCATGATTAATAAACCATTAGAGCTACCAGGCTAATAACTAAAATCATTGCACTGGCAATGGTGCTAATAGCCAGTTCTTTATGAATTAAACCGCTTTGTAAAGTACGCGCTTTAGCCGCAAGGTTAATGGTGCTGTCTACAAATGAAAAAATAAAACCATCAATTCCCTTATCATCGGTTCGGCGCACGATTCGACCAAGCTTAAGCCCCAGTCGGCCTATCGCGAGCACGCCTTCGTAAAAAATGCGCTCCAGTTTTTCGCAACCATGGGCAATCGCCAGAGCCGGGCGTACCATCAAATTATCGAAACCACCGGCAATGCTAAAGCCGGTGCTAGACCAGGGCAGCAGTGGCCCGAGTAAACGTTGTACTGGAATAAACCAGCCTAGAAACAAACCACTCAATGCAGCGCTTAGCCCCAGTATCTCGGGAAGAAACTCAGTTGTGATGTTTTCGGCTAGCGGGATATTTAGTAATGACTTAATTGCAGGAAAAGTGGCCGCTAAAACAACGGCTAATGTGACCAGCCCGGCCAGCCCCGTTCCCATCCAGATAAGGCCAGTAAGTGATTTGCTTTGATTGTTTTTTTGTTCCTGATTTTTATACCACAGAATAGATAACGCTCTTGCCATATAACCACCGGTTAATAAGGTGCCAGCCAGAGCAAAGGGTAACAGTATCCAGATATATTCCGAGTTCAGTGACGCGGCAATAATTGCATCTTTGGAGAAAAAACCACTCAACGGTGGAATGCCCGCTAAGGCCAATGCTGCCAGTGCAAAGCCAATAAATATTTTTGGTCGTTCGCGTCCCACACCGCGTAGTTGTTCCAACATAGTGCTTTCACGGCTATGCTGGAAAACGCCTGCACCGAGAAACAAACTGCTCTTTATTGCTGCATGAGCAATAAGATGCAGCAATGCGGCTAATGGTACGCCAGCACCAACGGCCAGCAGCATTAAACCGTACTGGCTGGAAGTGGAGGCGGCCAGCATGCGTTTAAGATCTGACTCGCCCAGTGCGATTAAACCGGTTACCACAGCGGTTACCCCACCAACAATACCGATTACCAGCAAGGTGTCCGGTGTTAACATCGGTGCGGTGCGAATTAATAAAATAGCACCGGCTGCCACCAGAGTGGCAGAATGCAATAAAGCCGATACCGGCGTTGGGCCCGCCATCGCGCGTTGCAGCCAGTCGTGCAACGGGGTTTGTGCGGATTTACCCATTGCCGCGATTAAGAGTAATAACCCGGCCGCAGTGGCCGGGGTGCCACTGGTGTTTAAGGTTGCGGCAATTTCGCTGCTGCCGGTACTGGCGATTAGAATAAACACGGCAATATAAAGCCCTAAATCGGCACTGCGAGTGACCATAAAGGCGCGTGTGGCCGCTGATTTAACCCCCGGTTTCTGGTACCAGAAACCAATTAATAAATAACTGCTCAGGCCGATTAGTTCCCAGGCAGACAATAACAGGATCCAGTCTCCGGCCAGCACCAGCGTTTGCATGGCAGCAATAAATAGCAGCATGGTGGCGAAAAAACGCACTTTTTCAGCGTCTGTTTTCATATAGCCAACGGCATAAACCAGCACAAAACTGCCGACAATGGCCACCATGGCAGAAAGTAAAGCGGTTAACGGTGTCGCAATAAGCAGCAGTGGCATGCCGGGTAAGCCGGGTAGCAACAGCTCGCTGTTTACCCCGCTGTATACCGTGTTCAATAAGGTTAAACTGCTAACCAACCCCACTGCAATGCCGAACAGCGCCAACAGCACAGGTATTCGGCGTACTAATAGAATAAGCAGTGAGGCGGCAAGCGGTGCCAGAATAGTCGCGGCAATAAAATTCATCCCTTTAAATCCACCGCTTCTTCCATTTCGACCGAACCCTTGGCGCGGAAACGCGCAATGGCAACGGCAAAGCCCACCGCCATTTCAATGGCCATTACGGTCATCACGATGAGCACAAACATTTGTCCGGCTGCGACTTCTGGATGCAGATAACGCCAGAATGCCACTAAATTTACCATTGCGCCGGCAAGGATAAGTTCCACCCCCATCATAATCATCACCAAATTGGTTTGTGACAGAGCGCCGTAAACCCCCACACCAAACAGTGCTGCGCCAGTGGTTAAGGCAATAATCAATTCTATGCTTATTTCAGGGCCCATTTTTACTATCCCCTTTTTTAACCGGTTGAATGGCAATGGCTGTGGCCGCGATCATCGCGGTTAAAATGGTGATACCGGCGGTTTCAAAAATCAGCATGGAGCGATCCAGTAGTTCTAACCCCAGATCAACGGTTTGTTGTGCCGCATCCGGAAAGGTGGTGGCCACCGGCCCCCAGTCCACGAATACGGCCACCGCGACGGCACCGACAAACGACACAAAACCGGCGATTAATGACAGTCGTTTTTGATGCGTCATTTCCATTTCACCCAGGCCGCCCGGGTCCATCATAAACATCACCATAAATATGGCCATAATGCTCATTTCAGTTGCCATCATCATAATTTGTAGCACACCCAGAAATTCGGCCTGCATACTTAAAAACATCGCCCCCAGTGCGGTTTGTGAAAACAGTAAGGCGATGGCGGAACGCATCATGGAATAAGTGCGAAATACCACAATGCCAAAC
Organism: uncultured Thioalkalispiraceae bacterium; assembly: GCA_964516315.1. Lineage (GTDB taxonomy): Bacteria > Pseudomonadota > Gammaproteobacteria > UBA6429 > Thiohalophilaceae > SZUA-37. The sequence goes on from CAZEZI010000024.1 coordinate 20,728, forward strand.
CACACTGCAGCAAGCCCAAAAAAACCGATAAAAAATGCCTGTGCTGTCATTTAAGGGAACTCCAGTACCAGTATGCCAACAATAAAAATATTCAGTAACGCCAGTGGGATGCCAACAATCCAGCACCATGAAAGCAGGTGCGCTTCACGAATGCGCGGCATATATCGCCCGGTGAGTAACATGGCCATGGTAACGGCCAGTATTTTAATTGCACTCCATGCCCAGGGGGGTAAGCCAATTCCTGGTAACCCTTGCCAGCCACCCAGATAAAAAACAACCGTGGCCGCTGCCAGTGTAATAATTAGAACCAGTCGCCCTAACCGGAATATAGCCAGTCGCATGCCGCTGTATTCTGCTTCTATGCCACCGGCCAGTTCACCTTTTGCAATCATCATATTGAACGGCGGTAAAAATGCCAGCGCCATCGATGCAACAAAAAATAATATAAAGCCCAATGGTTGATAGGCTATGTTCCATAAACCGGCTTGTGAAGTGACTATTTGTGTTGTTAATAATGACTCGGCACGCATTGCAACGGCCGTAATTGGCATAACAATCAACATCGCATAGGCGATAAGTTGCCCGAGAAAGCGCCAGCCACCAATCATGGAATAAGCACCGTCCGGGCCCCAGCCTGACATTAGTAAGGCAACCAGTACATATACCAGTGCGGCATTAATAAATAATGCACCAGTGGCAAGGTCGGTAATAATCAGATTCGGTGTTAGCGGGATAACCGCAGCGGCCAGCACGGCAGACAGTAATAAAAGTACCGGGCCGACTTCATAAAAAAGCTGGTCAGGCTTGCGAGGGATAAATGACTCTCGCCCGAGAAAAGCGATTGCCGCAAAGAGAGGCTCGCTTAGTTGAAAACGTCCTTTGCTAACCCAGTTTTCAAGTACCGCAACAAAATACGCACCCAGTAATAATAAAAATACGATAAGTAGCGTGTTCATTGTTGTATCTCCCAGGGAGACAAGTCCAGCGAACAAACTGAAAGCAGGGCGCTACCCAGTTCCTGTTGATCCGTTAATGGCGCAATTAATGCCAGGTGTTGTGTTGATGGTGTTTCTAGTTGTGCTGAAGTAACCTGTTTGTTTTCCAGTGTTAATTGCAGACGTGCCTGCCCGCGTGGTGTTTCTATAGCGGCTTGTCCCGATACACTGCTGCTATCAATATTATTCTCAGATATGACCGTTATATTTTTAAATGATGAATCGCTTGAGATAGCCGCTTTTTCTATTAGCTCAAGGCTTTGCTTTATTTCATCCAGACGAAGTTGTAAACGCGTGTAGGCATCACTGCCGGTTGCAGTGATGATTGTAAAATCCAGTTCATTGTAAATTTTATTACCACTGCGCGTATCATTGCGTATTCCCGATGCACGTGCAACCGGACCCGATGCCTGAGCTGATAAAGGATTATCTGTATTAGCAGATAAGAGGCCTATGCCTGTCGAGCAGGATTTTAATAAAGGTGTATGCTGCAATCGTTTATGTAAAGCAAGTACACTTTTTTTCAAATTAATAATTTGTTTTATGTCCGCATGCATAAATGCGGCTTGCAATGATGAAGCGCGGTGTTTTAACCAGTTGAAACCGGTTTGTTGTGCAAATAAAGTTAACCAGCTCAGGTGACTAATAATGCGTTCTCTTTCCAGAGCAACAAGCCGAGCTTTAGCTGTGTTTGTTTCAATCTCTATATCTGTGGCATCTTCAATCGCTAAACAGGCAAGCATTTGATAACTTGCTGGAGCGAGAGGATCAAGTTTGGCAAGTCGCTGAATAAAATCATCAAAGCTTATTGCATGACACAACGATAATTTGTTTCCTACCAGCGTATCAGCGTTTGCAGCAGCAACGGTATCGCCATCGAGTGTGAGTGTCAGCAACAATCCACCCGGTAAGCCTGGAAATAGAGGGCCAAAAGGCACATCGATCCAGTCCATTGGTAAGCCATCAGCACTGCGTGGTAGATCTTTGGTGACATCGATCATCGACATAAAACTGGATTCCGCAGGATCCATATCTGATTTCATCGCAGCGTGATCATGATGATCTGCTTGATGCTCTCGTGGTTCTAAATTCATCCCACATTTAGGGCAGGAACCGGGTTCACTTTGCACAACCTCGGGATGCATCGGGCAGGTGTATTCAACCGTAACGTTATGCTCGTGTTTGCTTTCGACTTCACGTGGTTCTAAATTCATACCGCATTCAGGGCAGGAGCCGGGTTCACTTTGCACAACCTCGGGATGCATCGGGCAGGTGTATTCAACGGCTGCATGTTCCATCTGTTGATGATCGTGTTTGCTTTCGACCTCACGCGGTTCTAAATTCATCCCGCATTCAGGACACGAGCCGGGTTCAGTTTGCACGACCTCGGGGTGCATCGGACAAGTGTATTCAACAGCGGTGTGATCCATCTGTTGGTGATCGTGATGAGCTTCGACCTCACGCGGCTCTAAATTCATGCCGCATTCAGGACACGAGCCGGGTTCAGTTTGCACGACCTCGGGGTGCATCGGACAAGTGTATTCAACAGCGGTGTGATCCATCTGTTGGTGATCGTGATGAGCTTCGACCTCACGCGGTTCTAAATTCATGCCGCATTCGGGACAGGAACCGGGTTCACTTTGCACGACCTCGGGATGCATCAGACAAGTGTATTCAACCGCTGCATGATCCATTTGGTGATGATCGTGATGAGCTTCGACCTTACGCGGTTCTAAATTCATACCGCATTCAGGACACGAGCCGGGTTCACTTTGCACAACCTTGGGGTGCATCAGACAAGTGTATTCAACGGCTACATGTTCCATCTGTTGATGATCGTGTTTGCTTTCGACTTCACGTGGTTCTAAATTCATTCCGCACTCAGGACAGGAACCGGGTTTGTTTTGCACCACTTCCGGGTGCATTGGACAAGTGTATTCAACAGATGCATTCTGTTTATCAGAATGAGCATTTTCCTCTGCTTTATGTTCAGTATGATTATGAGCAGCGTTTGCCTGCACTTCTCGTGGCATCAAATTCATGCCGCATTTCGGACAGGAGCCGGGTTCATCCTGAATGACTTCCGGGTGCATGGGGCAAACGTACTCGATACGAATTTGTAAAACCGCTGCATCAAAGTCAGTAACATCGGAGTGGAAGGCGCCTTCTGCGAGTGCTTTGCGTAGTTGTTCAACACCCTGAACGAGTTCTTGTTGAGAAAGTCCGGCAACAATATCGGCTGCAGGTAACGGTGATAATTCAGCTTCTGATGTTGCCAGGCTAAACAAAACGCGTGGCCGTGGCATTTGTGCATAAATTACCGCTGCCGCATCGCATAGCGCAGAAGGGATATCGCCAACAATAAGTAAAACACTGGCATGGCGAGGGCTTGCCACAATATTCATACCGGCCGCTTCAACGTCTAATCCATATGCACGGGTTATTTCTGTTCCCGGCACAATATAAACGCCAAGATCTTGCGACATGGAATAAGACACTAGCCGCTTTAAAATGGTTAGCGTTCCCTGTCGGGCTCCGGCGATCACTTATTGTCTTCCCTATTGTCTACGCAGCGCACCCTGACTCCAGCCGTATAACAAACCTAAAAATAAAATGGCAAGAAATACACCCATATCAAGCAGAGCAACAATGCCCACCTGTTTATAGACAACCGCCCAGGGGTACATATAAGCCATTTCCATATCAAAGGCTAAA
>CAZEZI010000025.1:0-23788 GCA_964516315.1 uncultured Thioalkalispiraceae bacterium
TCTGCCCACTGAGCGTGGGTTGGCTTACAAAACAGCGATCGGCTGCTTTGCCGAAGTGGTGGGTTTCGGCCACCGCAATAATGTATTTCAGATCCCGCAAGTTCATATTTTTATACCATAGGTAATACCGATGGTTTTAGTATAAACAAATGATTCTGAATATCAATGCTACAAGAGTTTATACCGCTATTGCACTAATTCACTTATACTTGCCGGTACAGGGTAGCTTTTTATAAAATTAAGATTGGGGAATTCATGGGGTTGTATCTTAATACTTCTATTATAAATAGAATAAGCCAGGTTTTATTATTAGCGGCCACGTTATTGCTGGCCGCCTGTGATGACAAAGACATTGATGATTTAAAAAAACAGGGTGAGTTGGTTGTGTTGACACGCAATGCACCAACAACCTGGTATCAGGGGCGTGATGGCGAAGCCGGATTCGAATATGATCTTGTTCAGTCTTTTGCAAAAGCGAATAATCTGAAAGTACGTTTTAAAGTTATCGATAATTTTGAATCGTTGCTTCGTTCAATAAAAGCAGGGGAAGCACAGATTGCCGCAGCAGGTGTAACAAAAACACAGGATAGGATTAATCAGGGTTATTTATTTGGCCCTGGTTATCAGCAAGTACAGCAATGGGTAGTATGTCGACGTGGCAGCAAGGCTATACCTAAAAAGTTAACTGATCTTGTTAGCAGAAAGCTGGTGGTGATTGCAGGCAGTTCTTACGCAGAAGCATTGCAAAAACTTAAAATAAAACAAGCCGATTTAAACTGGCAGGAAGTTAGCGACGTAAGTACTGAGCAATTATTAGAGCAGGTGTGGAAAAAAGAAGTTGACTGCACCATTGCCGACTCAAATATTATCAGTATTAGTCAGCGTTATTATCCTGAATTAGCCACTGGCTTTGCTGTTACAGAAAAAGAATCCCTGGCCTGGGTTGTTGCGCCAAAGTGGAAAGGGCTGATTCCCGATATAGAGCAGTGGTTAGAAAAAATAAAAGAAAACGGTGAGTTTGCTGCTATAGATGAACGTTACTATGGCCATATACAACTGTATGACTATGTAGATAACCGAAGCTTTAACCGCAGAATAAAATCACGTTTGCCGAAGTATAAAAAAGTATTTCAACGCGCAGCAAAAAAATACCAGTTGCCGTGGTCTTTATTGGCGGCACAGGCGTATCAGGAGTCACACTGGAACCCGCGGGCTAAAAGTCCGACCGGCGTAAGAGGTATGATGATGTTAACCTTGAATACGGCTAAAGCGGTTGGGGTTAAAAGCCGCCTGGATCCGGTGCAAAGTATTTGGGGTGGTGCCAGGTATTTACGTAAAATGATTAAGCGTATTCATGCTGATGTAAAGGGGGAGGACAGGCTTTGGTATGCTCTGGCAGCCTACAATGTAGGTTACGGCCACCTTAAAGATGCAATGTTATTAGCGGAACAAAAAGGACTAAACCCGCACCAGTGGGTTAGTTTAAAAACTGTATTGCCTTTGTTGTCGAATAAAAAGTATTATAAAAAGTTGAAATACGGTTATGCACGCGGCTCAGAACCGGTACGGTATGTACAACGTATTCGTGAGTATCGGCAAGTATTAGAGCAATCATTGCAAAGCAATAAACAGGTGTTTATAACAATACAGGAATTAACGAGTTAACATGCTAAAAGCGATTAAACTTTTTTTTGAAGAACAAATGTCAGTGGCAGTTGAGCAAGATCTTGAACACGCATTACGTTTAGCAACGGCTGCATTAATGATTGAAATGATGCTTGATGATGGTGAAGTGCATGATGCCGAGGTGAATGTGCTGATAGAAAAATTACAGCAGACGTTTGAGCTGAATATAAAAGAAACAACAGAGTTATATAATTTAGCTCGTGAAGAGGTGAAAGAGGCAGTGGATTATCATCAGTTTACCAGCCTTATTGCGAAGAATTTTTCACAAGCTCAAAAAATACAAGTGATTGAAAATTTGTGGGCAATCGCTTATGCCGATAATGAGCTCGATCAATATGAAGAGTTAATGGTAAGGCGGATTGCAGATTTAATTTATGTTTCGCATTCTGATTTTATGAAAGCAAAACATAAAATTAAAGAAATATAAAAAAGTACGTCATTCCCGTGAAGGCGGGAATGACGCTGTCAATTTATTTACGCAGTAAAGGATTGCAGTTTTTTATTGTTACCCTGCCTTGCAACAGGTTGCCGCGTGAGTATTCTGTAAAGTGGCAGGTATTTGTTTTGGGGTCGTAATTCTCAATCCACAAATTATCGTCCTTCCAGGTAGCGGCAAGGTGCAACTGGCCTTCGGGAACACTAATTGACATAATGCCACCATAGCGTTTTACAAATATTTGCTGAAAATGAAAGTAGTAAGCGCCCAGACCAACAATAAAAATAATAATTGCCGTAATGGCTGCATTTTTCCAGTTACCCAGTTTTATGCCAAACAAGTAAAGTGCGCCGGCACTTAGCCCAAGGACTGCTATCCAGTATAAGTAGGTAATCATGCGTATTGCTCCAGATAATCCATTAAGTGTATTTTTACTATACCGAATTGGTTGCCAATAGGAAAACATCATACAGTGGCCGTAAATAAATTGCCTGAGTGGGGTGATGGTTATTATCTGAGCTAACGGGCTCATCCCTTATTATAAGCTCGACTGACAAGGTGACATGTTTTTCAAAACCTTGTTTTTCCGGAAGAGCTTTAATTCGCTAATAAGTTAGGTGGCCAAAGCATCCAGAACCATCTGTTTTCAGGTTTTGTTGTCAGATTGGGCACAATCAGCCACAGAGGTATGAAATTTGGCTGAAAAATTGCCTTATCAGCTCTTGACTATAAATTTTATTGATAATTTTGAACTGAAATTTTTTATACCTCCCTAAATTAACGTAATACATTGATTTTGCTAGAAAATCCCTCTTTTGACATGCTTGACAGTTAACTACGGTACGCCTACACTGCTTGGCACTTAAAACTAAACATGTAGCCGAATTAAGAGCAGCGATAAAGTTGCCATGCATGTGCATAAGGGGGAGCAACCAATGCTGGAAAATTATTTGCCAGTGCTCATATTTATAGTCATCGGCCTTGGGGTTGGTGCGATCATGATTGCACTCGGTTTTAGCCTGTCGTATTTCACGGGTAACGTAAAACCAGATGCAGAAAAGAATTCCCCCTACGAATGTGGTTTTGAAGCTTTTGAAGATTCACGCCTGAAGTTTGATGTGCGGTATTACCTTGTCGCCATACTCTTTATTATATTCGATCTGGAAATCGCCTTTTTATTCCCCTGGGCCGTGGTGCTCGATGAAATTGGTTTGTTTGGTTATATCGCCATGGTGATATTCCTTGGCATTCTTGTGATTGGCTTTATTTATGAGTGGATGAAAGGGGCTTTAGAATGGGAGTAGAGTCGAATATGCAAAATGACAGTCAATTTCTTCCCGGTACATTTACTGACCCCACTATTAAACCACTGGATACTCAAAACCCCGAGCCGGGCAGGGTTATTGAAAAAAGTTTAACCCAACAAGGTTTTTTTACTACCAGCGCAGATATGATGATCAACTGGGCGCGCACCGGTTCTTTATGGCCAATGACATTTGGATTAGCCTGTTGCGCAGTCGAAATGATGCAGGCTGCAGCAGCGCGTTACGATATGGATCGTATGGGTGTTATTTTTCGGCCAAGCCCACGTCAATCGGATGTGATGATTGTGGCTGGTACGCTGGTTAATAAAATGGCACCGGCCCTGCGTAAAGTCTATGACCAGATGGCCGAACCCCGCTGGGTGATTTCAATGGGTTCCTGTGCGAATGGCGGTGGCTATTATCATTATTCGTATTCTGTTGTGCGAGGTTGTGATCGCATTGTACCGGTGGATATTTATGTACCGGGTTGCCCGCCGACAGCAGAAGCGTTGTTATACGGCATACTACAATTACAAAATAAAATTCGTCGTACAACCACGATTGCCCGAACGTAAAACAAGACCATATTAATAATAGAGTACAGTGATATCCATTTATGTCTGACTATTACAACAAATTAGCCGAAGCATTACGTACGCGCCTGGATGCCAAAGTAAGTGAAGTGATTGTGGCGCATGGTGAAGTGAATGTGATTGCTAACCACGCCGACCTGCATGATGTGTGTCAGATACTTCATGATGATGTTGCTTTCCATTGTGAACAAGCCGTTGATATTTGTGGTGTGGATTATAGCGCTTATGATGATTCGCAATGGGAAGGCCCTCGCTTTGCAGTGGCTTACCAGTTGTTATCTATAAAGAATAACCACCGTATACGTGTAAAAACCTATTTTGATGGTGAGCCACCTGTTGTTGCTTCGGTGATTGATATCTGGCGAGGGGCAGACTGGTTCGAGCGTGAAGCCTTTGACCTGTTTGGTATTGTCTTTGATGGTCATCCTGATCTACGTCGTATTCTTACCGATTACGGTTTTATTGGTCACCCATTCAGGAAAGATTTCCCGCTTGCCGGTAATGTTGAAATGCGTTATGACGAAGAACAAAAGCGAGTTATTTATCAACCTGTTTCTATCGACCCGCGTGTGAATCAACCACGCGTGATCCGTGACGACCACCGTTATGCCGAGCGTGAGGCAGAAGCGGCGTTGGCGCTTAAAGCCCTTTCAGGAGATAGCGATGCCTGAAATTAAAAACTATACACTTAACTTTGGTCCACAACATCCTGCAGCGCATGGTGTACTACGCCTGGTGTTGGAAATGGACGGTGAAGTGATTGAACGTGCCGACCCGCATGTTGGTTTACTGCACCGCGCAACTGAAAAACTGGCCGAAAGCAAACCGTATAATCAAACCATCCCCTATATGGACAGGCTCGATTACGTTTCCATGATGTGTAATGAGCACGGTTATGTTTTAGCATTAGAAAAATTACTGGATGTCGCACCACCCGAACGGGCGCAATATATTCGGGTGATGTTCGATGAGCTAACTCGTATTCTTAACCACTTGATGTGGCTAGGCACCCATGCCCTTGATATTGGTGCAATGACCGTTTTCCTTTATGCCTTCCGTGAACGTGAAGATTTAATGGATATATACGAAGCCGTATCCGGTGCGCGTATGCATGCTGCGTATTATCGCCCCGGCGGTGTATACCGTGACTTGCCCGAACGTATGCCGCGTTTCGAAAAGAAAACAAAATATCGTAATGAAACTCAAACCGAGAGTTTAAATAAAGCACGTGATGGCTCACTGCTTGATTTTATTGAAGACTTTACCGATCGTTTTCCAACTTGTATCGATGAATATGAAACCCTGCTTTCTGATAACCGTATCTGGAAGCAACGTACCGTGGGTATTGCCGTGGTTTCACCTGAACGTGCTATGAACCTGGGTTTTACCGGCCCAATGTTACGTGGCTCGGGGGTTGAATGGGACTTGCGTAAGAAGCAACCGTATGAAGTTTACGATAAAGTTGATTTTGATATTCCGGTTGGTGTTGAAGGTGATTGTTTCGACCGGTACCTTATCCGGGTTGAAGAAATGCGGCAGTCCAATCGTATTATCCGACAGTGTATTAACTGGTTACGCCAGAATCCGGGCCCGGTGATGTTAGACGATCATAAACTTACACCACCGAGTCGTGAGCACATGAAAGGTGATATGGAATCCTTGATTCATCACTTTAAACTCTTTACTGAAGGTTTTATTTTACCCAAGGGTGAAGTGTATACCGCGATTGAACACCCTAAAGGTGAGTTTGCAACTTACCTGATTTCTGATGGTGCAAATAAACCGTATCGTTTAAAAATTCGTGCGCCGGGTTTTGCACATTTATCCGCAATGGACGAAATGACTAAAGGGCATATGCTTGCCGATGTGGTTGCCGTGATTGGTACGATGGATATCGTGTTTGGAGAAATTGACCGATGATGTTACACAAACACCAGGATGCGAATAAAGTTGCATTGTTAACCGATGCTTCGCGCAAAGAGATTGATGAATGGGTTGCAAAATATCCGGCAGATAAAAAACAATCTGCGGTGATGTCAGCTTTGCGTATTGCGCAAGATCAAAATGGTGGTTATCTCACTGAAGATTTAATTGATGCGGTTGCCGAATATTTACAAATGGAATCTATTGCGGTTTATGAGGTTGCCAGTTTTTATTCGATGTATGAATTAAAGCCGGTTGGTAAACATAAAATTTGTGTTTGTACCAATATCTCCTGCATGTTGAATGGTTCGGATAAAATTGTAGAGCACTTGCAAAACAAACTTAAGGTTAAGTTTGGTGAGATAACTGATGATGGTAAGTTCTCGTTAAAAGAAGTGGAATGTTTAGGGGCTTGTGTTAATGCACCAATGTTTCAGATCGGTGAAAAATATTATGAAAAGTTAACACCGGAAAAAATAGATAAAATTTTAGATAGTCTTAATTAGAATAATTCAAATTAAGATGCAAAATTAAAACAGAATAAAAATGCCAAAATAATATGCTAGTAAAAAATATAAACATAACTAAACAGGGGGGATCATGAGCCAAACTAATCTGGTTGGTGAAACTTGTTTCCGTACCCTGCATTTAGACAATCCGTATACACTCGAAAGTTATAAAAGTGTGGGTGGTTATTCTGTCTGGCAAAAAATTCTAAAAGAAAAAACACCGCCTGAAGAAATTATCGAAGAATTAAAAACATCAGCATTACGTGGTCGTGGTGGCGCGGGTTTCCCTACCGGTCTAAAGTGGAGCTTTATGCCACGCACCGCACCAGGTCAGAAATACATTGTTTGTAATTCGGATGAAGGTGAACCAGGCACTTGTAAAGACCGCGATATTTTACGCTATAACCCACATCAGTTAATTGAAGGTATGGCGATTGCCGGTTATGTTATTGGTGCAACCAAAGGCTATAACTATATCCGTGGAGAATTCTGGGAACCGTTCACTCGTTTTGAAGCTGCATTAAAAGAAGCCTATGAAGCCGGCTTGTTGGGAGCCGATATTAAGGGTTCCGGTATCGACTTTGATTTGTATTCTCATTTGGGTGCCGGTGCTTATATTTGCGGTGAAGAAACCGCATTGCTTGAATCTATCGAAGGCAAAAAAGGCCAACCAAGATTTAAACCGCCATTCCCTGCAGGCTTTGGTTTATACGGTTGCCCCACAACCATTAATAATACTGAAAGCCTTGCTTCTGTTCCTGTTATTCTGGAAAAGGGCGGCCAGTGGTTTCTTGAAAAAGGTAAACCCAATAATGGTGGTACTAAATTATTTTGTGTCTCCGGCCACGTGAATAACCCTGGTAACTTTGAAGTGCCGATGGGTACGCCGTTTTCAAAACTGCTGGAAATGGCCGGCGGTATTCGTGATGGACATACTTTTAAAGCTGTTATTCCGGGCGGTTCATCGGTTCCAGTTCTACCCGCTGAAATTGCAATGGATATGAATATGGATTACGACTCGATTGCCAAAGCCGGTTCTATGTTAGGTGCGGGTTCGGTTATCGTGATGGATGAAACAACCTGTATGGTGGGTGCGCTTGCGCGGCTTTCGCATTTTTACCATGAAGAATCATGTGGTCAATGTACACCGTGCCGTGAAGGTACCGGTTGGTTGTCACGTGTGATGCACCGTATTGAACATGGTCATGGTAAGCAGGAAGATCTGGAATTATTAGAAAGCGTTGCAACTCGAATTGCAGGGCGAACAATATGTGCATTAGGTGATGCGGCAGCAATGCCAGTGCAAAGTTTCTTGAAACACTATCGTGATGAATTTCAATATCATATTGATCACGGTAAGTGCATGGTCGGTAGTAAAGCGTAAGGTTATTGGAACAGTATGGCTAATATTGAAATTAATGGTATTCCGCTTGAAGTAGCAGATGGCACGATGCTGATCGAAGCTGCGGATGAAGCGGGCATTACTATCCCACGTTTTTGCTACCATAAAAAATTATCGGTCGCGGCGAATTGCCGTATGTGTCTGGTTGAAGTTGAAAAAGCACCGAAGCCATTACCGGCCTGTGCTACACCGGTTACTGATGGCATGAAAGTGTTTACTCAATCTTCTAAAGCATTGGAAGCCCAACAAAGCGTGATGGAGTTTTTGTTAATAAACCATCCACTCGATTGCCCTATCTGTGACCAGGGTGGTGAGTGTGACCTGCAAGATATTGCAATGGGTTTTGGTAAAGCCGAATCACGTTATACCGAACGTAAGCGTGTGGTTGCCGATAAAGACATCGGCCCATTAATTGCAACTGAAATGACGCGCTGTATTCATTGTACGCGTTGTGTTCGCTTTGGCCAGGAAATTGCCGGTATTATGGAACTCGGTGCCACCGGTCGTGGTGAAGATACGCGTATATCTACCTATGTTGCCAGAACGGTCGACTCAGAAATGTCGGGTAACGTTGTCGACTTATGTCCGGTAGGTGCATTAACGTCGAAACCTTACCGTTATCATGGTCGCCCATGGGAAAATACTAAATTGGAAAGCATTGCCGCACATGACTGCATTGGTTCTAATGTGATTGTTGAAACGCGTCGCAACGAAGTGATGCGGGTGTTACCAAAAGAAAATGAATCGATTAACGAACTGTGGTTATCCGATCGTGATCGCTACAGTTATTTAGGTTTGAAAGCGGCCGATCGTCTTAAGCAACCCATGATTAAGCAAGGTGATGACTGGAAAGTGGTTGACTGGCAAACAGCATTAAATTATGCCGTTGAAGGCCTTAAAACAGTTATCGAAAAAGATGGGGCGAATAAAGTCGGTGGCTTGATTTCACCGAATGCAACTAGCGAAGAAATGTATTTAATGCAAAAGCTGCTTCGTGGCGTAGGTGTTAATAATATTGATCATCGTTTAAGGCAGTCCGATTTTAATAATCAATCCGATGCGTCATTGTATCCTGCGTTGAATATGAATATTGCCGATTTGGAGAATGTTAATGCGGCCTTATTGGTGGGTTCGTATATTCGTAAAGATCAACCGATCGCGGCACATCGTTTGCGTAAGGCAAACCGTAAAGGTGCAACGATGATGGCAATCAACCCGCTGGATTATGATTTTAATTTTAATTTAAGCACTAACATTGTGAGTGCGCCATCTAAAATGGTTGCCGATCTGGCGGCTGTTGCTAAGGCCTTGCTTGATTCTGGCGCAAAAGCAGATGGCCTGTCTGGATTGGACGCACTGGTTAAAGGTGTGGCCGTAACGGATGAACATAAGGCCATTGCAGAGTCATTAAGCCAGGCTGAAAATGCTGTTGTTATTATTGGCACGCAAGCACATCTGCAAAATAATTTTTCAGATTTATATGCTTTAAGTTATGCCATTGCAATATTGGCTGGTTGCCCGCTAAGTGAGTTAACTGATGGTGCTAATTCAGCAGGTGCATGGTTGGCAGGTGCGGTTTCTCATCGTGGTACAGCCGGTTCCGCTGTAACTGAAGGTCTGGATGCCTATACGATGACAACGCAGGCACTTAATGCCTATTTGTTATTTAACGTAGAACCTGAATATGACTGTGCTTCTTCAGCAACAGCATTACAATCTGTAAGCGATGCGGATTTTGTTGTGAGCTTTACGTCGTTTGCATCAGAAACAACAAAAGCCTATAGCGATATTTTATTACCGATTACTGCTTTTACAGAAACTGCAGGTAGTTATGTAAATGCACAGGGTACATGGCAGAGTTTTAGTGCCAGTGTTACTGCTGAGTCCGATATCCGTCCGGGCTGGAAAGTATTACGTGTGTTGGGTAATTTGTTTGAAGTGGCTGGTTTTGACTTCGTCAGTGTTGATGAAGTTCGTTCTGAGTTGCAAACTCAAACATCATCAGCAGATCAACGAAATTATCAGTGGTTAGCACCAACGGCAGTGGATAGTAAAGTTTCGGGTGTTGAACGCATTGGCGTATTACCCATTTATTCTGTTGATTGTCTTGTACGTCGTTCGCAAGCGTTGCAGGCAACCAATGAGGTTGCTAACAACAGTGTAATTGTGAATGCAGCTTTAGCGAAACAGCAGGGGCTTAAAGAAGACGGAACAGTAAAAATAGTTCAGAACGGAAATGCGATTACAATGCCAGTGGTTGTTGATGATGGTGTTGCAGATAATAGTGTGTTGGTTGCGGTTGCGATTAACGAAACAACCGCTTTAGCCGATGGCTATGGAAGCGTCGAAATTACAACAATTTAGCAATTATAGCCAGTTAGCTTAATGGCTTAAAACGACAAGAGATAGTTAGAGTTCATAATATGTTTGATTGGTTAAGTTCATTTTTTACAACGTTTTTACCGGAGCCATTAGTGGCTGTGGTTATTATCGTGATTAAAATTGTTATTATCATGCTGCCACTCATGTTATGTGTGGCTTACCTGACATTAGCTGAACGAAAAATTATTGGTGCCATGCAGGTGCGAATGGGGCCGACGCGTGTTGGCTGGCGTGGTTCGTTACAACCCATTGCCGATGCAATGAAGTTGATGTTCAAGGAAATTATTATTCCAACCGGTGCGAACAAGTTTTTATTCCTGATTGCACCTGTTTTATCTATTGCCCCCGCACTGGCAGCATGGGCGGTTATTCCTTTTGATCCTGAAAAAGTATTAGCCGATGTGGATGCCGCTTTACTTTATATACTGGCGATAACATCCATTGGTGTTTATGGGGTGATTATTGCGGGTTGGGCGTCTAACTCCAAGTATGCTTTATTGGGTGCAATGCGCTCTGCGGCACAAATTGTGTCCTACGAAATTGCAATGGGTTTTGCGCTGGTGGGTGTGTTACTGGCAGCAGGGAGCATGAACTTTGGTGATATTGTTGAAGCACAGGCCGGAATGGGCTTTTTAAGCTGGTTCTGGTTGCCTTTATTTCCTTTGTTTATCGTTTACTTTATTTCCGGTGTTGCGGAAACAAATCGTGCACCGTTTGATGTGGCCGAAGGGGAATCTGAAATTGTGGCGGGCTTCCACGTTGAATACTCTGGTATGACCTTTGCGGTTTTCTTTTTAGCTGAATACGCCAATATGATCTTAATTGCTGCGTTGGCTGCGCTAATGTTTATGGGCGGTTGGTTGTCTCCGTTTGAAGGCATTAATTTCAATTTATTCGGAATACCTTTTAATCTGGAACTTTGGTTTGCATGGGTTCCCGGAATGATCTGGTTCTTCCTGAAAATAGCCTTCTTCCTGTTTTTCTTCTTATGGCTTCGTGCAACTTTCCCGCGCTATCGATACGATCAAATCATGCGTCTGGGCTGGAAAGTATTTATCCCTGTTACCATAGTCTGGATTTTAGTGGTTGGCATATTTGTATTGGCAGGTCTGCCACCATGGTGGAATTAGAACGATGAAAGCATTTATTAAAAGTTTATTTCTTATTGAGTTGCTAAAAGGCTTACGCTTAACCGGGCGTTACTTCTTTGCACGTAAAGTGACATTGCAATATCCTGAAGAAAAAGCACCGATTTCGCCACGCTTTCGGGGTTTGCATGCATTGCGTCGTTACCCGAATGGAGAGGAACGTTGTATTGCCTGTAAGTTGTGTGAGGCTGTTTGTCCGGCACTGGCTATTACGATTGAGTCGGAACAACGTGATGATGGCACACGCCGTACAACAAAGTACGACATTGACTTATCCAAATGTATTTTTTGTGGCTACTGCGAGGAATCCTGTCCGGTGGATTCAATCGTTGAAACACATATTTATGAATACCATGGTGAAGTGCGTGGTGACTTGTATATGACAAAAGAAAAATTGCTTGCGGTTGGTGATAAGTATGAAACAACTATTGCGGCTGCACGAGCTAATGACTCAAAGTATCGGTAAATAAAATGAATCCTGAAATCAACATAGCACAATACATTACTTATGTTTTCGCGGCGTTTTCATTAGCCAGCGCATTAATGGTGATTACGGCAAAAAATCCGGTTCAGGCTGCGTTGGCGTTAGTGCTGACATTTTTTCTGTCGGCTGGCATCTGGTTAACACTGGAAGCAGAATTTCTGGCAATAACACTGGTGCTTGTTTATGTGGGTGCAGTGATGGTGCTGTTCCTGTTTGTGGTAATGATGCTGGATATTAATATGGCTCAGCTACGGGCAGGCTTTATTCGTTATTTACCTATTGGTTTGCTCGTTGCTGTTTTATTAGCGGTATTACTTATTATGGTTGTGGGTCCTGCACATTTTGGCCTGGAACAGTTTGCAGCGCCTACACGGCATGCCGCAGATTATAGCAATGTACGTGAACTGGGGCGGGTTATGTATACCGTATATGTTTATCCATTTGAAATTGCATCGGTTATTTTGCTGGTTGCCATTATTGCAGCGATTGCTTTAACACTTCGCCGTCGTCCGGACACAAAACGTCAGGATCCGGTACAGCAAATTGCGGTAAAACGGGCTGATCGTATGCGTGTTGTTGACATGAAAACTGAAGCTAAAAAGTAACTATTGAAAGAGTAGAAAACAATGGCATTGTCAGATTATTTAATATTTAGCGCGATACTTTTTAGTATTAGTGTGGCCGGCATTTTCTTAAATAGAAAGAATGTCATTATTATTTTGATGTCGATCGAATTGATGTTGTTGGCAGTTAATACTAACTTTATTGCGTTTTCGTATTACCTGGGTGATATAGCCGGGCAGGTTTTTGTATTCTTTATTTTAACGGTTGCAGCGGCAGAAGCGGCAATTGGTCTGGCGATTTTAATAGTGTTGTTCCGTAATAAGCGAACAATTGATGTTGAAGAGCTAGATTCTCTTAACGGGTAAATAGTAAAAGTTGATAGGACTTTATTGTGTTTGAAGATATGCAAACAGTTTATATATGGATAGTGCTTGCGCCGCTGATTGGTGCAATCATTGCTGGCCTGTTCGGTAAGGTAGTTGGCCGTGTCGGTTCACATATTGCAGCCATTGCCGGTGTTGCGATTGCCTGTATCCTTTCCTTATATGTTTTCAAAGATATTGTTATTGATGGCGCACAGGCATTTAATGGCAGTGTTTACACGTGGATGGTCAGCGATGGTATTCGCTTTGAAGTAGGCTTTTTAATTGACAAGTTAACCGCGATGATGATGGTTGTGGTTACTTTTGTATCGTTAATGGTTCATATTTATACCATTGGCTATATGAAAGATGATGATGGCTATCAACGTTTCTTTAGTTATATTGCACTGTTTACTTTTTCGATGCTTATGCTGGTTATGTCGAATAACTTCTTGCAGTTATTCTTTGGCTGGGAAGCGGTTGGCCTGGTTTCTTATTTATTGATTGGTTTCTGGTACAAAAAGCCAACAGCAATCTATGCAAACTTAAAAGCATTTTTAGTTAACCGTGTCGGAGATTTTGGTTTCTTGCTCGGTATTGCTGCTGTGCTAATGTATTTCGGCAGTCTTGACTATGCCACTGTGTTTAACAATGTCGACAAAGTCAATAACCTGACAATGAGTATTATCCCGAACCAGGACTGGTCGGTTATTACTGTTATTTGTATTTTGTTATTTATTGGTGCGATGGGTAAATCAGCACAGGTACCGTTGCACGTCTGGTTGCCGGATTCAATGGAAGGCCCAACGCCTATCTCCGCTTTAATTCATGCAGCAACCATGGTGACTGCCGGTATCTATATGGTGGCACGTATGTCGCCCTTGTTTGAACTTTCAACGACCGCGCTTTCATTTGTAATGATCATTGGTGCAACCACCGCCTTGTTTATGGGGCTGCTGGGTCTGGTGCAGAATGATATTAAACGCGTAATTGCTTATTCAACGTTATCGCAATTAGGTTATATGACCGTTGCCCTCGGCGCCTCTGCTTACGGCGCAGCAGTATTCCATTTAATGACCCATGCTTTCTTTAAAGCATTATTATTCCTCGGTGCTGGCGCGGTTATTATTGCGATGCACCATGAGCAAGACATGAGAAAAATGGGTGGCTTACGTAAATATTTACCAATTACCTGGATTACCTCATTAATTGGCTCACTTGCATTAATTGGCACCCCGGGTTTTGCCGGCTTTTTCTCAAAAGACTCCATCATTGAAGCGGTAGGACATTCAACAACACCGGGTGCATCGTATGCCTATTTTGCAGTGTTGGCCGGCGTGTTTATTACCGCTTTGTATAGCTTCCGTATGTACTTTTTAGTCTTCCATGGTAAAGAACGCATGGATGAACATACGCGTTCACATTTGCATGAACCTTCCTGGGTTGTAACTCTGCCATTGGTTTTACTGGCTATTCCATCCGTTATTATTGGTTACCTGTATGTTGATGAAATGGCCTTTGGTAATTTCTTCGGCGATGCCATTTTTGTCTTGCCTCAACATGATGTGCTAGGTGAAGTTGCCAAAATTTTTGATGGTGCCAGTTCCATAGCCTGGGCAATGATGTTGCATTCGGTGTTTACGTTACCTTTCTGGTTTGCTGCGGGTGGTGTTGGTACTGCATGGTTCCTGTATATGAAGCGCCCGGATATTCCTGCTGTTATTCAGCAACGTTTATCCCTGCTGTACACTATTTTGGTTAATAAATACGGCTTTGACCGGTTTAACGAAATCGTATTTGCAGGTGGTAGTCGTGCTCTTGGTAAAATATTCTGGAAATATCTTGATGTGAAATTGATTGATACTTTTATCATCAATGGTTCAGCTAAAACTGTTGGCTGGGTATCGTTGATACTTCGGCGTATGCAAACCGGTTATCTTTATACTTATGCCTTTGCCATGATTGTTGGTTTGTGTGGTTTGTTACTTATTTTTGTATATCCGTTAAAATAAAGGTTGTTTTAAATGTTTATGGATTGGCCCTTATTAAGTTTAGTAATCTGGACACCTGTTATCGGTGGCATCCTGGTATTGGCGACGGGTAGCGATAAAAATGCAATGGAAGCGAAGGTGTTAACGCTGGTTGTGTCTATTGTTACTTTCCTGCTTTCCTTACCTTTATATACTAATTTCAATACACAAGTTTCAACCATGCAGTTTGTTGAAAAAATGTCATGGATTGAGCGATTTAATATTAACTACCATTTGGGTGTGGATGGTATATCCATGCCGTTGATACTTTTAACCTCGTTTACAACGGTTATTGTTGTTGTTGCCGGTTGGGAAGTGATTAAAACTCGTGTTGCACAATACATGGCGGCCTTTCTTATTATGGAAGGTTTGATGATTGGTGTCTTTGCTGCTCTGGATGCGGCAGTCTTTTATGTCTTCTGGGAAGCAATGCTAATTCCAATGTTTATTGTGATTGGCATATGGGGTGGACCAAACCGCGTTTATGCAACTATCAAGTTCTTCCTTTATACCTTCTTTGGTTCGGTATTTATGTTAATTGCTTTGCTGTACCTTGCCGTACAGTCAGGTAGTTTTGAGATTCTGGGTTTCCATGCATTTAAACTGGATCTGGATACACAGATACTTATCTTTATCGCCTTCTTACTTGCGTTTGCCGTGAAGATCCCGATGTTCCCGGTACATACATGGTTGCCGGACGCGCATGTTGAAGCACCCACAGGTGGCTCGATTATTCTTGCTGCAATTATGTTGAAGCTGGGCGCTTATGGCTTCCTGCGTTTTTCTTTGCCGATTACACCCGATGCAAGTGCATCACTTGACTGGTTGATGATTGCTCTATCGTTAATTGCGATTGTTTATATTGGTTTTGTTGCATTGGCGCAGCAGGATATGAAAAAACTGATTGCCTATTCTTCTATTTCTCACATGGGTTTTGTAACGCTAGGTTTCTTTATTATTTTTGCCATTGCACAAAAAGATGCAAGCATGGCAGGTGCCGCGATGGGTATTGAAGGTGCTATCGTGCAAATGATATCACATGGTTTTATTTCAGCTGCAATGTTCTTTTGCGTTGGTGTTATGTATGACCGCATGCATTCCCGGCAAATAAATGATTATGGTGGTGTTGTTAATACCATGCCTGTTTTTGCAGCTTTTATGGTTTTGTTTGCTATGGCCAATGCAGGTTTACCCGGTACTTCCGGTTTCGTGGGTGAGTTTATGGTTATACTGAGCGCCTTTAAAGCGAATTTCTGGTATGCATTTCTTGCTGCATTGACCTTGATTGTGGGTGCAGCATACACCTTATGGATGGTGAAGCGCGTATTGTTTGGTGATGTTGCAAATGAAAATGTGGAAAAATTAAAAGATGCCAATGGGCGTGAAATATTGATTTTAACTATCCTGGCTGGCACTGTCCTGTTTTTTGGTATTTATCCGGCTCCACTTCTTGAAGTGATGGGGCCCAGTGTTGAAAATTTATTACAGCACGTTATGCAGTCAAAATTAAATTAAAAGGCCTAAACACGAATGCTACGAAGCCAGATAACTGCGTTAAAAACTAACTTAAAATGCTCATTTACAATTTGTAAACTGCGCTTTTGCGTTACTTTTTGCCTTGTTCTCTAGCTTCTCGCTATCCGTGTATAGGCCTTAACTTGTATATATTTAAGAGATAAAGATAATGAGTTTCGAAATACCTGATGTAATGCCCGCACTGCCAGAAATATTCATCTTGAGTATGGCTTGCATTATTTTGGTGGTTGATTTGTTTTTAAGTAAAACAAGTCGCGGCGCAACCTATATGTTATCTCAGGCGACACTGATTATTGCAGTGCTTATAACGGTTGCAACCTTTAGTGAAGCATCGGTTTTGTCCTTTAGTGACACCTTCGTAAGAGATGGTATTGCAGATGTGCTTAAAATTGCAGTTTATATTGCAACCTTTATGGTGTTTTTATATGCCAAAGATTACCTGAAAGATCGCGGTTTATTTAAAGGTGAGTTTTATACCCTAGGCCTGTTTGCAGTGCTGGGCATGATGATTCTTATTTCCGCACATAACTTCCTGACTATTTATCTTGGGCTGGAATTACTTTCCTTATCTTTATATGCGATGGTTGCTCTGCATCGCGATTCGGTACAGGCTTCTGAAGCGGCAATGAAGTATTTTGTGCTGGGTGCGATTGCTTCCGGTATGTTGTTATACGGTATGTCGATGATCTACGGCATCACCGGCAGCCTGGATTTGGCTGTTATCAGCGCCAACGTGGCAAATGTGAGTGATAACCTTGTTCTTGTATTTGGTATCGTCTTTTTGTTGATTGGTGTGGCCTTTAAACTTGGTGCGGTGCCATTTCATATGTGGGTGCCGGATGTTTATCAGGGCGCACCAACAGCGGTCACTATCTTTATTGGTTCAGCCCCTAAACTGGCCGCATTTGCGATGCTGATGCGTTTGTTAATGGATGGCCTGGGTACAGTCAGCGCACAATGGCAGGACATTCTGATTTTACTGGTGCTGTTGTCACTTGCGGTGGGTAATATTGTCGCGATAGCACAAGTCAATATTAAACGTATGTTGGCCTATTCAACCATTTCGCATATTGGTTTCTTAATGTTAGGTATTGTAGCTGGAACAGAAGAGGGTGTATCAGCCTCAATGTTTTATGCGATTACTTATACATTGATGTCACTGGGTGGCTTTGCAATGATCATTCTTTTAAGTCGCAAAGGTTTTGAAGCTGAAAAGCTTACTGACTTTAAAGGTTTAAACCAACGCAGCCCCTGGTATGCTTTTTTAATGTTGATTCTGATGTTTTCTATGGCTGGCGTGCCTCCTTTCCTTGGTTTCTGGGCAAAATTATCAGTTCTCAGTGCTGTTATTTCCGTTGATCTTATCTGGTTAGCGGTTGCCAGCGTCGTTTTCTCGATTATCGGTGCTTTCTATTATCTTCGCGTGATTAAAATTATGTATTTTGATGATGCTGAAAGCAGTGAATCCATCCGTTGTTCTAAAGACATGTCGCTGTTAATCAGTGTAAATGCGTTAGCTGTGTTGTTAATCGGTTTGTTCCCGGGTGGATTATTAAGCCTTTGTCTAAGAGTGGTTTCAGGCAGTTAGTTTTAGTTAGCCATTTCGGAGCTTGCACTTATGAGCAGTAGTGTCCTTTTATTACTTGGTTTTTCAATCGTTTTTGCCAATATCCCCTGGCTGAGTGAACGTTTCTTTATCGTGTTTACCCCGCCTTTTGGTGGAAAAAAGCGTATCTGGATGAGGCTGCTTGAATGGTTCGTTTTTGCTTGTCTTGCGGTATTGTTTGCATGGGGGCTTGAACAAAAATCGATTGGCACTGTTCATTCTCAGGATTGGGAATTTTATGCCATATTCCTGAGTTTATTTGTTGTTTTTGCTTTCCCTTCCTTTATTTATCGGCACCTGATTGTACATCTTTTAAATAGAAAGACATTATAAAACAATAGCTTATCTTTTTCGTTGCACTTTGCACCAGTAATAACCTGGTATGGTGCATAACTACTAAAAATTAGAAAGAATTGCTAAACTTATTGCAAAATGCAATTAAGAAGTACTAGCCGATGCCATTACGTTTAAAATTTTTCCTGGTTTTTTCCCTGCTAACGAGTATCCCGTTACTTATTCTGTTGTTTGGTGTGGTTGACCGTATGGAAGTTGAAATTACCCAGCGTACGGAGTCCGAGCTGCAAACCACACTGGATAAGATGGCGGGTGAAGTGGAGTTAATCCTCAATAGCCAGAAATCCATTGCAAATGGTTTAGCGCGAGTACCTGCAGTGCGTGAGTTTGCTTCCAGCCATTCGCTGGCTGAGTATCGTAAAAATCCCGATTTGTATAAACAACGTGCCGAGGTTCTGGAACAGTTTTTTATCAATTATCAGCATTCAGTAACAAGCATTCAGGCACTTCGATTTCTTGATAACAATGGCAAGACTCTGGTTAAAGTGAAAGAAGGCAAGCCAATCGCTGCGAAGCTTTTTGATAAAAAGTCGAAGCGAATGTATGTGGCAAACCAGTCTTCGCGGCCATTTTTTCAGGATGCGATAAAAGGCAAACAGAAGGTTGTTATGTCTAACTTCGAACTTGGTCAGGTTGTACCGGGTGCTGATTTTTGCCCAGCGATGGTGCGTTATTCTGTGCCGATTAAAGATGAGATTGATCAGATCGAAGGTGTGTTAATTGTAAACATGTGGGGAAGGCGAGTGGACTCAACGATGGAGGCAGCACTGGGAGGTTACCCAGGTAATGCTTATATAGTTGAAGTAAGTAAAGATGCTCAACGCGACGGGATTTACTTATATCATAAGGATTCCACTAAACGTTTTGCCAACCAGGTGGGCAGTGATTATCGTTTGTCGACTGAAGTGACTCCGACTGAATGGCGCGATATGCGTAACTCCAGTGTATATGGGTCATTGTATAAAGACGATGGCCGTATGTTTTTCTATCGAAAAGTTGCACCCTATCCACAAAAAGATACACAGTGGCTTATTGTTATTGAAGTTGCAACCGATTTTGTTTTAGCCCCGATTAAAAATATGCGAGAGTCTATCTGGATGTTACTTGCATTATTACTTGTTATTAGTCTCGCTTTTGCAGTATGGGCTGCTTTTCAACTGGCAAAACCAGTGCAGTTGCTGGCCAGTATTATTACCCGTTATGCTGATGGTGAACACTCCATTCGTTATGATGCCAATGCAAAAGATGAAATCGGTTTTGCGGGGCGTGCATTTAACTATTTAGTGGCTTGTCTGGAAAAAGCCGAAGATGAACGTGATAAAGCTGAGCGCGCGGTTTGTCAATCTGAACGTTTAGCTTCAATAGGGCAGTTGGCTGCTGGTATTGGGCATGAAATTAATAACCCGCTAATGAATATAACCTCACTTGCCGGTTTGGTCGAAGATGAAATAAAAGATAAAAATCCCCAGGCTGCCAGTGATATGAAGTTATTGCAAAAAGAAGTGAAGCGCTGTGCCAACATTGTGCAGGGTATTCTGAATTTTGCCAAAGAAAATGAACCGCAATTTAAAGAATTTGATATGAGCGAGTTGGTTAACGAAACCTTGTCGTTATTGCATCATCGAATAGAAACTGCACAAATACACCTTGTTACACAAGTTCATTCACCATTAAAAATGGTGGGTGATCCTAATATGTTGCAGCAGGTTTTAGTTAATATTATTTTAAATGCGATACAGGCATCACCGGAAGAAAGTAATATTTTTATTTCAGGTTCAATTCATAATGAGTTTGTCGTTGTAGAAATACTGGATAACGGCAAAGGCATTGATAATAACAATGTATCGAAAGTGTTCGATCCCTTCTTTACGACCAAGCAGGAAGGGGAAGGAACCGGTCTTGGACTGTCTGTTAGTTACGGTATTGTTAAACGCCATGGCGGAACGATTAATATTGAGAAAGTTACTCCGACCGGTGTGAAAGTAAGTATTGTTTTGCCGGTTAAAGCCTGTGGCCAAAATGAAAATAAAACAAAAGTGAAGACTCCCCCGGTTTCGAGTGAACAACCAAAAACGACGCATAGTACAAGAGCAGAGGCAGTTTATGTCAAATAAGCAACTACGGGTAATGTTTGTGGATGATGATGTTATTACCGGCAAGGTAATGAAGCGTAATTGTGATAATGCGGGTTATGCCTGTCAGGTATTCACCGATGCGGAAAACTGTCTGAACAAGTTTTCACAGGTGGGTGCCGATTTGGTGATAACCGATCTGCGTATGCCGGGTATGACAGGTTTTGAGTTACTTAGCGAGCTGCGCCAGATTGATGCTGATATACCGGTACTTGTGATGACCGGCTATTCATCGGTCGAAAATGCAGTGGAAGCGATGAAGTGCGGTGCCAGTGATTTTATCAAGAAGCCCTTTGATTTTAATGAGCTACAGCTCATGATTGAGCGCAGTATGAAGGCTGCACAGATTAGCAATGAAAATAAACTATTAAAGCGCCGATTAGGCTCCAGACGCAACCGGTTTGGTTTAATTGGCGACACACAGGCAATGAAAACCCTGTTTGACACAATTGACAAGCTTGCTGAAGTGGATTGTTGTGCGGTTATTTTAGGTGAGCCCGGCACGGGTAAAGAACTGGTTGCGCGTGCGTTGCATGAGCATAGTCCACGTAAAAAGGAGTCGTTTGTCAGTGTTGATTGCAGCCGGATAAATGAAACTGTATTCCAAAGGGAAATGTTTGGCCATGTACAGCATGGTGTCAATGACGCAACTTTAAATATGAAAGGCCTGGTTGAACAAGCGAATGGCGGCACTTTATTTCTGGATGACATTGGCAAGCTTTCGGATGACACACAAGTCAAGTTGTTACGCGT
Organism: uncultured Thioalkalispiraceae bacterium; assembly: GCA_964516315.1. GTDB lineage: Bacteria > Pseudomonadota > Gammaproteobacteria > UBA6429 > Thiohalophilaceae > SZUA-37. Next base: position 21,205 of record CAZEZI010000025.1, read on the forward strand.
ACTGGATGAAAAATATATCCAGCGTGTTGGAAGCACAACTCAAATCCCTATCGATATACGTATTATTTCTGCAAGCAATGATGATGTCGATCTGCTTTTGGAGCAGGGGAAAATACGCACAGATTTTTATAGCCGTTTGAGTGTTGTCAGTGTCACAGTACCATCATTAGATGAACGCCGTGATGATATCCCGGCTTTGGTTGAAGCCTTTGTTGTTGAGTTTGCCGAGCACTATAACCGTAAAGTACAGGGGTTTGACAGCATTTCTTTGCACCGTTTGTGTCAGGCTCACTGGAACGGGAATGTACGTGCTTTGCGCAATGCGGTTGAACGCAGTATTATTTTAGCCGATGGGCCTATTCTTAAATGGCAAACTGATAGCGATGCAATGTTAGAGGACAATAATGTTTTACAATTCTCGAGTGATGAGTTTGTCTCATTAGTTGAGCTTGAATATGAATATATCAGCCATGTTTTGAATTGTTTTAAAGGGAAAAAAACCAAAGTTGCCAAGGTACTTGGGATTGACAAAACCACTTTATGGCGCAAGTTGCGGCGTTATGATAACAGTGATGAGCACATATAAATCACTAAATTCTAATAAACTTAAGTATGCATTTTGCATTACTGTGAAATAAGTATTCGCTAAAGATTTCAATCACTTATACTAGTAGGTGTAAGTATAGGTAAATACATGGACAAACTTGTTTACATCAGGGATAGATTTTTGTTGTAATTAACGTGTTAGTAAATAACACAAAATTAATTAGGTTGTAAAAACCTGAGAGGAGAATTAAATGAAATTATCAATGACTAAAGCACTGGTTCTTGCTGCTGCATTAATCGGTTTATCTGTGTCTGCGGTTCAAGCAGGAACAGCTAAAAATGGCTATGACAAACAAAAAGTTGTTTATCATGTTAACAATATCCATACGGCTACAGGTGCTTTACGTAATGTAAAAAATCACTTAAACGCTGTTGGCGACAAGAATCTTGACATTATTGTTGTTACGCATAGTAGTGGTGCTTTCGCGTTAGTTGAAGGTTCTATGGGTAAGAAAAACAAAAAAGGTAAGGTTTATAACTTTACTGATACGGTTGCAGGCCTGGCTAACCGTGGTGTTAAGTTCCAGATTTGTGCAAACACTATTCGTGGTAAAAAAATCAATAAAAATAAAGTTAACGAAAATGCAGAAATCGTACCTTCTGGTGTAGCTCAAATTGCCCACCTTCAGCAAAAAGGCTACCTGTATATTAAGCCTTAATTACGGCTTAAATACAGGGTAAAGAACGGGTGCTTTTGCACCCGTTTTTTTGTGTGCAGGAATAAGTTAAAAAGAGAATGCTGTTTGATAGCGATGGCTTTTCCCGGGTGGCTATTTGTTAATGAATAGATCAGGCATAAAAAAACACGCTACAAAGAGCGTGTTTTTATCGAGCAAAGATCAGCAGCTAGCCGATTTTAGCTTCTTTTTCGCCACTTCCGCCCTGATTGTCAACCCATGAAATTTTTAGTTTATCACCGCTCTTGGCGCCATTAAATCTAAAAGAGACAAATGGGTTTTTTGAGACCCCGGGGCCCCAAAGACAGGTTAATACGGATTTACCATTATGTTTGCACTGCACTTCGGTAATATAGTGAGCAGGAATAGGTTTTCCTGTTGCTTTGTCTTTGCGTAAACCAGTTTCCATTGGGTGGAATATAATTGCTTTGACGGTTGCTTTGCTTCCGTCAACCCAAGCACGTATTTTCATTTTCTTTTTAGCCATAAATTTTTCCTCTATAAATGTTAGCCGTATATTGGGTCGGGGTTAACCGCCACAACCACCCAGGGTTACTTTTACGGCTTTTTTAGCTTTGTATGTTTTGCCACCCGCCTTGACGTAAGCAAAGACATCGGATGTTTTTGCCATTTTAAGGCGAGTTGTTACAAATCCGTCGGTATTAGCAGCAATGTTGTAGCTTGCAGATAGCGGGAAAGCGTTAACAGGTACAAAAAGAGTGATTGACTCGGTATTCGGGATTTTTGATTTAACAGTAACAGATACAACTGCACCATTTTCTGCAATATCCGGGGCTTCAACAACAATGTCTCTGCTGTCTGCCGCTTTAGTGGTTCCAATAATGGCATTCATTGCAACGTCAATTTTTTTAGCTTCAAATGCTTTGGCTGGCCATGCAGCTAAAACAGTCCCAGGGGTCAGAAGCCCTGCACCGGCAGCAACTGCGACAGTCCCTGCAGCCATTGAGGCCGTTAAAAAGGTTCGGCGCTGTGTATTCATAAACTATACTCCTCTACGCGAATAGTACGGGTTGGTTAATTATATTTAATGTTGCACTTTATCATATCGGCTGAAAAACATAGCCCTTTAGTTATGCATTCCAAATTTCAGAGTTAATTTATATGCAAAATGCATTATTTACGGTGTAATAATTTCATTAGCCAGGGCATCTTCCCCTGGTACACTGAAAATATGGATAAAACCCCAAAAATAGTCATAAAATCGCTTGTCAATTTTTCGGCACACCGATACAATGCGCTCCTTCTGATGCGGGGTGGAGCAGCCTGGTAGCTCGTCGGGC
>CAZEZI010000026.1:0-23744 GCA_964516315.1 uncultured Thioalkalispiraceae bacterium
AGCCTCACAACGTAGTTATTTCCTTTGGTTATCCTATTTCCTTATAAACGCAATCTTCCGTATCCATGTCCCTGTTCATCACCAAAACTACAAAATTTCCGTATCTCCATGTGTGACCATCGCTATATCCCTGTTCGACGCATTCCATAGCACCACATTTATTATGGCGCAAGTGCATGCCTGCGCATATCGGTCACGCAAGCAAGATAAAGTAAGAAAATGCCTACATCTATTTAAAACAGATCCAGAACTGCCGGTGTTGTTTAGTAGGCGTTTTTATGAACCAGGCCACGGAATATGGTCATGACGATAATCTTGATATCCAGCCAGAGCGACCAGTTCTCAATATAATAAAGGTCATGCTCAATGCGTGTATGCAGGCAGGTATTGCCCCGCCAGCCATGCACCTGCGCCCAGCCAGTCAGACCAGCTTTAACCAGGTGCTTTTTCATGTAATGCGGAATCTCATCTTTGTATTTTTCAACAAACATCGGACGCTCTGGACGAGGACCGATCAATGACATCTCCCCTTTCAGCACGTTCAGTAGCTGCGGCAGCTCGTCGAGGCTGGTCTTGCGCAAAAAAGAACCGAATTTGGTTGCACGATTATCCATTGGGCTAGCCCAGATCGGCCCAGTTCCCTTTTCAGCCTCAACCGGCATGGAACGAAATTTGAGCATGGTAAATTCCTGACCGTTCCAGCCAACGCGGCGCTGACGATACAGAACCGGCCCTGGCGAACTCAGCTTCACACCCAAGGCAATCAACAGCATCAGCGGGCTAGACAAGGCCAGGAGAACCGCAGCCAACAGGTAGTCTTCACATATTTTGATAACCTCATTCATACCATCAATGGCGGAATAAGAGATATTGACAACAGGCACACCGGCGATCTCAGATAGTGAGTGATGCATCAATTGATACTCAAAAATATCGGGGACATAACGAATCTCTGCTACCGAGCCATCAAGTGCGGCAATGACTTTCCGAATGGTTTCTTCTTCACTGTGGGGCAGGGAGATCCAGACCTGGTCAACAGCACCCTCATCAACATAACCACGTAACTCACTCACATCAGAAATTATTTTTTTTCTCTGCAACCAGTCAGGCAACTTCTCAGTATCCGGACCAAAGAGTGCTGAAATTTCCAGACCAAACCATGTGGAGCGACGCAACCTGTCAGCCACTACAGCCGCCTGCTCACCTGTGCCAACAATTACGATATGTCGATGATTATGTCCATTTGAACGCAAATACCGAAGCAGTAACCTTAAAAATGCACGAACAAATACTGCAACAACCCAGGTTGAGGCAAACCAGACCCCCATCCATGAGCGAGAAAAATCAGCACCGGATTTGGTGGCGAATGCCAGACCAGTCAGAAGCAGCCCAACCATTAACCAGGCCATGGTCAGATATTTTATCTCTGTCAGAGTAGACGTGCCCCGCCAGACACGGTACAGATTGAATAACGGGAAAATTAGCGCGCTGAGAATGACCGCAAACAGTATGACTTCGATATAGTGATCTGGTAGCCCATCAATGCCCTGGACGGTGTATACATCATGCGCATTGGAAAAAAAATAAGACAGCACGCCACACATGATCACGACTGACAAATCAATCAGACGCAAACCAAAATTAAGAATATTGGCATGCCCTTTAAGAAACCCTTTTTTCAACATTAAATCTAATTAAACTCCCCAATCAACACCAAGAATTATACAAGATAAGGCCAGCATTATCGCTTAAAATACCCTTTATTCATTGCCAATTTCCTTTTTAACCACAACGGAAGTCTTTTTTCTATCAAGCCAAGACGGAAGCCTGTATAACGAAATAGTGTTCTCAATAATGCTTCAGGAATCTGCCAATATGCGTGTCTCAGTAAATAATTAAGTTCTGAAACAACAAATTTAATACCTTCTCCTTCAGCATCACCTAACTCCTGCCTTATCCAGGGCTCACGCGCATGAAACACACCCATATCAAAATATCGTTTCATTTCCTGCCAAAGAGAATAATCATGAGAGTGATATACACACGCATCTGCGGTATACGCAATTTTATAACCAGCTTTTAGAATTTTTGCAGCCATATACATATCCTCGCCAAAAATCACATTATCAGGAAAGCCTCCAACCTCAGTGAGCGATGACATTCGATATGCCGCAAAAGAATTTGATAAAAAGGCCGTTTTTAAACCAAATTGATCTACATCATTGATTGATCTAATAAATGATTCTGATGAATAGTTGTAAAGTCGAGCATGAGCTTCATTCGGAGTTGCCTTTAGCCTGGGAAGTTGTCTTCCGCAAACAGCAGCCACGTCATCATCACTAAATGGCTTAAGTATATTATTGATAGATTCATTATCACGCAATACAGCATCCTGCGTCAAAAAAACTAGAACATCGCTTTTACTTAGTAACCCAACCGCCAACTGCCTTGTTTCACCATGCCCAAAATCTTTCTTTTGAATTATCTTAAGATCAAACCCTGCTAATAATGCAAGCTCGACAGTATCATCGGCTGAGCCAGAATCAACTACTAGCACTTTATCTGCTTTCGCTGACTGATTTTTTATCGCTATAATCCATTCATGCCACAGGTGCCCAGCATTCAATGTAGGAACAACAACCGTAAACTTCATCATAAATAATCAGGCTCCCGGTGATTCAACCTATCGCCCCCCTGTTTTAAATAAACGCTTTAATTCACTAAAACTGACATATGGACGGCTCCGTGTTTACCGGAGGCTATTTCATTTAAGTCAAGCCACCATGGCTCCCCCCCCTAGGTTTGCTCATAATACAGTTTTTCATATTCGACTGATGGAATATTTCCTATCAGTTCCAGGAATATGCTCTTTAGAAATTGGATAGCCGCACTGAATAAATTTATGATTAAATTTGAAGAACGCTTAGCTGATTGCATTTAAATATGACAGCTATACAGAACCATTTACATTCTCAAACATTTTATTTAATGCTTCGATTCTCACTTTTTCATGCATAAAATGATACGTCACACCCTCATCTTCTGACTGCATTATTGACTCTAGGCTGCCAAATGAAACATTAGAATACAACACTTCTCTTAACACATATGATCGAATCCACGGGTCAAGGAACCCATAAACCGCTCGATATATACTTTGAGTATTAATACCTTGCGTATTCACACTAAATGAAAGCTCTGGCAACCAACATGATTTAACAATACCTCCAGCATCAATACCTGGTGTCATATAAAAACAAGTTGCAGAAACATAACCTGTTAATAGTGAGGACCACAATGCACAATCAGCACCTCGAATATTGGGTAAAAAACCTGGATGTATGTGTAAAAAGCTTAATTGCTGAATATCTAACAGAGTAGCAGGCATAATACCTCCGCCAGTAAACAGAACTGTCCCAGCCGGCTCATTTGATAAATACCTCTGTAACTCCTTATCCCCTAACCCTTCGACTAGCAGCGGCTCGACACAATCACTATAATTTGAAAGCGGTAATAATATACTCGCGTTATCGAGCACCTCTCCTGTAAAACCAAGCTTTTCCTGAACTTCAGATAATATGCCGCCGATAAAATCTGAGTTAGTTTTAAATAACTGTTTAGGCCAATAATGAATCTTATTTTGCTGGATAGTGGCCGCATATGATTTCCTCAAACCACTGGGCAACCATTTCCCTACAGGTTTCCTCGTTGCCACATCCTTAGCTGCAACCAGCTCAACTATCTTTTGAGGTTTGAAACCAAGACTTTTGATTGTTTCTAAGTAAGCTCGCGCTATAGGCCCTTCATAAAATAGTACGGTAAGTGGTATAGTTTTATAACCATGCTCACTACAACAATTATTTAAAACTGAATTACTAGTAACAACCAAATCATCAACAACCACAGGTAATCTATTTTTCAATGTGGTCCACGCCAATTCCTTTGCATTACCAAGCTCAGTATTTATAGCCATCCATGACGGTTCAATAACATCTAACAATTTAAACAATACATTAAAGCGCTTCAGGCTGATTTCCGCACACAAATCATCTTGAGATAAAAGCACTGCTTTAAATAAAATAGCAACCGAAAGTTCTAGCCAGATTTTATTGGTTAATACTTTATCTACGGCCTTCCTACCATTGCTCTGGTAGCCAAGAAAAAAATTTTTACTAATGTCTAATCGTTTAGATAAAAAATCTATAGCATCTAACTCAGACTCACCCCAACAAGCCTGTGATGCCAAGTCATGTAACACAACGCAAGTATCAACATCACCATAAGTTGAGCTCGGAAATTCAGTACGACTCAAGATATCTAGTATCTGTTGTTCTAACTTGTGCAAAGTGCCCATACTAAATTTTGATTATTTGTTGCTGAATAGTCTGCAAAATATTGGCTAATGTCCAGTAAAGCACCATTGCGGCAGGAAATGGATAAAAGAGAATAAAAAAAGCAATTGCCATTAAATAAAGATTTCGCTTTTGACGTTTCACTACTGTTACTGGTGCGTGTGAATTCTGAAAAATAACAGTCGAATACAGTGTTATAATCGTCATAATAAAGGGTAGAAGGCTAACAGTATCACCAAACATAGCTATATTAAACGGCAATTGCCCAATGGAATCCGGATATGCCAAGCTTTCTATCCACAAAAACGCCTGACCATCAAGTTGTGGCATCTCACCAAGCGCATTAAAAACTGCTATCAGAATAGGAATCTGAATAAAAGAACCCAGCATGGGCTTCAAAGTATAAAAAGGAGAAACACCCAATTCTTTATGCGCATCCATCAAACGATTATGAGCATCTTCTCCATCATGGTTAGCTTTAATTTCTGCCAACTTCGGTGCCAACAGCGCCTGCACCTGGCTCACTCTACGTTGAAAACGAACAGTCATTATGCCTACAGGCAACAAAAGAAGTTTAAGCAATACACTAAATACAACTATCGCCACCCCCCAGTTACTTACGACATGCGCCTCTATTGCAACTAAAGAAAATTCTACCACCCTTGCCAGCCATGCTAAAGGCCCCCATAAATGAGCATATCGAATTTGATCTAATTCAGGTGCAATTGAAGAAAGCTCGGATTTTGCAACAATTTTTAATAACGCATCAGGAGTATTTATTATTTCGTGATTATCGACATGTAATTTTAATTCATTAAAGTGAAACGATAATCCTGGCGCTTTTACAACCACCACCTGAAGATGCCCAGCCACTGCCAACCATTCATCTTTACGCAACACCACTTTACTATTGTTCTCAATGCGCCTTATATAATTTTTACTCAACACATAATAATTTAAATTATTATAGTAAGAAGCAAGACCATAAAAAACATGTTTTCCCTCTATCGCATCAAGCTTCTCAATAGCACATTCTAATGAATTATTGCACCCATTATTCATTTCATTAGATAAAAACAAATCATCATCAGCTGCAAAAGAAAATGAAGATAGTAATATCAAACATACAAAAATAATCCAACCGTGAAGTCTCGTTAGGCTAGTGATTTTTGAGACCACTACCATTTTTCACCACCTTTACTCCAAATCCCATAAGCCCTGTCAGGACGCTGCGGGTCGATTAATGCTTTATCAACACGACTTAAATCGAATTTTGGGGCACCGTGAACCAAAAATTTAAAATCCTTACCGTCAGAATAATAAAGATAATTTTCTCTACCATTTTTACTTTTTCGAGGGTCTACGGGCAATGTTTCCAAAAAAGCCGGAATCAAACCCTTTATATAATCAGGTGTAGAATCTCCCCAATTGGAATAAACACCGTCCCAGCTAGTACTAACCGGGTATCTTTTATTTTCCGCATAGAAATCAGATAAAGCGTTTTTCACTATCTCTATATCTAACAGGCGCTTATTAAAACTGAACTCCTGGCTATCTACATCACTAGCCTCGTTTTTTTCTGAAACGGAGAGATTAATTAGTTCTGATTCATTCATTGCTTCAAGAAGGCTGAGCTTTCTTGAGCGAATCTTGACTGACACATGAGAATCATAACGAAAATCTGACTCAGCATCCTTCACCACATATAAGTAATATGGCTCATCGCTTTCTAATGAATCCCCCAAAAGGTCAACGCCAGGAAAAATGTCACACCCAGTTTTCAAATCTGCTTTTTTACATAAAGTCACAGCCAAATCATTAAGCAAAACCAATTCTGATTTAAAAGTAATTTCAGAGTTATTTGCTCCAAAATCTTTAATCATTAAAGTTGGCCTATATCTGTTGTACCCCCAAAGCTTGTTTCCATTTATTATCAAATTATCTGGATATTGAGAAAAATATGTTGCAGGCTCGCCATGATCTGACTTAAATACAATTATAGAGTTGTCATAAACACCCAGGCTTTTAAGCTTCTGCAGAAAGTCAGAAAACAGATCAAGCCCGCATTTACTTTGCGCTTTTAGACCTTTTTCATTCTGATTAGAATCATGCCATGCTTCATCATCACTTCTATAGTTACAATTCTCATCAAAATCCACAGGAAAATGTGTAAAGGGAAAATGCAGAAATCTAACACTGAAATCTTTATCTGCAACAGAGAGTTGTTCAACCAGTGAGTTAAACAACACTATACTTGAGTTATATTTTCTATCCCATTTAGAGCCTCTACTTTTATGTATTCGAGACACCAACTCAAAATTCTCATCTGGTGTTACTATATACGCACGTAGTATTCCAATATAATCCTCCCAGTTAATAATACCTAATGGCAAGCGAGTCCAAAGTCTCACGATAGGATATCGAAACACATCAATAGTATCTATTTTTTGCTGAGTAATAATTGCAGAATTAGGAATGCTCATACGCTTAGCAGAAACATAACTATAACCATGCTGATAACTATCTGGCACCTGGTTTAATATCAACTTATCAATCAACCCTTCAGACTTTAGCGCCTTCATAACATCCTTCCGTGTCTTACCCTTGGACTTATAGTCATGCACACCAAACAATTCACCAAACATTGAAGCCGAAGTCGCAGGGGATTGCGTCACAGCATTATTAAACACTAGAAAATCTTTTAAATCTCGCGAATACTTTTTATTTTCTTTTATCAAATCAGTAATCATACTTCCTGGTAAGCCATCGAAGTTTAAAACCAATATATTTTTCTTATTTGATAAAGATAAAGAAGATTGGTTTACTTCATCTGCTTGCCAAATTCCCGAGTGATAAATTGAATCAACAGCTGGCACTATAGATGTTAAAAAAGCAACTAAAACAAATACTTGTATATACTTTCTCGCAACGGTTAAACTCGCAACAGATAAACAACCAACAACGATAATTGAAACTATTATATTAAACGTATCAATCGGGCTATTCCCAGGATCAACCATCCCCGTACTAACTGACACAGGCATAAACAATCCAACAAACACAACCCACAAAAGCACGAAATAAGAAAAAACTCTTGAAATCGTATATAACTTACAGAAATGCAATAACACACAAATCAGACTAAGAAATAGACCTAACAAAACTGAAAAGAAAAATCCAGTCTTAAAAAATACAGCAAAGTTTATAAACGGGTAATCATTAGGATCATGCCCAATCATAAATATTGGAATAACAAGAAAAGCCAATAACGATGCTAAAAAACAATAAAAAATATCTAATAATAAATCAGCCTTCACCACAGATTCTCCTCAAAGCCAGGCTTCCGGCTGCTCCACTTTTGCCAACATTAAAAACATATTCAGATTGCTTCACTTTTGTTGATCTATTTGCAATTAATCTACTAAAAAACTGCTCCAAGTCACCCGTGTTATCACAAGCAATAATGCCGCCAAGCATTTCTCTAGCTTCGACCTCAAGGGGCACTAAATTCAAATCCTCATAATTTTGATTATTAATTTTCCTGGGAACATCAACAAACACCACTGGCTTATTCAGGCCAAAAGCATAATCTAACGCAGCACCAGACCAGTCACTTATCATGATGTCCGAATCATGCAATGAATCCTGCCCCGCTACATTTTCTTCATAATTAAACAAAGTGTTATTACCATGTTTCTTTAATATTTTATCAATTTCATCTTTGGCCAATTTTATAGTTTGTGGGTGCGGCCTCAGAGTAACCAGATACCCTTGCTCTATTAGCTGATCAATAATTTTCTCACCAATACCCAACTCGATCGTACCTTCCGGCCCCCAGGACGGTGCAATCAACACATGCTCAGGAGCGCCAAAACACTTTCCTTTTGACTGTCGCTCACCAGATTCTTTAATAATTGCATCTAGTCGACCATATCCATGCTCAACCAAATTTTTCGCAGGCAAATTGTATCTAGCCTCCATTGCTCGAACCTCTTCCACATGATGCGGGCCAGCACAAAATATCGTGTCGTAGTAATCAAAAGCACCTTCACGGTAAATCATATGCAGACTTACCAATGAATGCTGGACATATACATAGTGAACTTTGTGTTTTGAACGTTTTACCTGGTATTGATTTAAGTCAGGCATAGTCATCACCATGACATCAGTTTCAATATTTTCAAATAACCAATTACGTATAAATCCTTCATCAATTTTGAAGGCTCGGTGATTAGGGTGTTCAAGATACAACCCTGGGTCGTCTTCACTGGAGCTAATATAGCAAACAGAAATGTCCGATGTAGACAGAACTTCTCTAACCAGTCCTTCTAAATGCGGCCAGTAGTTTTTTCCCTCAGAATAAAAGGTGAGTTTACGATGCGCTTTAGGCAGCTGCATAAGCCGCATTACATCACGCAGGTGACGAATAAATTTCATTAACTATCTATTTTATAAAACTTATCTAGTGATCCATCAGCAGCCATAGCTTTATACTGGTTCAGGTCTTCAACAGAATCAATCTCTAACCAGCCATTATTTACTAACACAGCTTTTGCCTTCCAACCAACATCAATTAATTGCTGTAAAAAGCTTGTCATATACATATTGTCAAAATCTTTGCCATCGTATATTGCAGCACGATCTAACTGGTTATAAAACTGTACAAACTCACTAATCTTATCTGAACGAATTTTAATCAGACCTGTATATTGCCCCTGAATTCGCTCATAACTTTCAGGCTTTTTGCCAAGTTCTGTTACATACCCCTTTTTATCCATAACAAGCGTTTCAGCATCATCGAGTGGGTTTTCGAGGCGAAGAGACCAAAGATCCTTCCACTTGGCATCGATCATCAAAGCAATTTCATCAGAGCATGCTAACAAAGCCTTTAAATTATCACTCTGATAAACAATATCACCATAAGCAATAATCAGATCACCTTCTTGCTGAATAAAATCCAGTGCAGAGAACAGTGTTTCTACCATATTAGTTTCAGCATAACGGGCATTATATGAGGTACCAAAGCCAAGCACCTCGATTTGATCGAAGCGATAACCAGTAGCAATATGGATATTACTAATCCCAGTCTGCTGTAAAGTCTTAATCTGTCTTTCTAGTAGCGATCTACCTAACAAGTGCACCAGGCACTTCGGTCTATCATTAGTTAATGGGCGCAAGCGGGTTCCTTGCCCCGCCGCCAATATCAAAGCGCGTGTCATAATAGAAATCTTTTTATTAGTTCAATATCTAGAGAGTTAAATGGTTGCTCTCGCTCTGGGTGCCACATTATACCAAACAGATTTTTTTTCGTATGTTTTAAAGCCTCTACTTTGCCTTCACTATCAAGTGCGATTACCTGTAACCCCTCGGCAAGATCACCCGTGGAAATGCCCCAATTATGATAGCTATTAACAAACTCAGGAAAAAAGTAACTCTGATCAATTGACGATATTTGATGACGAACCGCTACATGTCCGCTAATCTTTGTCAGCTTTCCACCCATATGAACATTAATCATCTGCATGCCTCGACAAATACCTATAATAGGAAAATCTCTCTCTAATGCCTCATCAAGTAAAATTGATTCAAACGCATCACGTTCTGATGCAGCATCTGCCGCTGAAGCATCTAGGCTGGCAATAGAGTTTCCACCACTAAGTATCACTGCATCTAACTGCAATTCATCCAGTAAATTTTGCACGTGGCTAGGCGGACAATTAGGCAATGGTATTGGGACACACCCAAGCTCCCAAACAAATGCTGGCCAGCGTTGATCCAAGCAATCACGTCGTTCAGAATAGTTTTGCACCTGCTCTACTCGTTGAGTAATCCCTATACGCTTCATTGCACTTCCCGAATAATATGGCTCGCACAATCAAGCTCCACTCGTTTCATATTGGCAATTTTTTCATATAATTTCTCACCAACACCAATCGCTGCTGGTAAACTTATTTCAGCTGCCCTAATAGCCATATGGGAATTAGCACCACCATACTGTGTAATTAAACCCGCTATTCCATGTCCAAACAACCAGTCATACCCAGGATCCGCTTGAGAAATCAAAACCAATTTCCCTTTTAGTTCAGCTTGATCGCTGAATTCTAACCGCTGAACAATTGCTTCAACCTTTTTTACAGTTACAAAGTTGGGCTGTGAAGTAAAGCGTTCAAAACAATAAAAATCAATGTCGTTTTTAATAAAAGACGGCAACTCAATGGAACATGTTACTTCATAATTTTTTTGACGTAATTTAACCTGGCCTCTTAAATCTGCATACGAAATCGCATTAAGTTTTAACTTTTCAAGGTCATAATATTCCAGGTAAGATAATTCCTCTCTAGAAATATCCAACACTGAACCTAATTGAACACATAAGTCCAAAACATTGCTTAAATTTTTTGTGAATTCAAACTTGACAGACTCCCTAGCCTGTATAGCTTCTCTCAGATAACACACTAACTCATCTACCGACAATGAAGAGCCTAGCTGATGCAATATTTGTTTAATATCTTCATCTTCAAGCGATGAAACTTTGAATGAAGTAACAGACTTAGATTCATAATTATTCACTGAAGTAAGATATTTCTCAGAATCTTCCCAATACGCTTGCGCTGTTAATTCATAAGTACCTGGCCGTAAATGCCCATATCTATCAACCAATGACTTGTGTGACAAGTCTCCTGCGCTATATGCGTACTTATCTCGTTCAAAATGGCCTGCAACAGTATCAAAACTCTTTAAAAAAGCCAGCCTTCTTTCATCTAAAAGCGCGCCTGCAGCCACAAAACTTCTTAACAAGGTTGTGGAGACAAATCCAGCGCGAGCTGCATGAGAAAATGCCAACGTACCATACCGTTTGCAGTCATCAAGCAAGGCAAAAATTTGATCAACAACAGAAAAATCACTAGCAAGAATAGCCTTTCTCCGTTGATTGAGCTCGCCAATAGATGCCACATCACTTTGAAGCCGAACTAACGCATTACATGTGATTTTTTTAAGCGCGACTTCCAGCAGAGAAATATCTGCTGTTGTTACGCCATACGGAATAAGTCTGGCTGATGCATTTTCATGAAGCTGTGGCGTCCAAATAGTAAAAGCCACGTCAAATTCAATTTTGTCGTGAAATTGTGGATTATCCGCGAGAATATTGATGTATGCTTCCACCAGTCTTTCTGCCGTGTCTTCAGGCAACTCAGCCGGAATGAAAGAGTTAAAGCTAGCCCTAACATCCACATATGGCTGACCCGAGAATGAAACAATTAACGGGGATGGGCGCACATCTTGATAACCAAATTCTGCACGTTGCTTTGCCCATATTTCATTAGTAATAAGATAACGATAAAGACTAAATGCAAGCGGCCTAGGACGCGTGCCAATAATTTCAGCCGGATTCCAGTCTGGCATATTGGCAAACAGCGTCTTTTTCCCAAAAGCTAAAGGAGGCGGACTCTGCTGAGCCTGGAAATGTAATTTACAGCTTTTTAAACTGTGCTCTATAGACTCCAGATCAACCTCATAATCGCCATGATCCACAGTAATTGGCCTTACCTGAAAAATGTGAACTAGACCCTTTTGATCTAAGGCAAATTCTATATCGAGTTTATCAAAACCAAGCAATTGCTCCAACTCTTGCACCGCTCGCAACACTGGAACTAACTCAGGCTCAACTTGTTCAAGGTACTCTGGCTCTAACCGGCTTATAATTATAGTCCTTAAATCACCGTGAGTGCCTGCCGTTACTGCTTCTGTTGACTGAGTTTTGTCGTCAAAATTAAATTTATAATAAGGTGCCCCGGATTCCAAGCTACAAGTAAAAACAACACCTGCAGATTGTACATTTTGTATAAGCTCCTGAATTAGTACCTGATCATCATCAGTTCGCTTGCAGCCATAAGACTCAACAACTGTTTCAATAGATTTAGATAATTGTATGGCATCTGCACCATCAATATTAAGCAAACTTTCAAACCCCCCCGCGTTAGAAAATTGCCAGTTATCCTCACCTTTAGAACTACTACGAACAATCAATCTCGTATTTCCAAATTGCGACAATATATCTTTCAATATCAACTTGTCATCTTTTTTCCAACTAGCCGTAGTAAAACTCACTTGTCTGCCAATATGGCTGTAACGCACTAAAGGTTCAAGCCTTGCCAAAGTTTCTGCTTTGGTACCAAGCACAAAGTGAGCAATATCGCTTGGTGAATTAAATTCTGCCCAATGTCCGCAAGCATCAAAAAATTTAACAGATAACTCGGACTTATCCAAAAAATGTATGAGATGAATTAAATTTAATCCTACAACCGATTCATCAAGGTTAGAAATATATTTCACAGCATTGCTGTTAAAATATATAAGGCCAGTAAATTCTACTTCATTTAAAAAGTCAGAAGCACCATCAACCTTAATCGTTTCTGCTGATTGCATATCTTCAGTAGATCGAGATTCATAACGTTTTCTCCAAAGACTATCGACACAAAAAACCACATCCGCATCAACAGATAGCATGCCAACAACAACTTCTTTTCGAAATACTGTATCAGAATAGACCGCAAACGCGGGGCGATTTGAAAATGGAGCTTTTAGAAAAGTGTGTAATACACTTTTATGCTCCCAGTCCGGGATCACTGTATAGTTTAGCTGCGGGTAACTTTCTATAACCTCATCAACATGATACCCACCTAAAAAGTGAAAACTTTCAACATTACATGCAGCCTCAAAACTATGAAGCTGCCAATCCATTGCTTTAGTGTTTAATGCAATATTTTTTAGCGCAGATGGCTTACTCCCACGAGCGGGCCGACCCGCACCCAAAAGAAATACATCCATAAAAATACTTGCCTTATTTATCGTCTTTTGACACTTGATCTTGATCTAAATTCTGACCACTTTTTTTACCAGTAAAAATTGATTTCAGTTTGTACCAATAAGTTTTAACAGCCAAACCTACAGCCACAAATAAACCAATAATCGCCGACATAATTGCACTGCCGGAGCCTGGATCAATATATGCTATTGCGGGGAGTGAAACTGTAAACAACACAATAAACACCGAGACTAAAATACTTTTCATTTAAACACCTTCAGATATTAAAATTTACATCAATTATTAACTAATATGATCGTTGCAACAAAGCCCACGATAGATTAAGAAGATAAAAACATATTCAATTTAAAATCACCTTATACCAGCATCCGCTACTAAGAAATTATACAATATAATGGTTTGCCTTTTAAGCATCCCCCACTAAGCCCGCGTTAAAGGTTATCACTATTACTGCGGTATTTATGTTGCCTTATTAGCTTCTTTCTGTCGCATAACATTGGTCTAAGTCAACCGATGCATCTAAAGCTTGCAATCTTTGCGCCATAAAACATACCTACTATAAAGAGCTATCGGGTCGCAACTAGTGTAAGCAACTCCTTGCGCTTCTTACACAACAGCTGTATCAACTCTAGAGATATAACTCTCAAAAGCATTATTATTTTCCTCAGGCCAAAACATGCCATAGAACTACAGGAGACTGTTTTGTTTAGCAGTCCTTCACTGGACAAACCCATATAAACTCCCGACAATCCATGAGATTTTTGTTCTACAGACACAAATCCTGACTTTAATAACATTTCACTTAATGCCGCCTTATTAAAAAGCATTATATGCCTTGGCGGCTCTAGCCCTCTCCAATTTGATTTGTATAAAGCATAACCAATACTATCAATATTAGGCGTTTCCAGCCACAATGTACCGCCATCATTAAGTAATGCGTAACATGACTGTATTAATTTAAGAGGGTCATAAACATGCTCAATAACATGGTTTAAAGAAATAAAATCAAATTTCTCATTGCTATCTATTACATCAATACCGCCGTGCAATATTATCAGCCCTCTAGATTTTGCTACACTTACTGCCGCCTGATCAAAATCCACGCCAATCACTTCCCATCCATGACGGCTAGCCATTTCTAGAAATTCACCATTACCACACCCTACATCTAAAAGACGGCCGGTGTTACGAAACTTAAAAATATGCCTAGATTTTGTATCAAAATATAAACCAAGTGGAAACACAATCCTTACCAAAGCATACACAAGATAACCAGAAACCGTATAATTATGACCAGCATGATCGCAAAACGCTTCGTACAAGTATTTTTGCATACCTCTTAGATATTTATTTATTAAACTGCCTTTATTTTTTGAGTGAGTATAATAATTTTTATACGCATTCTGGATGTACTTTACTGCTGGTCTTAACGATAAGTAACCGACTCCGCATGAGCCACAAACATTCATCCGCCAGTATCCAGATGGAGGGACTGACAACCAATCTATTAAACGGTTCTCATGATTGCAAACACTATCACTATTACACAAAGGGCATATATTAACCTCTTCAGTCCATTCAACTGGCCATGCACTTACATCATCGTTTTCCATAAATATATAGTATGAATTGCAGAATTATTAAGGATTTATTCTACAGATTGGCTGGCTTTACTGAAGACTCTGCATTACCTTTTCGTTCGCCTGAGATGTCGGCATCATCTCCCTCAAGAACAGACTGGATTGCCTCCAGATATTTATATCCATTTTTCACATCTGGCTCTAGATACGTACTCTCTGACCACTCATTCCATGCATTAAGAAATATATATTGCTCATTTTCGGGTCGAAGAGACACATAACTAACAAGCTTTTCAAACCAATAATGGAATGCTTCTGGATTCGCACCCTTGAAGATAGTAGCTTTCTTTCCATAACGGGCAGTGTTGTCCCAATCTACAAACGCCCCAGAATAAGTTTTTAGCCCAGTCTCATGCCTTGATTTCAAGACTTCTTCCCAAACTTCATCATAATCGTAAAATGTCAGGTTATATTGAAAGGAAAACTTTAACGACCATATCAAACTCTGAACTGGCGAGGGCAATTTATCAATAATTCGTCTAAGAGAGGCTCGCCTTTCTGAAGCAGCATGATATCCATTTGAATAAATTGCCTCAAAAGGCTGAAATTGAAATATGGCATCAAATGATTTTATACATTCCTTATCAGGATGCTCATACTGTTTTTGAAAAATAAAATAAAGACCTTTGAGGCCATGCTCTTTTGCCTTTTTTTGCCAGTATTCAAGCATTTGGCCAATTTTATCAATCCTATGCGGCCTGTAAATTATAAACACAGGCTTGCCATCTATCTTGATCGCGCGCTCATCAGTCCATGCATGAATAAGATAATCAAAGTGTTTCAACCAACTTTCTTCGGCAGGTGGATGAGTCTGCTTAATCAGTATGTGATGATCGCGGCCATCCCATCTTTTAGACCAGGTTTCATTTGCCCATGATAGACAAAAAGGCATGTCTACATCCTTATTAGCAAGCATTAGGCTTGTGGGCGTTTCTAACAACTGCTTGCCATCAAACCAATAGTGATAATGACAAAATCCATAAATACCGTACTGTTTCGCCAAATCTACTTGCCAGCGCAAGGTATCAAGCTTTGATTGGTCATAGTAATTGTCATTTTGCGGTATTCTGGGTTGATTGTGGTCATCAAATAGTGGTTTCGCTTTTTTTACATTAACCCAGTCTGTAAAACCTTTTCCCCACCATTGGTCATTTTCAGGGATCGCGTGAAATTGCGGGAAATACATGGCTATAACTTTTGTAGCAGATTTACTTTTCATGAATCTTTATCCAAAATACCTAGCTTCCGGGCAAAAACCCGAACTTTTCCGCGATATTTTTCAGGTATAATTTTCTTTGCCAGAGTCCTTACGCCACTCTCTCTAATAGAACTAGACATATCAATAGGCAGTTCCATTAAATCAATATTCTTAGTCATTTGCGCGGCTGGAGCAGCTTTAATCACAACCTGGTAAATATTGCCGTGTTTGAATGAAGAAAGTGCTTTTTTAACATCTGATGGTAAACGCTTCCATTTCACAGAAAATTCACTATCTTCAGGATCAACAATTACAAACTGTGCCTCTTTTATATGCAAACCCGATTTATTAAAGAGCGACTGCATATTTTTTAACCCAAAAAATCGAATATGCGTACGATCCAACAACCCCCAGTCGCGATAATCAAAATCCTCATCAAGCAAACAGGCAGCTACTGCACTATGACCTACATGAGGTAGAGAAATTACGATGTTACCACCCTCTTCCAGCAGGCCCATCATTAACGCAAGCGTATTCCATGGATCATATACATGCTCCAGGACATCTGCTGCGACAATAACATCAAACTTCCCGTCTTCACTTAAAAGATCGGGCCAGGACGTATCATTCAAGTCTGCCTGATAAACCTTTTCACAATATGGTGTTAATCGAGCAATAGCATCTTCATCTATTTCAAGTGCGACCACCTTACAGTCACCAGCTGCTTGCAAATGTTTTGTGATCGATCCAGGACCTGCGCCTATCTCAAGCACACGCTTTTTGTTACCAACCATACGTACAACACGCGCTGGCGCGGTGTTGCCATTCAGATCTACTTCATATTCATAGTTGTGCGTCGAATCTTCTTTCATATAATCCTTATAAATTATTTTAATTATTTACCCGGTCTTGATCTTTTGCTCTTATTGATTTTTTGCTCTTATGCCTGCTTCTTCCAGTACACACCAACACCATCAATCTCCTGAATCTGAGGATAAATACCTCTTTCAGAACAAAAATCATTAACTGCAGCCTTGCAACCCTTTACAACATGGTAATCGTCCACAATGACATAACCACCCACTGAAACCTTGTCATAAAGCGCCTCAAGTGGCTGAATCGTTGACTCATACAAGTCTCCATCAAGCCTTAATAGTGCAATTTTGTTTATTGAAGCACTGGGCAAAGTGTCCTTAAACCAACCTTCTAAAAAAACAAGTTGATCATCTAAAAGATCATACTTTTTAAAATTTTTCTTCACATCCTCAATGGATATAGAAAGCTCTTCATACTCATGGAAAATTTCACCCTCATCATCAGGAAAGTTTTCTATGTCTGGAGGTGGCAAGCCTTTAAATGAGTCAGCCATCCATACTTTTCTGTCAATTATACCGTATGCTTTAAGTACAGCACGCATCATAATACAAGCACCGCCTCTCCATACACCCGTCTCTATCAAGTCACCGGGTATGTTCTTTTCAATTATACTTTCGACGAGTAAACGAACATTTGACAATCGTTTGACTCCAACCATGGTATGCGCCACTGAGGGCCAATCCCAGCCATATTCCCTGATTTTCGAATCGTATTTCTCCTGCCCCAATACTTTCATTGGCAAATCTTCATAAATCGTACCAGTTAGGCATTTCTCCATTAAATTAAGATAATCGCTTCGAGATTTATGTAACTCTGCAAACAAGTCTCTATATCGCACGCCACTTAGAAATAACCTTGTTTCATTTACAATTTCCTTTATGATTCCAACACTCATTTTAATTACTCTCTTGCATTCTATCATCAGTCTTACGTATATCTATCTTTGCCATAGGAACACCCACAAGACCTGTAGATGTACTGCTGGTTTGGGATTCCAGTACAAAAGCATCATGTATCCACTCCAATTGTTCATGATCTTCTTTTATACCATCAGCAACAGCCACGTCAGCTGAATAGTTCCCCTGAGGGAGTATAGGCATATCAAAGGAGAAAGTTGCAGTGATTCGCTCAGAAGGCATCATTGAAACCGGTTTCAAACAATAATCTAAGTATGTATTATCACCAAAAAGAACTTGACCCAATCTATCTTTAATAAAGAAACCAACAATGACACTTTGAATTGGCTTCAAAGCAAGAATCTCAATTACCACACAAACACTCTCGCCTCCAACAACCCATGATAAAGGAATAAGATTTGCATCCGTTATTCGTGCATCAATAATTTTTGCTCCTCGACTACCAAAGCTCTCTGCTATATCTGAGAAACGAAACACCCGAATATCGTTTCGAAGGCTGGAACTATTTATGAAACTCATCCGCATATCTTTGAGGCCTTTCCTCTCTTGCACACTATCTACAACTGATTCTGTGGGCGTTATCACAGATTGCGCCGCTCCGTAACTACTTGCTAAGTAACCCTCGCATACATTCTTTGCAGCACCTATTTTCTGCACCTGGCCGCCATGAAGCCATACCGCACGATCACATAAATTTACTACTGCACCTGAATCATGACTAACAAAGATAATCGTACCTTTTTCCTGAAAGCTTCTCAGAAACCTCATACATTTCTGTATAAAAAAGACATCGCCAACTGCCAGTGCTTCATCAATAACCAATATATCTGCATCGAGATGCACTATTACAGCAAAAGCCAGCCGAACATACATGCCACTTGAATAGCTTTTTACAGCTTGGTCAATAAATTCTCCAACATCAGCAAATGCAACAATATCATCAAATCGAGCATTGATCTCTTCCTTGCTCAAACCAAAAATAGACGCGTACATGTATATATTTTCTCGCCCAGTGAATTCCACATTGAATCCAGCGCCAAGCTCTAATAATGCAGCCACTCGCCCATTAATTTCCACCACACCAGACGTTGGCGAAAGAGTTCCGCAAATAATTTGCAGCAGAGTCGACTTACCCGAACCATTGCAACCAATAACCCCTACTGTTTCACCTTTTTTTACTTCAAAAGAAACATTATCAAGTGCTTTAAATTCTTCGTAATACTGTCTTTTTCCTCTAAAAAAACTCTGTTTAAGCCTATCCAAAGGTTTATCATAGATTTGGTAAGATTTACCTACATTACTCACTGTTATCGCTATATCAGAGGACATCCGCAAACCCCGTGCGAGTTTTTTGAAACCATGCAAATCCTGCCCAGGCAACCAATAAACTTACAATATACGCTACACCCATACCAAACCAATTTGGCATATTCCCCCACATCAACACATCTCGAGCTTGCTCAATAATAAATGTTAATGGGTTCAAATAAATAATTGTTTGATACGGCTCTGGCAATCTAGATGCGGGATAAAAAATTGGTGACAAGAACAATAGCACTGTTGTTAGTACGCCCATCATTTGAGCAATGTCTCTAATATAAACACCTAGAGACGCAAGTAGCCAGGCAACACCAACAGAAAATAATACTAAAGGAAGAAAAACCAAGGGCACAAATACGACAGTCCATTGCACAACATCATTTACAATGATATAAAAAAACATCCACACAATAATACTAATTAGCGCATGAAATAACGTTGAACCCATCACTACCCACGGTAATATCTCTAATGGAAACACAACTTTTTTAACGTAACTTATATTACGTAACATCAGCGATGGTGAATTATTCATACTTTCAGCTAAAATACCGTGAACGATCATTCCGATAAATAGAACCAAAGAAAACTCTATTTTGCTTTCAGAACCCACTCCCCATTTTGCTTGAAATACCGTACTAAACACGACAGTATAAACAGCTAACATAATGAGAGGATTGAAAAATGACCACGCTATCCCTAACATAGAACCACGGTAACGACCAATAACTTCACGTTTAGTCATTTGGAAGATCAAATTGTAATTACGTAGAAAACTGTTCAACATTTCGCATAACGAAATATTGTGTTGCGCGTTGGGGTTCATTTTAAGAGGTAATTGACAGTCATTAGTTGACAAATAGCAGTTTTATACTCAAAAACCCCAATAAAACCAAGCGGTTAACAAGAGCATTGAACTGCGATAATCTGGGCGTGATTATACGTTAAATACAGTTGGCAGTCATTAAAAAGTTAGTAGTTATTAGCAGTCATAGATTGGATAAAAATACGCATCATGTACTCACTAAATGAGCATTGATAATCTGCTGCTGGCAAAAAAATATTGCCTGCTTAATAAGACAACTGCGCCTGTGATATAGGAACTGGTAAAAATTTCGGTAGAACACAGGTGTTTTTTAATTTTTGAATGATGTTTTTATGCCGGATGCACCATGAAACGAAAAAACACCAATTATTCAGATAAATATTCCGCGCCGAAGACCCTTAACCTGACTTACTTCCTTGCCCGCAATGAACCCCTACGGTGTCTATACCATGATTTCCTGCATGCATCGTTGTAGCGAATGCTGCCATGCCGGCATACTAAGACCAAAGATGCTTTCGAGCCTTGTCAAATTTAGTCGTGAGTTCATCGGGCGTTTTGCCGGGGTTGGGTAGTCTGCGGTGAGAATGGCTTTTATAGTTTTTATTGCCAAAGGAGTATTCAGATTATTGCTTGCCAATTTGGCGATTTCTTCGGTAAAACCGTGCCAACTGGTGTAACCAGCCGCCGTCAGATGATACAGGTCTGACGAAAAGATACCAACCAATCTTTCTTTAACCGCCTGCTGGATGCATAATAATGTGACATCGGCAATTAGCCGAGCTGAAGTTGGCGCACCAATCTGGTCAGCAACAATGCTTAGCTCATCTCTTTCCTGAAGAAGTTTTAGCATGGTTAACAGGAAATTATTTGCTCTTGATGCGTAGACCCATGATGTGCGAAACATCAAATAATCACAACCCGAGGCCTTAACCGCTATTTCCCCAGCCAGTTTAGTACGACCGTATGCGTTTATCGGATTCAGCTCATCCGTTTCAAGGTAAGGACTAGCCCTTGCACCATCAAACACGTAATCCGTTGAATAATGAATCAATAACGCACCTAGTTTTTTTGCTTCTTCAGCAATTATTCCCGGAGCAGTACCGTTGATAGTGAGCGCTAACGCTTCATCTTCTTCTGCTTTGTCTACTGCAGTATAAGCGACTGCATTACAGATCACAGATGGCTTTACCGTTTGGATTATTGCTCTCAGCCTATCACTATCAGTGAAGTCCACTTCATCTATATCGACCGCGATAATTTCACCTAGAGGCTGTAACGAACGATTCAATTCCCAGCCAACCTGGCCATTTTTTCCGAAGAGTAAGATTTTCATATTTCTAGAAAGATTATTAGTTATTGATTATTTATATTCGTTAAACCTTTAGCTGCGAGCCATTTGCTGACTTCTATCATATTGCAGTAAGCAACTTAAATATTATAAGACCACACCGAATGAACTTTATCCTCATTTGGTTCACTCATACGCAGCACTAGTTTAATCGAATGTTTCGGCGTGCTTGAATGATGCACCGCTGGCATCTTTTTCTGATACTTGTAGATTATCCGAGTATTGCCAGTCTATTGCGAGATCCACGTCATTCCACTGAATACAGCGTTCATATTCAGGCGCATAGTAGTCTGTCGTTTTATATAAAAACTCCGCCGACTCAGAAAGCACCACAAAACCATGCGCAAAACCCGGCGGCACCCATAATTGTTGTTTGTTCTCTGCTGATAATATAACGCCAACCCATTGCCCAAAGGTTATTGATGATTTTCGTATATCTACCGCCACATCAAGTACTTCACCACTTACCACCCTAACCAACTTTCCCTGAGGCTGCTTTATCTGATAATGCAAACCACGCAAAACACCTTTTGAAGATTTTGAATGATTATCCTGCACAAAATCAGCATCCACACCGGTGGCTTCAGCAAAAGATTTTTTATTAAAGCTTTCAAAAAAGAAACCACGGCTGTCACCGAATACTTTTGGTTCGATGATTAAGACATCGGGGATTTTTGTTGGTGCAACACTCATAATTGTTATTAGGTTATTTTAAGACCCTTCGATTTCACTCAGAGTGACAGTAATTTAAGTTGGCATTTTTTACTTATAACGGCTAACTTTGATTTAAGTCAGAACATCTTCTTCTGCACGGCGAAGCAGATACTGCCCATATTGATTTTTCTTCAACGGCTGCGCCAATTCAATAAGTTTTTCTTTATTGATATATCCCATCTCGTAGGCAATTTCTTCGATACAGGCCACTTTCAAACCCTGTCTGTTTTCGATTGTTTGTATGAAATTAGATGCTTCCAGCAGGCTTTCGTGGGTACCCGTATCAAGCCAGGCAAAGCCACGCCCCATCAGCTCAACTTTCAGATCACCCTGTTTAAGGTATTCTTGGTTTACCGAGGTGATTTCCAGCTCACCGCGTTTTGATGGCTTTATCTGCTTAGCAATGTCAACCACATTATTCGGGTAAAAGTACAAACCAACGACCGCATAACTGCTCTTAGGATTTTCAGGCTTTTCTTCGATACTAAGAACGTTGCCATCAGCATCAAAATCAGCTACACCGTAGCGCTCAGGATCCTTTACGAAATAACCGAACACAGTGGCTTTACCTTCCTCGGTTACATTGGCGATAGAATTTGTCAGCATAGTAGTTAAACCATGACCGTAAAAAATGTTATCACCCAAGACCAGACAAACATCATCATCACCGATAAAGTCTTCGCCTAATATAAAAGCCTGCGCCAAACCATCTGGTGATGGTTGCTCGATATATGAAAAAGACATGCCAATATCACTACCATCACCCAACAGCACTTTAAATTGTGGTAAATCATGCGAAGTAGAGATGATCAGTACCTCGGTTATACCCGACAACATCAGCACCGACAATGGATAATAAATCATCGGCTTGTCGTAGATGGGGGTTAGTTGCTTACTTACACCCTGAGTTATCGGGTATAAACGAGTACCAGATCCGCCCGCTAGTATTATTCCCTTCATTTACCATCTCCGGTACCTAACCTTTCCCGCTGATAACTACCATCCTGCACATGCTGACACCATTCAGCGTTATCAAGATACCAGTGTACCGTTTTTTTCAACCCAGACTCAAACGTTTCATCAGGCATCCAGCCAAGTTCAGCTGCAATTTTGTCGGCATCGATAGCGTAGCGCAGGTCATGCCCTGGTCGGTCAGCCACATAGGTTATCAATGATTCATGCGGTATATGGGGTGAGCTAGGAACAAGTTTATCGAGCAGGCTACAGATCGTTTTTACCACCTCAAGATTGGTCTTCTCATTGTGGCCGCCAATATTATAGGTTTCACCGATTTTTCCCGTTTCCAGTACCAGGCGCAGCGCACGCGCGTGATCATCCACATGCAGCCAGTCACGAATCTGGTCACCCTTGCCGTAGATGGGCAGCGGCTTGCCTTCCAGTGCATTCAAAGTGACCAGAGGAATTAGTTTCTCTGGAAACTGGTAACCGCCGTAATTATTTGAGCAATTAGTGATGACAATGGGAAAACCGTAAGTTCGGTGCCAGGCGCGCACCAAGTGGTCGGACGATGCTTTGCTGGCCGAATAAGGTGAGCTTGGCTCGTAACTGGTTTCTTCGGTGAAATAACCGGTCGCTTCCAGGTCACCATAAACCTCATCGGTAGAAACATGGTGAAAACGAAAATTTTCTTTTTTCTCACCGGTTAAACCGTCCCAGTATTTTTTTGCGACATCGAGTAAATTATAAGTACCGACGATATTGGTCT
>CAZEZI010000027.1:0-20435 GCA_964516315.1 uncultured Thioalkalispiraceae bacterium
GCAATAAATTAAATTCGTTCGCCTTGTTGACAGGAGAATGCTAATGGCTGACCCCGATTTTGGTAAATTAACTTTAATGTTAGCAATAATAATATGGCTATTTAGCCATACGCAATCTATACTTATCCCATGAAAGAGCCGAATTTTGAGTGGGATAAAGCCAAAAACTTAGAAAACCAATAAAAACATAATGTTACGTTCTATGAGGCACAACATGCATTTTTAGACTGTAATCGTGTTATTGCCGAAGATACGAGCCATAGTCAGGAAGAGCAACGTTATTATTGTTTTGGCTTAAATAAAAATGAAAACGGAATTCTTACTGTTCGGTTCACATATCGGTCTGGGCGTATTCGAATTATCGGTGCAGGTTATTGGCGAAAAGGTAAAAAAATCTATGAGCAAGCAAATTCAATATAGCGAAGAACCCATTGGTGAAATTAAGTTAATTTCTGATTTTCTGCCTTCACCAGAGGAGCTCGCACTTAAAAAACAAAATACAAAAGTTACAATATCTTTAAGCAGCGAAAGCGTTGCTTATTTCAAAGATGCTGCAAAAAAACATCACATGCAGTACCAAAAAATAATTCGGCAGCTGCTTGATGAGTATGTTGAACATCAAAAAAGCACTAACAAGTAAATTAAGTTCGTTCGCGTTGCTTAAAATTGGGGCCAGTAAAATATGGATTTCAGAAGTCGGTTTGTCTACAGCCACGTTAGGTGAAGGGTAAATTAATGAAACGAAGAGGGGAAAAATCCGGGTGGATTGGTGGCTGGCTTGGTGGTTTTGTATGGTTGGGTTTACTATCTATCATTTGGTTGTTTCAAAATAAAATAAGCGAAGGGGTGATAGGGCTAGCAGTATTTATAGTTGCAATTATAGTCATTAGTATGACTGCTCCCTGGAAGCACCCAAATATTAAATATTGGAAATTGATGTTGCCAATATATTTACTCTTTTTTTGTTCAATTGTCTTATCTATTTACCTATATGGCGGGTTAGAAGCTATTGGGCTGAAATGGACATCTGTATTTTTAATAATCCCAGGCCTCATACCACTTGTTACAGTAGGTAGTCGAACTTGGAACAGTAGCGCCTAACAAGAAAAATTAAACATGGACTACAAAAAGCTTCACCGCTTCGCTCTGCAACTTTTTGTATCCAATTATTTGCGGCGTTATACATCTTAAAGGGGAATATATGAGCAAGCCAATAGTTGCAGATAACAAACCGGTCAAGGTGAATCTTTCAAAAGGTCAGGAATATCATTTCTGCACCTGTGGCAGCTCAAAGAGCCAGCCTTTTTGTGATGGTTCTCATGTAGGCACATCTTTTACTCCGAGAGTTATTGTTTCTGATGCTGATAATGAGGAAGCCTATTTGTGCGCTTGTAAGCATACCGGCAATGCTCCTTACTGCGATGGGACACACAAACAATTCAGCAAAGATGATATCGGTAAAGAAGGGCCGGGGCTAACACAAAAAACTTCTGATTTACCAACCGCCAGATCCACACCTGAAGAACCTACAGTAGAATATATCCACCAACTTGCCAGAGAAGGGCTATCTAAACTCGGACATCATGGTCAAATGACATCAATGGGCATCCCACGTCATGAGCTGCCGCACTGGGATGAACTACAAATCATGGCTGCACAGATGGCAACTAAGCCTTTGATGGAAGATGAAAGTGTTGGTACAGAACTGATTATTGGCCCAGAAGCTAAAAAACCTTTGAAGCTGAAAATACCACTATTTGTTTCTGATATGAGTTTCGGTGCTTTGTCTGAAGAAGCCAAACTATCACTAGCAATGGGGGCAGAATTAGCCGGTACGGGTATATGTTCCGGTGAGGGTGGAATGTTACCTGAAGAGCAAGAAGCAAACAGCCGATATTTTTATGAATATGCCAGTGCGGGATTTGGCTATAAAGATGAACTATTAGCCAAAGTACAGGCATTTCACTTTAAGGGTGGGCAAGGCGCAAAAACGGGGACAGGTGGCCATCTACCAGGAAATAAAAACAAAGGAAAAATATCACAGGTAAGGAATATCCCTGAAGGTCAGCCTGCAATATCCCCGCCGACATTTAAAAACCTATCCTCTTCTTCTGAATTTAAAGACTTTGCAAACCACGTTAGAGATATTACAGGCGGCATCCCTATTGGTTTTAAACTAAGCGCTAATCACATAGAAAAAGATATTCAATTTGCACTTGATGCTAGTGCTGATTATATCATACTGGACGGTCGTGGTGGTGGTACGGGTGCCGCACCGGAAATGTTCAGAAATCATATTAGCGTGCCGACCATTCCAGCACTTGCACGAGCACGTCGTTATCTTGATGAGCAGGGAGCGAGTGGTCGTGTAACGCTCATTATTACCGGTGGTTTACGTGTGCCCATTGACTTTGTTAAAGCACTAGCACTTGGTGCTGACGGTATTGCAATCTCTAATAGTGCTATGCAAGCTATTGGTTGCGTTGCAGCAAGAATGTGTAATACAAATAACTGTCCAGCAGGTATTGCTACACAAAAAGAAGAATTACGTAAAAAATTGAATATTGAAAAATCATCCAGACAGTTGCATAATTTTTTCAATGCTTCTATAGAGCTAATGCAAGTGATGGCTCGCGCATGCGGGCACGATGATTTAAGCAAGCTTAATAAAAATGACCTGGCAACATGGCATCGTGAAATGGCATTGCTTTCAGGTGTCGCCTACTCAGGAAGCATGGATATATCAGGCAATGTATAATAAGGCGCTCATTCACGTCACATAGCTTAGTCGTTAATTTGAACTTATCCATGTTTAAATAAAATCTGTATAAAGTTTTAAAGGCACCATTATTAATGACAGGGAGTAAAATATGGACAATTACAGTAACTACAACTTCGACAAAAGGGAAGATATATTAGAGAGCGATATGGATCAGGAAATAATTTCTGGTAGTGGCTGTACCGAGTGCAGTTGTAATTATTTTAGTCCGGATTTGGATGCAGATTTAACAGGCTTTACCTGTAAGTGTGGGCATATGAAATCGGCACACTGGAGATAGCACTCATCATGAGCTAAGTATTAATAAAGCAGGCAGCAGGAAATGATTTTCTTCTAACACTACACTCTGCTCCCTATTTTCATAATTCCTTTTTGGCTCGGTTCTAAAGATGAAGATATATAAAATAAAATCCGTATAGTCCAATACCTGATCGGATATGAAATGAAAACTGTGTTTCTGATCATTGTTATTCTTATCGTTATACTTATAGCGGCGTTGCGAGTGTGGAGGTGGATGGATCACAAGGCTGATCAAGACCTTTGGGATAAACTCATAACGATCCAGCCAACCAGACTTGCGACATTCGACCCTGCACTGGTTTATGCTCTTCCCGAACCGGCACAGCGCTACTTCCGCTATACAATCAAGGTTGGTGCGCCGCTCTATACGGTTGCCGAAATTTATATGAAAGGGTGGTTCAGTCTGGGCACGAAGGAGGCACCAGACTATTTTGCAATGACGGCTGAACAAATTCTCGCCGCACCAACAGGCTTTGTCTGGAAGATGAATGCAGAGCGCGGCATGATGAAAATATCTGGTTCCGATGCAACTCATTGGACAAGGTTCTGGCTGATGGGTGTGTCGCCCGTCGCACGCTTGGGTGGAAATCGCGACCATACGCGATCCGCCTTTGGCAGATATATAGCTGAAGCAGTATTCTGGACACCCGCTGCATTATTGCCTGGAGCAAATGTTTTATGGGAGTCCGTCAGCGACACGACCGCACGAGTGATTGTTATTCATAAAGGGATAGAACAATCGGTTAACATAACGGTCGATGCGAGTGGCCGACTGGTTGAGGTTAACTTTCCCCGCTGGAGCAATGCGAATGCTGGCAAGACCTATCGTATTCAACCATTCGGTGGTTATCTGTCAGAATACAGAGAGTTTGAGGGGTACCGCCTGCCAACTCATATAGAAGCGGGAAACCAGTTTGGTAGTGAAGCCTATTTCCCATTTTTCATTGCTGATGTTACCGACATCCGTTTTCCTTGTACTGATCAAAAGGGATGAAATCCGTAAAAACATCCTCGCTTATTATTGCTGGACTGTTGGCCGCTCTATTTCTTGCGGAAAAACATACCGCCAATGCGCAACCAGTAATTGGTGGTGGAATAGAATCTTTCATACAGACAATGGATAGGAGAATTCCCCACCTAATAAATTCTTACGGGATTCCAGGCATTACTATCGCAGTTCTGCAGAAAGAAAAAATTGTCTGGGTTCAGGCATATGGCATTGCAGACAAGGAATCCGCCCGAGCTATGGAGAAGGATGACATTTTCCGAGTTGAATCTATTTCCAAATCAATAACGGCATGGGGCATCATGACCCTCGTAGAGGATGACATGATTGATCTAGATATGCCGGTAACGACATATTTAAAAAGCTGGTCGTTCCCAACATCAGAGATTTCTGTGAATACCATTACGGTACGGCAATTGCTCAGCCACACCGGAGGTATGCCTCTTGGGGACTTCAGCACCAAATATCCGCCTGATGGACCAGTTCTCGCTTTGCGTAGTAACTTGAGCAAAGAGGCACAGCCGATTCAGCAACCCGGAACAGCTTTTTCCTATTCGAACACCGGCTACAATCTGCTTGAGCTACTCATAGAAGACGTCAGTGGACTACACTTTTCTGATTATATCGATCGCAAAATTTTCACACCACTTGGTATGATGAGTTCGAGCTTTGAATGGAGCCCTGAAATTAATGGTCGTATACCGACAGCATATGATCTGAAAGGGGAACCGGTTCCACTCTATGTCTATCCGGGCAAGGGATCCGGAGGGCTTTTCGCAACTGTGGAAGATATCGCCCGGTTTGTACAAGCTAGTATGGTCGAACGTTACAGATCAGGGCATGAAGTTCTTTCGGCAGCCAGCATTGAACTCATTGCAACACCGCAAGCCAAACTAGGTGGCCTCATGGCGTACGTCTCCGATGCTTACGGATTTGGGGTTTTCCTTGAAGAGCTGCAGACCGGCCGCCAAGCCATTTGGAATGGAGGACAGGGTTCAGGTTGGATGGCTCATTATTATGCTATTCCAGACTCTGGCGACGGCATTGTAATGCTGGTTAATAGCCAGCGGGCCTGGCCCTTGTTCGCAAAGGTTTTGCGAGATTGGTCAAAATGGGCAGGCGTTGCGCCTGTGGGTATGGCGTACCTTACAATGATCACCTTTGTACTTCAGGTTATAATCGGCCTGTTGACAATTACATCCTTGGGACAGATTTTTCGAGTTGGGCAGGGCCTTGTTATGGGTAAGCGTTCCTTCGCTCCCTTAGCAAATGTAGCCTGGATCGTGCGATTGGTTCAGGGTCTGTTAGCAACATTGCTACTTTGGATGCTGTTCTGGGAGCGCTCGCAAGATTACCTGTTTCTCTGGTCTATCATTCCACATGTGTTTAGCTGGTTCGAATTCGCAATTCTTGTCGCAGCTGTGGCTTTAGCCATTACTGCGGTTATGCCTCGCACCGGTTCCATCTGCCGCTGATTCTTTTTTGAGCCAGGTATTTAACACATACAGTTGATATAATGGGCATGCTCTTACCGGGCTATCAGAAGTTGTTTATATACAACCATCCAAAGTGTGGCTTCCCGACAACTCAAGGCTTTCGGAACCGCAGTGACCGCCATACCCAATAGCCCTCAACAGGTCGTTTCGACCTTCGTTACCAATGCATTGCTCACGTATCTCCATCGGCATTATTGCCTGGCGCCCAATAATACACACCTCCATTCAATAAAATTGGAGGTACTATAATGAAGTCATTGCTGATCATTCTAAAGTCTTAAAACAACTCACTTTGCGAGTGGCTACCCGCACCTTGGTAAAACATTAGACTTAAAAAATATTTAGACTCTACTGACAGCACGTTGTCAGTACTGATCACATACTATAGCCTCTTTAACTAGATTGAGGTTTAATCATGCCAATAAAACAATATGTATTAGAAGTAGCAATATTTACTATCAAAAACGAATTTGCTGAAAAAATGCCTGCTATAAGAGATGGTTTAAGAACAACATTAAAGGATTTCTCTGGGTTAATAGAACTGGATATATTTTCGCCCATTGATAATAATAGAATGTTCGCGGACATTGCAAAATGGGATACACTTGACAATAGCAGAAGCCTTTGAAAGTGGAGATAAGCGGTTTAAACCTTATATGGAAACTATCGAAGAACTAAAATTTATGGGGCATTTTAAATCATAAAGCCTAGTAAATAGTTCAAGCTGCCCCAAACTACAACACACCGTTTGAGGCACTCACTTCACTTATTTTGTCACAAACACCACATTGTATTTTGGGACGTTTAATTCAAACCCTAAACCTCAAAAAAACATACATGGAGGGAATATGGCATTTTCAGAAAACCACAAAGTTAATACGTTCCTTATTGATATACAATCTGTGTCACCAGATAAACTGGAGATAATAGAATCCATTAGAGAAATATTTAATTGCGCTAACCAGACGTTGGTTGAAGATATTAAATATGGCGGGTTGGTATTTAACCTGTCGAATACCCTTGTAGGTGGTATTTTTCCCTACAAAGAGCACGTTACCATTGAATTTAGTAATGGTGCCGAGCTTCCTGATCCATCCGGAATATTAGAGGGCAAGGGGAAGAAAAGAAGGCATTTAAAGATTTTTGAAAAACAGGATATTAAGAGCAAAAATGTGATTTTCTTCGTAGAAGAAGCTGTCATGCTCAGGTAGGGTATACACAGTGTGAAGTTTGGAAACACGCCTGGTTTCCACCAGGAAAAGCATTGAGGCATGGAAAATGGAAACACTGGAACGTATTATTAATATTTTGGTCTGGCCAATAACCATTATTATATCCCTTTTAATATTGCGATCGCCATTGTCCGAACTTATCCCCACACTGAAAAAATTAAAGTATAAAGATTTAGAGCTGGAATTTGAAAAAGAAGCCAATAAAATACTGGCAGAAGCAGAAAGAGATTTACCTGAACTAGCCAAAAAAGAAGCCG
The DNA here is from genome assembly GCA_964516315.1 of uncultured Thioalkalispiraceae bacterium. Classification (GTDB taxonomy): domain Bacteria; phylum Pseudomonadota; class Gammaproteobacteria; order UBA6429; family Thiohalophilaceae; genus SZUA-37. The sequence continues at coordinate 7,071 of CAZEZI010000027.1, forward strand.
AAGAAGTCACTAAAGCCTTTTTAAGCCGGCGGGCAGTTGCACCTGTCACTCAAATTCTTGAAGCATGGCAAGATATTGAAGGGTATATTAGAGCATTAGCAGCGCAGCATAAAATCGACGCAGGTAAAAGTATAAAGTCTCTTATTCAATCACTGGAAGATAACAATTTAATCCCTCAAGAAACAGCAAAAATACTACTGGATCTTTCAGCTTTAAGAAATAAAATTGCACACTCTGACGAAAAAGTCATTACTTATGATTTAGCCAACACGTTTAAAGCTTCCGTCTTTCATGTCACATCAACACTAAAGGATCCAATACCAGGCTGACGTTACTTATTGCCTGTTAATTCTTTCAGCTTGTCCGTTTGGCCAAAAACAGCGGCAAATTGTTGCAGTGTTTTTCCGCTTGAATGGGCTTTTTTGCAGTCTTCCTTATACAGGCATTTAGCGATATCCCATTCTGCTTTCACAATGGCAGCCATCATTGCCGTATGGCCGCGTTTATCTTTTAAACAGGCATTGGCTCCATTGTTAAGCAATATTTCGACTGCTTTTTTATTTCCATAATAGGTTGCCATCATCAAGGCGGTATAACTTTGGCTATTACGTAAGTTTACCGGGAAACCCTTTTCAAGAAACTCGGTTAGTACTTCTGTTTCACCAATTTTTGCTGCATTAAAAAAGTACTCTTCTAATGGCGGGTTTGCCTGTACGGAAAAGGAGAACATTAACAAGGTCAAACTCAGATATAAGTTTTTCATATTCATTCCTCACTGGATCAAAAAATAAGGCGGCATCCCTGCTGCCTGTAGTTATTTACCTTACATGGATAAACGTTTTACTTTACTCAAGTCGCCACTTACAGCTTTAGTGATTCTGACACCAAAGTCTTTATCTGCGCGGTAAAAATAACTCAGAATAATATGCTTAATCTTGCTATCTTTTACCTGACCTAAGTCTCCAGCTATATTACTAATAAGGTTCGCCTTTTCAGTTTTACTGAAGCTGCGATAAAGTACACCCGCCTGAGAAAAATTATTTTCTTTGCTGATTTTCTTCTGCTGACTTACACCAGACTGTGCCATACTGGAATAACGTGCCTGCTTGTTTTCAACACGGTTATCTTTACGGCTAGGCTGATAGTTAACATCTGCGGTTTGTACACCCTGGTTGCCTGCACCATCCTGATTCCAGTTATTAACAGCAACCTTCGCTCGGTTAATCGGCAGTTGTTGATGGTTTGCACCTAAACGATACATTTGTGTATCGGCATACGAAAATACGCGGCCTTGTAACAGCCGGTCTTCTGATGGCTCGATACCCGGTACAATATTCGAAGGTGCAAAGGCCACTTGTTCTGTTTCCTGAAAAAAGTTTGTTGGCATACGATTAAGCGTCATGGTGCCAATTTTAATTTCTTTGGTATCCAGCCACATTTTGGTTGCATCCAGCGGGTTGTAATCCAGCGTTGCAAACTCCGATGCTTTTTTAACTTTGATATACAAGTCCCACTGCGGGTAGTTTCCTGCGGCAATGTTTTGATACATATCATTAGTGGCATGGCTAAAATATTTTGCCTGAATTTCTGCCGCTTGTTTAACCGTCAGGTTTTTTATGCCCTGTTTTGTTTTCCAGTGAAACTTAACATAGCTGATATCGCCTTCGGCATTAACAAGTTTGTAGGCATGTACACCCCAACCGTCTGTCTGACGTAAATTAGCAGGTATGCCGTAATCAGAATATAACCAGGTCAGCATGTGTGTTGATTCAGGCACATGACTAAAAAAGTCAAAGAAGCGATTTGGATCCTGCTTATTGGTTACCGGTGACGGCTTAAGTGAATGCACCATGTCCGGGAATTTAATCGCGTCACGAATAAAGAAAACAGGCAGGTTGTTACCCACTAAATCCCAGTTACCTTCATTAGTATAAAACTTGGTGGCAAAACCCCGTGGGTCGCGTAATGTTTCGGGTGAACCTTTTGAATGAATCACGGTTGAGAACCTTACAAAAACGGGTGTGGTTGTGCCTTTTTTAAATACCGCTGCTTTGCTTAAGTTGCTTATGTCGCGGCTCGCTACGTACTTGCCATGGACACCAGTACCGCGCGCATGCACAACACGTTCGGGGATACGTTCACGGGCAAAGCGTTGTAATTTTTGAATCAGTTGAACATCCTGGAGCAGTACGCTGCCATGATCTCCTGCTGTATAGGAATTCTGGTTATCGCCAACCGCTGCGCCATTGTCTCGTGTTAGCGTTTTTACTTCTGCATGTGCCATTCCAATAAAAGCAATGGCAACGCTTGCTATGCCTAATTGTTTCATATGTGTGTTCATAATTTTAATCCTCATGATTTAAATGAAGACTTTAGCGCTCTGATAATTGTGGTGAACGTTTGCATCTCTATCAATATTGCTAAAATCTATGCTTAAGCATATTATTGATAGAATCTGGCAATAACAAATCGGTTGTTCCACTGGCAACAATAGGTTTTACCGATATGAGGAAGTAAATGAATATTCGAGATCTTAAATACCTGTTGGCAATCGCGGACTTAGGCAGTTTTTCACGCGCTGCAAAACAATGCCATGTTAGCCAGCCAACACTCAGTGGGCAGATAAAAAAACTGGAAGACTCTCTGGGTGTGCAACTTTTTGAACGAACCAATAAGCAAATTTTACTCACCGCTGTGGGTGAACAGATTATTGCCTCGGCAATGAAAGTTATTGCGGAAGTAGACCGGATAGATGCGCTTGCAGAAGCGGCGATTGATCCTTTGTCCGGCCGTTTCAGGCTGGGTGCTTTTCCGACATTGGCAACTTACTTCTTTCCCGGTATCGTTAAACCGGTAAAAGCCTGTATGCCTAAACTAAAACTTATTTTAGTTGAAGAAAAAACAGACCATCTTATCGCTAAACTTAAATCGGGTAAAATAGATGCGGCCTTGCTTGCGCTGCCTGTGGTCGATGAACAATTTAATATTAAAGTTTTATTTGATGATTATTTTCGTCTTGCCGTAAAGAGCGATCACAAGCTGGCGAGCAAATCGGAAATTGGACAGTCCTCGTTATTAAGCAAAGATCTACTATTATTAGAAGAAGGTCATTGCCTGCGTGATCAGGCATTGGAAGTTTGTAGCCTAATGGGTGCTAACGAAGAACAGGACTTTCGCGCAACCAGCCTTGAAACATTAAGGCTAATGGTAAAAGCCGGAACCGGTATCACCTTAATGCCTGAAATCGCAATGGCTGTGGATATAAACAGGGATGCGGACGATATTAGTTACATTCCCTTTAAAGAGCCCCGCCCAAAACGAACCATTGGGCTGGTCTGGCGAAAGACTCTTGTTAAAAACACAGTCATTGAAGAGCTTATAAAAATACTTACACCTGAAAATATTTAAATTAACGGCTGATATAATTTATGAAAAAACTGACTGAAATGTTTAGACAGAGAATATTGCAGATACTTTTTATTCCATCTCTGTTTTGGGGAATATTTATGTTCTTTCATGAAGAAATAAATGCCCTTGTTAGCCTGGTAGTGGGAAAAGAAGGGGGATGGCTACACAATGTTGCCGAAAACACACTGGAGCCTGCTTTGTTTGTTCTGTTTCTAGCTGTGGTTAGCTATTTTTTTTATCGGCTCCCAGCATTTCTTCTTGTTCCGGAATCAATATCTTCAAGTTGGCTTATCATTCGTCTGGTTGCTTATACAGTCATTACAGCGATAGTGCTTGCTGTGCTACTTGGTTTGGGATGGTGGATATTTGTGGAGTCAGGGCAGAACCCCGATGACGTACAATATGGTATGGCAACACTCTATACGGCTGTTTTTGGCTCAGCGTTTTTAACGCCTGTATGCACGGTTATTCTGGTTTGGCTTTCAGCAAGAGTTAAACATGCCCAGGGGCCGCACGTGGAATAATATTTACACTACTGACAATACGTTGTCAGTAGTATTATCTTATCATTGTGGTTTTACAGACAACATCAGGAAACTAAAATGATAAAACCAAACAGCTCATTCCCTGTGTTCACCGTTAAATATATTGATAAAGCAAAAGAATTCTATTTAGCCTATTTTGGTTTTAGTGTCGCTTTTGAAAATGAATGGTATCTCCATCTTATATCCGACTCCGGCATTCAAGTTGGTTTTTTACTGCCTGATCAACCTACGCAGCCCGCTATATTCCATAATTTATATACTGGAAGCGGGGTAATTTTTAGCCTTGAAGTAGAAAATGTTGATTCTGCCTATACCGAAGCGATGGAGAAATCACTGAATATTAATCTGGAGCTTCGTTCAGAGGAATGGGGACAACACCATTTTTGTATAAAAGATCCCAACGGAATTAATCTGGATATTGTCCAGGCAATTGAACCGACAGAAGAATATCAGCAGGGTTATGGTGAAAAGTAGAAAGCTTATTGAATTAAAAAATATCGGAACCAAAATAGCTGGCCGGTTAAATGAAGTGGATATTTTTACGGAAGATGAATTACGATTTTTTGGTGCAGTAAAAGCCCATAAAATGATAAAAGAAAAACATCCCGATGAGGTTCTTCCGGTATGTTATTATTTATACTCTTTTGAAGGTGCACTATGTGACAAGCACTGGGATAATATTGATGAAAAAAGGAAACACGATCTAAAAAAGAAAATTAGTAACAAAAATAGCTAGCATTATGTAAATATCAGGCTTTTATTTATTTGGTTTAGAGGACAACATTTCCATGCTTAAGCTTTCTGGCTCTCCCGAAGGAGAAATAAATGATTCAAGTCGACATATACTCTCAAACTCGGCAATTATAGATGTGCCCCATATAATTCAGTCCCATCGTCATTCGAGGGGCCAACTGCTGTTTGCCGCCATTGGAAAAATGAAGGCTACAGTTAATGGAAAATGCTGGTGTCTTTCGCCCGGAAACGCAATATGGATTCCATCTGGTGCCATCCATGATATCTACGCTGGAGAAGCTATTGAATACCGGTCTGTATATATAGATCCGGTAGCTGCTCAAAGCATAGCTTTATCTTCTGGTGTCGTTGGAATAAGGCCTCTTATTAGAGAGTTAGTCAATGAGTCAATCTCATTTGGAAATGGATACTCACTGAATTCACCAGAAGCCAGATTAAATGATATTTTGCTAGAGCAATTAAAAATGATGGCGAACGAAGCTTGTCCTGTTATGCTACCCGCCAACCCAAAGCTTTCAAAATTATGTGAAATGATACTTGGAGACCCGTCAGACAAAATTTCATTACAGGAATGGGGTAAACAATGTGGCGCAAGTGAGAGAAATCTGGCACGCCTTTTTAAAAAGCAAACCGGCATATCGTTCACACAATGGCGTCATAGAGTTCAGGTTTCGCATGCTATTGAACGCATAAAAGCAGGCGATTCTGTTACTACCGTCTCAACAAACCTGGGTTATAACAGCAGCAGCGCATTTACAAATATGTTTAAAAGAATATCCGGCTTCCCTCCTCGAAAATATATGAATAAAAATATTTAGATATTTGTCTTTTTTACGATAGAACTTGTCTTTTTAAATATAAATCTCCGGCATGTTTGATGTAATAATACAGGCCTCAGTAATATCAGGAGAAAAAAATGAAATATAAATTATTTGGTTTTTGCTTATTGGTCTTTTGTTCTAACTCACTATATGCCAAAGAGGAAGCCGTATTATATTCATTCAAATCACTATCTGTTGAATCAGCGTCCAAAGCAGCATGGGCAGCAATAAATGAGTGCAGAAAAAAAGGATACTCGGTGGCGGTTGCCGTTGTAGACAGGGGTGGCAATCTTCAGGCATACCTTAGAGACAGATTTGCCGGGCCCCACACAACAGAGACAGCAATCAGAAAAGCATGGACAGCAAATAGCTTTCGCCAATCAACAGCAGATTTGGCAGATTTTCTGAAAAAAGGAAGGATTCCGAGCCAGGTACAACACAACCCGGGGGCTTTACTCGTTGGCGGCGGTGTACTCATTCGCCAGGGAGGCTCTATTATTGGTGGCATTGGTGTTTCAGGTGCGCCTCCTGGAAAGTCTGAGAAAGACAGTATCGACGGTGCCTGTGCCCAGGTCGGGGTAAATGCTATTCAGGAAGAAATTGAGTTTGCAGAGTAAGCATACAATATACAAAAGAGAGAAAATACAAATTCAGGTTATGGATACAGAGGAGTAAAATATTTTACTGTGCTTATCAAAGTTAAACATAGCCAAAACAATATATCTTAAAGAGCAAGTACTATGCGCCAAATCAGGGCAGCCACAGAAAAAGATTATGAAGGTATATGCAACCTTATTGAAAGCGAAGAAGAGTTGTTTCTTGTTTATCCCGGCGGACAATACCCATTCACTATAGGGCAACTTGTTGAATTATCAAAACTAAGAACAGAATTAACTGTTGTGCTCGATGCTGACAGAATCATTGGGTTTGCTAACTTCTATAATTACGAAAAAAATAAATCTGCCTTTATTGGTAACGTGGTGATTGCTAAAGATTATCGTGGTAAAGGGATCGGGAAAAATATTGTTACCTATATGCTAAATATCGCATTTAAAAAATACAAACTCCCGGAAATTAGAATATCGGTGTTTAATAATAATACAGCCGCATTACTACTGTATTCCGGATTAGGTTTTAAGCCCTATGATATAGAAGAAAGAAAAGATTATACTGGCCAAAGAGTTGTACTTGTCCATATGAAACTAAGCGCTTTGAAAAACCAGATTTGATAAACCTGCCAATAAAACAAAATTACAGGCTACAGCAGCCACCGCCCCTGAATAAACAACCGATAACTTAAAACTATCATTTTAATCAAAACAATCAATTTCTTAAATTAGTATTAGTCATCTATTCTTGTAATTAATCAACCACAAACTAAACTGATTAAGTTACCAACAGGAGGGTGAGATGAGTAAAAAAACCAAATTAACAATGGCCAATGGCTGCCCCGTTGCAGATAACCAGAATGTTTTGACCGCAGGAACACACGGCCCAATGTTATTACAGGATGTCTGGTTCCTTGAAAAACTAGCGCACTTTGACAGAGAGGTTATTCCCGAACGCCGTATGCATGCCAAAGGTTCAGGTGCTTACGGTACTTTTACGGTTACAAACGATATATCACAATACACAAAAGCTAAATTATTTTCCAAAGTCGGTAAAAAAACCGAGGTTTTTCTGCGATTCTCGACCGTTGCTGGTGAACGTGGCGCGGCCGATGCCGAGCGTGATATTCGCGGCTTTTCATTAAAGTTCTACACAGAAGAAGGCAACTGGGACATGGTGGGCAATAATACGCCAGTCTTTTTTATGAGAGACCCGTTAAAATTTCCCGATTTAAACCACGCCGTTAAGCGAGACCCACGTACTAATATGCGCAGCGCACAAAACAACTGGGATTTCTGGACTTTGTTACCGGAAGCATTACACCAGATTACCATCCTGATGAGTGACCGTGGCAACCCACAAACCTATCGCCATATGCATGGCTTTGGCAGCCATACTTTCAGTTTTATTAATGATAAAAATGAGCGCTACTGGGTTAAGTTCCATTTTAAAAGCCAGCAGGGTATAAAAAACCTGACCGACCAGGAAGCAGAAGAATTGATTGGCAAGGACAGAGAAAGTCACCAGAGTGATCTTTATCATAGTATTGAAAAAGCTGACTACCCGCGCTGGGATTTTAAAGTGCAGATTATGCCGGAAAGCGAAGCGCAGGATTATCGTTTTCATCCTTTTGACCTCACCAAGATCTGGTCACACAAAGATTACCCTTTAATTGATGTGGGTGTACTTGAGCTTAATCGCAATCCTGAAAATTACCATGCCGAAGTTGAACAGGCAGCCTTTAATCCGGCGAGTGTGGTTCCAGGTATCGGCTTTTCACCCGACAGGATGTTGCAGGGCCGGTTATTTGCTTACGGTGATGCACAGCGTTATCGACTGGGAGTAAACCACAGTCAGATACCGGTTAATACACCACGCTGCCCGATGCACAGTTATCATCGTGATGGTGCAATGCGAGTAGATGGTAACTTTGGCAGTACCAAAGGCTATGAACCAAATAGTTTCGGTGAATGGCAGGAACAACCAGACAGTAAAGAGCCGCCGTTGAGCCTGAGTGGTGCGATGGACCACTGGAACCATCGGCAAGATGATGACGATTATTTTACTCAACCCGGCAATCTGTTTCGCTTGATGACAGCTGAACAACAGCAGGTATTGTTTGAAAATACTGCACGTTCAGTTGGTGGGGCAGACATTGAAGTGCAGAAACGGCACATTCGCCATTGTCTAAAGGCCGACCCGGCTTATGGCAAAGGTGTCGCAAACGCACTGAATGTATCACTAAATGAAGTTGCATAAAACCCTGACTAACACCCGTGGTTACGGGTGTTAGTTATATAAATACACAAACTGAAGCACCGCCAGAACCTGTTCCACGCTATACTTGAACCAAACTACTCTGCCAGCAGGAAGATAACGAAACAATGAAAGGTCGAAATATGGGGCGCTACCGCCCGCCTGCAGAAAAAAAGTCGCCTTATATTACCGCACAAGGTTACAAAAATTTACAGTCAGAGTTGCAGCAGCTTTGGGTACGCCGCAAGGATGTTACCCTGCATTTATCGGCAGCGGCTGCCGAAGGCGATCGTTCCGAGAACGCCGAATACATTTATCGTAAAAAAGAACTACGTGAAATTGATTACCGGATCCGTTATTTGCAAAAACGCATGCCACAATTAACTGTTGTAGACAAAACACCACCCAATTCCGAGCAGGTATTTTTTGGTGCCTGGGTGGTACTGGAAGACGATAACGGCAACGAAATCACCTACCGTATTGTTGGCCCGGACGAGCTGGATCCACCGCAAGGTTATATTAGCGTGGACTCACCCATGGCAAAGGCTTTACTCAAAAAACATACCAACGACGGGATAAATGTTGTGACTCCACAAGGTGAAATTAACTACCTGATATTGCAAGTAAAATACTCTTAATTCCTTTGTTTTCAATCTCTTACCAGCTATAAAGCAATCATGAATTGCAGCCGATAACAATCCTGGAAGAGGCTTATACGGGGTGAGCCTGCAGTACCAACAAGGGGTCGAATAATGAAAACACAACATACTTTTAAGCTTGATTCTAAACCACGCACTTTAAAACAATGGCTACATAAACACGACACACTGGTGCTGATTGCGTTGGTAGTGGCAACCATCGCTATTTTATATCTTGTCTGATTAATCCACTTCTCGCGTCTTAAGACAGGGAGAATGTTGCAAAACATTCCCTTTTGTATTTGCCGTGAACATTAGTTTAAGCACTGATTCCATTTACCGTATTCCTTATATAACTGTTTATACGTTAGAATAGCCCCCATCAATAGCACGTTTTGCTTTCTAACTCTTTTGGATACCTTATGAATTTACATGAATACCAGGCCAAGCAACTGTTCGCCGAATACGGCATGCCTGTACCCAAAAACAGTATTATCACAAGTGTGAGTGAAGCGGAAACTGCTTTACACGACATGGAAACATCCCGCTGGGTTGTTAAAGCACAAGTGCATGCCGGAGGTCGTGGCAAAGCTGGCGGTGTAAAAGTAACCGATAACAAAAAAACCGTGGTGGATTTTGTTAATAACATGCTGGGAACAAATCTGGTGACTTACCAGACCGATGCAAAAGGCCAGCCGGTTAATAAAATTTTGATTGAAGAGGCCTGTGAGATTGAAAAAGAACTTTACCTTGGTGTAGTGATTGACCGTGCATTACAAAAAGTGGTCATCATGGCCTCGACCGAAGGCGGAATGGAAATTGAAAAAGTAGCCGAAGCCACACCTGAAAAAATATTAAAAACAGCCATTCATCCAATGACTGGCTTGCAGCCTTTTCAGGCACGCGACCTTGCTTTTGGTCTGGGTTTAAAAGCAGAACAAATTAAACAATTTACAAAGTTGCTCGGTGGACTGGCTAAACTGTTCCATGAAAAAGATTTATCATTAGTAGAAATCAACCCGTTGGTAATTACCAAAGCAGGCGACCTGCTTTGCCTCGATGGCAAAATAAACATTGATGACAATGCCTTATATCGCCATCCAGCATTAAAAGCATTGCATGATGTAAGCCAGGAAGACGAGCGAGAACATCGCGCTAAAGAATGGGACTTAAATTACATTTCTTTAGATGGGCAAATTGGCTGCATGGTTAACGGTGCCGGTTTGGCAATGGCCACCATGGACTTAATTAAACTTAATGGTGCAGAACCGGCAAATTTTCTGGATGTGGGTGGCACAGCAACAAAAGAACGGGTTGCCGAGGCTTTTAAAATTATTTTATCTGATGATAAAGTAAAAGGTATTCTGGTGAATATTTTTGGTGGTATTGTACGTTGCGATATGATCGCCGAAGGTATTGTTGGTGCTTTGCAGGAAGTCGATGTTAATGTACCGGTTGTTGTTCGACTCGAAGGTAATAAAGCTGAACAAGGCCTGGCATTGTTAAAAGACAGCGGTGTAAAAGCCGAAGCGGTACAGGGTTTACAGCAAGCCACTCAGACAATCGTTAAACTTGTCGGGAGTGCCGCATGAGTGTACTCGTTAATAAAAACACCAAAGTAATTTGTCAGGGCTTTACCGGTAAACAAGGCCAGTTCCACTCCGAGCAGGCGATTGAATACGGTACGCAAATGGTTGGCGGTGTTACGCCTGGCAAAGGTGGCCAGACTGCTTTAGGCTTACCGGTTTTTAACACGGTTAAAAATGCCGTTGCCGAAACACAGGCCGATGCCTCCATTATTTTTGTACCGGCACCCTTTTGTAAAGATGCAATTCTCGAAGCCGTTGATGCGGGTATTGAACTTATCGTTTGCATTACCGAAGGTATTCCAACTCTCGACATGCTCGAAGCCACCCGTGTGGTACACGAAGCCAGTGCACGACTGATTGGCCCGAACTGCCCCGGCATTATTACACCCGGTGAATGCAAGATTGGTATTATGCCCGGCTATATTCATCAAGCCGGTAAGGTTGGTATTGTTTCGCGCTCAGGTACACTCACCTACGAAGCGGTTAACCAAACTACCGCATTAGGCTATGGCCAGAGTACCTGCATTGGTATTGGTGGTGACCCCATCCCCGGCACTAATTTTATCGACTGCTTAAAACTGTTTGAACAAGACCCACAAACCGAAGCTATTTTAATGGTTGGCGAAATCGGCGGCACAGCCGAAGAAGAAGCTGCCGAGTATATTCAGTCGAATGTAACCAAACCTGTTGCAGCCTTTATTGCAGGTGCATCGGCACCGAAAGGCAAACGTATGGGACATGCAGGTGCAATTATAGCGGGCGGTAAAGGTACCGCCAGTGAAAAGTTTGCAGCACTTGAAGCAGCCGGTGTGGTTACCACTAAATCACCGAGTGAATTAGGTATTGCGATGCAACAAGCCATCAATAATCATTAAACAAGGAAGATTGGATGCCCGGTAAAGATAATATACAACGTTGTTCATGGTGCGGCAGCGACCCGCTTTATATTAAATACCATGATACCGAATGGGGTGTACCGGTTTATAACGATCGAAAATTATTTGAAAAACTTATTTTAGAGGGCGCACAGGCAGGACTAAGCTGGATTACCATTTTAAAAAAGCGCGCTCACTACCGCAAAGTATTTGACAAGTTCAATCCGGAAATTATTGCACGCTATAATAAGCGCAAAATAGAATCTTTATTAAAAGATGCCGGCATCGTGCGTAACCGGCTTAAAGTTGAAGGTACTGTTAAAAATGCACGCGCGTTTCTGGAACTACGTGAAAAAGAAGGCAAGTTTAAAGATTTTATCTGGGACTTTGTCGATGGTGAACCCATTGTTAATAAATGGAAAAGTCTGAAGCAACTCCCCAGTACAACCGCCATATCAGAAACCATGAGTAAAACATTAAAAAAGAAGGGCTTCACTTTTGTTGGACCAACCATTTGTTATTCTTTTATGCAGTCAATGGGATTAGTGAATGATCACACCACAAACTGTTTCCGTCATAAAGAAGTGAATAAATAATATGGATTTAGAAAGCTTTCAGGACGAAAAACTTGAACTTAATGCTGAAGAGTTACGCCAGACTTTAAACATTGAGTCGGGTAAATTAGCATGGGAAGAACTTCAAATTCACTTTGCCCGTGGTGCAGTTGTTGCAATTAACCCGAAGCTTGATCTTATCGATGCTTCTACAAAATTTGTTAACGATGACAAGCAAGCCATTGAGGCATGGATGAATGAAAAAAAAGTACTACGGGCAACCGATGACCATGCGAAAAACTGGCTAAAAAATAAAACTGAATTCTGGGCTGTTGTAGTGCCACCCTGGGTGCTGATTCAGGAAATTACTGATCAATAATTAACCTTCTGGAATTTCGAAACCCAGCCTCTGTGCTTCTTTTAAATCTTTGTCTGCCGCTATAATCAGGCCATTGCCACTATAGGCTTTGCTCCGTAAATAGTATGCCGTTGCCAGTGAGTCCCTGTCATTAATGGCGATGATTTCATTAACGTTATCCAGCGCTTCGTCAAATGCCCTGTTTTGAACCAAAGCACTCACCAGATTAAGTTTTGCATTGATATTATCCGGTGCCAGAGCAACGGCCTGCCTTAAGGATTTTAAACCTGATTCCGATTGGCGGTTTAACATTCGCGCACTGCCCAGTAGTTTATGTGCACGCCAGTACTTATTATCCAGCTCAACAGCTTTTTGCCCATACACTACGGCCAGCGGAATTTGCCCCATATCAATTTGAACTTCACCCATAAGAACAAACATACCCGATTTGGAACGGCATTTATCAATAGCTTTAAATAATGCATCTTCTATCGCAATCAGTTTTTTTATTTTATCTTTACCTTCTATTTGATAAAATTGTTTATCCAGCTTATCAAACAAAGCCTTACAATCTGCAGCTAAAACAGTACCTGAAAATAAAACGGTAGAGATAAACACAAAAATAAAGAATTTTTTCCTAATATCCATTCATATTCTCCATAATTCCATTGTAGTATTAAGTAACAAATATTTTATCAGGCGGCATTTTCCAGAAATTTAATTTTGTCACCACATTTTCGACAACTGTACTGTGCTTTTCCTTGCTGAATCATATTATGTCGACGAGTGGTAATATCAAATTGCATACAACCACACGTATAGGCATGGCGTTTGTGTACTTTTGTCGGAATGCCCTCCAGGGAATAAGAAAAAGTACGCCTGGGCTCGACACCAAATTTTAGCATCAGGCTTTGCCATTCTTTTCCGTGCGGCCGCACATTTCGTATTCCATAAAGCTG
>CAZEZI010000027.1:20535-22768 GCA_964516315.1 uncultured Thioalkalispiraceae bacterium
ACCGTAATCGGATCGGTGAACAGTTTTGAATTAGGAATAAGGATTTTATTGCCTTCACTGTTTAATTCGGTATAGCGCAAATCTATCGCAACCACCTCACCCGTATAACCTGAAATTTTAATACTGTTACCAACTTTAAAAGGCCGGTATAGCAGGATAAGTACACCGGAAAGCATATTTGAAATAGTATCTTTTAGTGCAAAGCCCAGTGCAAAGCCGGTTAAACCCAAGCCTGCAACCAGGGCCGACACATCGATACCCAATGTTCCAAGTGCGCTCACAAAACCAAGTATAATCAGTATAACGCTGCTGGTGCGCGCCAGAAAAAAAGACAGTTGACTATCAAGTGACAGGCGCGTGGTCAGGCGGGTAATCGCGTTGCTGATAATTTTTGATAATATATAGAAAATGGCCAAAATAACAATCACGCCCACAATACGGGGTGACCAGAGGTAGGCCTCTTCAAGTAATTTCTGAATTAAAATATCCATGCTAATACAAGGGCACTCATTATAAATATTGTACAGTTAATAATACACAATATCAGATAACGATTTCAAACAAAAATCCGTTGTTAGATGAGCCTTGCAACAAAACGGCTAAATATCAGCAGTTAGCGCCGCTTGTCCCAGAACTGTTTTGCCAGAGTGTCCATATCTCCAGACAAACCTCGCATTGTCCGTCCCACCAGTTCACTGGTTTGTACACCATCGACTGTCAGTTCCGATACCTGTTGAATATTAACAATGTTCTGGTTAACCTCTTTGGCAACCGTGGTTTGCTCCTGAACTGCGGTGGCTATCTGGCTACTCATTTCATTAATACTGATCACTGCATCATTAATGGCATTGAGTGATTCAACCGCATTTTTAGCCTGCTCTACACTGTTATCTGCCTGGCTGCGACTTTTTTCCATCACCCTCACAGCCTGCTGTGAACCGCTTTGTATCTGCTCGATCATATTCTGAATTTCCAGAGTAGAATCCTGGGTACGGTTTGCCAGTGTGCGTACCTCATCGGCCACCACAGCAAACCCCCGACCTTGCTCACCCGCTCGCGCTGCTTCAATAGCCGCATTTAATGCCAGCAGGTTGGTCTGGTCGGCAATACCACGAATAACATTGACCACATCGGTAATGCTTTCGGTATTGCTTTCCAGCTGCCCGATAACTTCGCTCGCACGGTTTATTTCTTCTGATAACTCATGAATAGATGCCATAGTGGAATTGACCACCTGTTTACTTTTACCAGTTTCTGACTCAGCCAGCGTTGCTGATTCTGCTGTATGTTGTGCGCTGCGGGCGACTTCCTCAATACTCGCAGACATTTCAGTTACGGCCGTTGCTACCTGTTCGGTTTCGCTGTGCTGGTTGTTAATCCCCGTTTTATTCAGCTCAATAGAAGACAGCAGCTTTTCCGCCTGTTCATTAATGCCCTTTGTCGAGTCCGAAATACGCCCGATAAGGCCACCGGTTTCCGCTTCCAGATATTTAAATGCCAAAAGCATCTGCCCGGCTTCATCGGTGCGCCCACTGTAGACATATTGTGCAATTGGGTTATGGATAATGGAACGTGCTTTGACAAAGGCCTTGCACAATGGGTCGATATAACGCAGTGATAACCCAATCGCAACCACCATACCAGCCAATAAACCTAAGGATAAACTCAAAGGGCCAATGTTGCCCATAAAAAAGGGAACTGCAAGCGCTGAAAACTGAGAGGCTATAAAAATCAGCAGCATTTTGTACTTAAATAATAATGGCCGGCGTTTGAGCCATGAGGGCAGCTTGCCACTATTAATTTTTTTATATAACTTTTCTGCTCGTGCTACTTCTTCCGGAGTCGGCTTGCTGCGAATAGACTGGTATTCTGCAATATTGCCACTTTCTCCAATTGGTGTTACATAGGCATTTACCCAGTAATGGTCACCGTTTTTGCAGCGATTTTTAACAACCCCCATCCAGGAGTTACCTGCTTTTATGTTATTCCACAAATCATCAAAAGCGGCAGATGGCATATCGGGATGGCGTACCACATTATGGTTTTTGCCAACAAGCTCCTCATTCGTGAAGCCACTTATTTTGAGGAAATCCTCATTCACATAAGTAATGGCACCCTTTAGATTGGTGGTAGATAAAATATTAGCCGAATCGTGGTATTGAAGCTCCACACCGGTAACAGGTAGATTTTTTTTCATCACAGCTTCTTCTTGTTATGGGGATTAACATTTGCT
>CAZEZI010000028.1:0-22669 GCA_964516315.1 uncultured Thioalkalispiraceae bacterium
GCTGGGGTATTACCGATGTCGTTGAAAATAACGCAATTGCCAATGCCAACACCCCCAATTTAGACCGACTGTGCGCGGAGTTCCCACATACCACTTTGCGTGGTTCGGGCGCTGAAGTGGGCCTGCCTGCCGAGCAAATGGGCAATTCGGAAGTGGGCCACCTGAATTTAGGTGCCGGCCGGGTGGTGTATCAGGAATACACGCGAGTGAGCCGCTCGATAAAAACAGGTTCTTTCTTCAAAAACCAGACATTGGTAGATGCGGTCGACAAGGCAAAATCGACCGGTAAGGCCGTACATGTTATGGGGCTACTATCACCTGGTGGCGTGCACAGCCATGAAGAGCATTTGCATGCCATGATGGAGCTTGCTGTCAAACAGGGTGTGCAAAATGTTTATTTACATGCTTTTTTGGATGGCCGTGATACGCCGCCTAAAAGTGCGTTTAACTCGATAGATGCAATGCAGGCAAAACTGGATGAACTCGGTGGTGGCCAGTTTGCATCGGTGACTGGGCGCTTTTATGCGATGGATCGAGACCATCGCTGGCCACGTATTAAAAAAGCCTACGATGTTATTGCCAATGGTACAGCAGACTTTTCTGCCGAGTCGGCACATGAAGCATTGGAAATGGCGTATGCGCGTGACGAAACGGATGAGTTTGTAATGGCCACGGCTATTCATCCTAAAGGTGTGGTGCCGGTGCAAATTCAAACCGGTGACGTTGTTATTTTTATGAATTTTCGTTCGGACCGGGCACGGCAAATTACCCGACCGTTTATCGAGCCTGATTTTGATGCCTTTGAACGTGGTAGCACCGTTAAGCTGGGTTCCTTTGTCTGTTTAACCGAATACAATTCGCAGTACGATGTGCCTGTGGCCTACCCGCCGGAGCGCTTAAAAAATGTATTTGGTGATTATATTTCGAAGCTGGGTATGCGCCAGTTACGCATCGCCGAAACAGAAAAATATGCCCATGTAACTTTCTTTTTTAATGGTGGCCGCGAAGAGCCGTTTGAATTTGAAGATCGTATTTTAGTGCCGTCCCCCGATGTTAAAACTTACGACCTGCAGCCGGAAATGAATGCACCGGAATTAACGGTTAAACTGGTTGAGGCTATTAACGGTGGCAAGTATGACGTTATTATTTGTAATTACGCTAACCCCGATATGGTTGGCCACACGGGTAATTTTGATGCAACCGTTAAAGCCATTGAAACCATCGACCGTTGTGTTGTCGAAGTTGTTGAAGCTGTACAGCAGGTAGGTGGTGAAATTTTAATTACCGCCGACCATGGTAATGCAGAAAAGATGCTGGATGTTGAAACGGGACAGCCGCATACAGCGCACACCACTAACCCGGTTCCATTGCTTTATGTTGGACGGGAGGCGGAGCTGGAAACCAGTGGTGCACTATCAGATATTGCGCCGACCATGCTGTATTTAATGGGGATTGAACAGCCCAGTGAAATGTTAGGGCGATCATTGGTTAAGCCTAAACAGGAAGACGGCCAAACCAGCTTAATATAGTGTGTCATTGTGAGCAGTGGTATAGCGCCGGCATACGCTTTCCTTCATAATGGCGAAGCATTTATAAGAATTCTTCGCGTAGGTAAAACCTGAACTAAATGTCGGATATTTCTCAGCCAGCTAATTATCCCCTTCCACTAGGCAAGCTTGGTGTCGAGCAGTTTATAAAAGACTACTGGCAACAAAAGCCAGTAGTTATTCAACAAGGCTTCAAAAACTTTACCTCACCCATTAGCGCAGAGGAACTGGCGGGTCTTGCCTGTGAAGACGATGTGCATTCACGTATCGTTATCGAAAAAGGTGGCGACAGGCCGTGGCAATTAATTGATGGGCCGATGGATGAAGCTGTTTTTTCAGCATTACCAGAAACGCACTGGACGCTATTAGTTAATGATGTAGAAAAACATTTGCCTGAGTTGGCCAATATCGTCGATGCATTTCGTTTTATTCCTGAATGGCGCATTGACGATTTAATGATTAGCTATGCACCTGAAGGCGGAACGGTCGGCCCGCATCTGGATCAATACGATGTTTTTATTTTACAGGCGCAAGGTCACCGGCGCTGGCAAATCAATACCCGGCCAGTGGCGGATGATAATCAGGTTGCTAATACAAATTTACGCATTCAAAAAGATTTTACTGCCGAGCATGAATGGTTGCTTGAACCCGGTGATATTATTTATATTCCCCCTGGTGTGAGCCATTACGGTGTTGCCATGGATGATTGCTTGAGCTTCTCAATCGGCTTTCGCGCACCCTCCCATACAGAAATGTTAACCGACTTTATTGATTTTATTAGTCATGACTTGTCTGGTAATAAAACCTATAAAGATAAAAATTTACAACAACAGCTACACCCAAATGAAATAACCGAGTCAGCTGTTGAAAATATCCGGGAGATTTTTAACAATTATTTAAATTCTGGTCAGCCAGCTTTAGCGCAATGGTTTGGCCATTTTGTGAGTGACACCAAAACAGATCTGCGGTATGAAAATGAAGAGCACTTTGAAAGTTTTAATGCATTAAAACAATGCCACCCGGTCTTATGCCGTAATCCCGCTAGTCGTTTTGCTTTTTACGGGCAAAACACAGAAACATACTTATTTATAGACGGTGAAGACAGGGTTGTTAGTAACCGGTTCGCAAAAATACTGTGTGCACAACGTGAGTGTGATTTAAATAAAAACACCTTCAATAAAGCAGAACAGCAAATTATTTTGTCGCTTTATAATGCCGGGCAGCTATTATAATTTTAGGTGAGTCTTTTTTAAGGGGTCAGAGCCCTTTAAATGCTTTAATATATGCACTTTAAAGGGCTCTGACCCCTTAAAATAGCCCTACACAAAATAACTAAACAAACCATTCTTTAGACCGATAACCTTATTTATATTAAGGAGAAGGCGAATGGCATATTTTAAATGGGAACCCGATCTGGATGTTCATGTTGAAAAAATGAATGATCAGCATAAGCATTTGATTGGGCTAATGGAAACCCTCTATCAGGTTAATGAAAGTGATGCTGGAAAAGATGCGGTGGTTGAGGCGGTAAAAAATTTAATGGACTATGTTGTTATTCACTTCAGAGATGAGGAAGCGCATATGGAAGCGATTAATTTTCATGGTCTTGAGGCTCATAAGCAAATTCATCAGCACTTACTGGATGATCTTGACAAGTTCGCGAAGGGTTTTATTGTCGGTGACGAGAAAAAGTTAAATGGCGAATTTATGGCTTTTTTAAGTCTCTGGATTAACGTACATATTGTTGCGATTGACACTAAATATTCAGCGGACGGTTAATTATTAATCTTTTTAATCCCTCTCAGCTTATGTCTGTATATAACTGGGATTAAAGCTCCAGTTATATGGAAAGAACTCCAATCTTGGTATGGGTTGTAATTCAGGTATAAAGCTGGCACAAAAGCATAACCATGGTCACCCGACATTTGGGTTTGTCTGCTGCCCGTTAAGCATACAAGAGGAGAGGATAACAAGGGAGTTTGCAAGGCCAGCAACCGGGCAGGCGGAAGTATATTAGTAGCCACCTGACCATCTGGCAGCCAGGAAAAAATACCTATCCATAATGCAAAACTATTCAATCCATAATTGTGAATGGGAAAGCCATCAACGGCAACTTAGTGTAGTTCGGCGTGAAGTCTTTATACAGGAACAACGGGTACCTGAAGAACTGGAATGGGATGAGTTTGATGCAACTGCCTGGCATGTTATTGCCTTTAATAACCGGAACGAGCCCATTGCGACCGGGCGGATAAAGCTCAATGGTCATATTGGACGAATGGCGGTATTAAAATTATACCGGAAACAAGGTATTGGCTCAGCAATTTTGGTAGCATTGCTGGCAGCCGCCAAACAACAAAATCTGCAAAAGGTGTATTTACATGCACAGGTGAGTGCCATTTCATTTTATGAGCAGCATGGTTTTGTTTGTAGCAGTGAACAGTTTATGGATGCCGGTATTCCACATAGAAGCATGATTAAAAGATTAAATAATGCATAAGACAATTTTAATATTACTGGTAACGTTTGCCTTTGCCAGCAAAGGCTTTTATGTATCAGCTGATTCTTTTGATGATGAGAACAGGGAGCAGCGTGAGCAGGAATTACAGCAATTAAAAGTTAAAATAAAAAGTCTACGAAGCGAACTGGACGAAGTCCGCACTTTACATGACAAGGTGAGGCAGGAATTACGTGCCACTGAAATCAGTATTAGCAAACGAGTTAAAAACCTTAATCAGTTAAAACGCAAACTGCGACGGCAAAATAAAAGGTTGCGGCAGCTACAAATTCAACGCAGAGAGTTAAAAAAAGATCTTGCCACACAACGTGATTTACTCGGCCAGCAAGTTCGTACAGCTTATACAATTGGCAAGCAGGAATATTTAAAATTATTACTGAACCAGGAAAATCCAAATGCCATCGGGCGAGTATTAACCTATTATGAATATTTTAATCAGGCACGTTCAGAGCGAATTGACACTTCAACTAAAACCTTGCGAAGCCTTGCACAGGTAAAAAAACGCATCCGTAAGGAAAATAAAACACTGCAAAATCTTAAACGGCAGCAGCTTGCTGAAAAGAAGAATCTTGAAGCTGGTTATCAGGCACGCGCAATTGTTATTGCAAAGTTATCAAAGGATATTGAGAGTAAAGACGGTGTATTGCGACAAATGCTGACAAATGAAAAACAGCTGGAGCGTGTGCTTAATGTGATAACTGAGAGCATGCCGGAAATATTAACCGAGCCGGGTAAGCATCAGGCATTTGCAACGCTCAAAGGAAAGTTGTACTGGCCCGCTTTGGGGACGGTGAAAAATTTATTTGGTAAGCCACGAAAAACGGTGAAAGTAAAATGGAACGGGGTGCTTATCAAGGCACGGCAGGGTAATAATGTGCGCGCGATATCGCATGGTCGGGTGGCGTATGCCGACTGGTTACGCGGCTATGGTTTGCTGATTATTATCGATCATGGTGATGGTTATATGAGCTTATATGGCCACAATGAGAATATAAGAAAGGAAACCGGTGACTGGGTGGATGAAGGTGAAATTATAGGCAGTGTGGGCAATACGGGTGGCCAGGCAAAAGCAGGGCTTTATTTTGAAATCAGGAAAAACGGCAAGCCAACCAATCCGAAAATCTGGTGTCGTAAAGTTCGCCGAGGCTAAAACAGGACGATTCCTGGGGCAACTGGTTATATGGCCCACAAGAACCTTATTAAATAGTGGACAGTAAAAATATTTAAGGTAGTATCTATTAAGGATAGATCGTTTAAAAAGAACCATTTAGCAGATTAGTTTAAGATTGATTAGTCATTAGATAAAGAAAAGACAAGAGACAGAATTATGCCAGTGAATGCACGTAACGTATTGATTTTAATGTTTGGGTTATTTTTAGGGGTGGTACTTGCGCTGGGGCAGAGTGTGTTCGCGGATAAAAATGCCAGCCCGGCTTATGATGGTATCCCTTTGGAGGATATTCGAACTCTCAGTGAAGTTTTTGGCAAAATTAAAGAAAATTACGTTGAAAAAATTGATGATAAAACCTTATTAACCAATGCCATTCGCGGCATGCTAAGTGGTCTGGATCCACATTCTTCCTTTCTGGATCTTGAAGAGTTCAAGGAACTAACGGTTGGTACTCGGGGTGAGTTTGGTGGTTTAGGCATTGTTGTAGGTATGGAGAATGGTTTTGTTAAAGTTATTTCCCCCATTGATGACACACCTGCACAACGTGCTGGCATTAAAGCCGGTGACCTGATTATTCGTCTGGATAAAAAGCCGGTAAAAGGCATGGAGTTAGATGAAGCGGTTAAGCTCATGCGTGGTAAACCTGGTGAGCCGATTGACTTGCTTGTATCGCGTGAAGGGGTGGATAAACCATTTAAAGTCACTGTAGTGCGTGACAAGATTCGGGTTAAGAGTATTAAGCATCGTGTGCTGGAGCCGGGTTATGGTTATATTCGTATTACGCAATTCCAGGAACGTACCGGTGAAGACTTATCAAAAGCCATCGATGCGCTTAAGAAGAAAAATAAAAAAGCAGGTTTCAATGGTCTGGTTTTAGACTTACGCAATAATCCCGGTGGTTTACTGGATGCCGCGGTTGCCGTTTCAGATGCATTCTTAACGGAAGGTATTATTGTTTCAGTGCGTGGTCGACACCTTGATAGCCAGCACAGTTTTCAGGCAACACCAATTGATCGTATCAATGGTATTCCTTTAGTAGTATTGGTGAATGGTGGCTCGGCATCGGCGTCAGAGATTGTGGCAGGTGCATTACAGGATCATAAGCGTGCCGTGATTATGGGCACGCAAACATTTGGTAAAGGTTCGGTACAGTCTATTGTTAAATTAGGCAATAACACTGCGTTAAAAATGACAACCGCACGTTATTACACACCGAATGACCGCGCAATTCAGGCAAAAGGTATTACACCGGATATTAAAATAAGCCATGTAGAAGTTGCAGTAAAAGAAGGTGGCAATCAGTATGTTAAAGAAGCCGATCTGAAAGGCCACCTGGTGAATGATAAGAATCCGGATGTTGAAAAGAAATCGGACAACAAGAAACAATCGGATAAAGAAGACAAACCTTTAGCAAGCAAAGATTACCCTTTATATGAAGCACTTAATTTATTAAAAGGTTTACACTTATTAAGTGGTATGAAATAAATATATAGTGTTTTTTATTAAAGGTTTTTAAAATTAAGGCGCTAGTATTTCGGGCACTTAATTTTAACAAGAGGCTTTGCCCTCTATAAACCGGAATCTTGTATGCGTCTAGTTGTACCATTAATGGTTCTTTTTTTGTATAGCCTGCAAGCGGCCAATGCGACACCGGTTCCCGGCACCGTAGAGGAGCCTGCTGCTGATAAACAAACGGCTTTATTAGAAGGCAAGCCATCGCAAGCTAAGGCACGGTATTACATCAGTCTTATTATTGATGACATGGGCTACCGCTACCAATCAGGCAAACGTGCCATTAATTTACCGGCAAACATTACCTACTCCTTTCTGCCTTATGCTCCACACGCAAGAAAACTGGCCAATCTG
Source organism: uncultured Thioalkalispiraceae bacterium (assembly GCA_964516315.1). GTDB lineage: Bacteria > Pseudomonadota > Gammaproteobacteria > UBA6429 > Thiohalophilaceae > SZUA-37. The sequence continues at coordinate 7,100 of CAZEZI010000028.1, forward strand.
GCGAATAAAGAACAAAAAGAACTTATGTTGCATATTCCAATGGAAGCAACCAATGGTAAAAAGCTCGGGCCAGGCGGGTTAACGGTGGCAATGCCAAGGGCAATTTTTGAGCTGGAGTTAGAGCATAATTTATTGGCAATACCGTACATAAAGGGTGTTAATAACCACATGGGCAGTTTATTAACACAACAGCACGAGCCGATGATGTGGCTAATGGAAATACTTGCAACAAAGGAAATGTATTTTGTCGACAGCCGGACGTCAGGAAAAAGTCAGGCGCTTAAAGTGGCGCGGCAATATGGTCTGCCCAGTGAAACACGTGATATTTTTGTAGATCATGATTTATCAGAAAAAGCAATACGGCAACAGCTTGCACGGGCAATTAGTGCCGCCAAACGCAATGGTAGTGCAGTAGTGATTGCGCACCCTTTTCCTGAAACGATGCGTGCACTGGAACAATGGCTGCCTGAAGCAAAAGCGCAGGGAGTGGAATTTGTTTATATGTCTGAGCTATTAACCATACGACAACAATATCGTGCGCAACGTAAAGCGAACAAGAGAATAACACAATGGCAAATACCGCTGAGCCAAAGCAAAAACAACTAAAAGTACTGGTTCCGTTAGCACAAGGTTGCGAAGAACTCGAAGCCGTTACTATTACCGATTTACTCACCCGTGCCGGAATAAAAGTGGTAACAGCCAGTCTGGATAAAAATCCGGTGCAAGCCAGCCGAGGGATGGTACTTGTTGCGGACGTGCTAATTGATAATGTGATGGACGACACTTTTGATGCCATCGTTTTACCCGGTGGCCTGCCGGGAGCCGATCATTTACAGAATGATTCGCGGGTGCAAAGCAAATTAAAATCCATGGCAGCCGGTAATAAAATAATAGCGGCAATTTGTGCTGCGCCCAAAGCACTGGCTTCAGCCGGGCTGCTTGATGGTAAAACGATTACCAGCTACCCCGGCAGTCTGGAGCAATGTAATATCAGGGACATGAATTATAAAGAACAAAGTGTTGTTATTGATGGCAACATTATTACCTCTCGTGGGCCGGGCACGGCAATGGAGTTTGCGCTTGTGCTGGTTGAGCAGCTCCTCGGAAAAGAAAAACGCAACGAAGTCGAAGTACCGCTGATGCGTGTTTAACCTATTATTCATCTGTGCAACACCATCCCCCCTCCTTTGTATTATCAAATATTTTTAGAATTAATGCTTTTAAAATTTCAGTTTATTAGGTGGCGCGGTCGAAGCCGCAAGCAATGCAGACACCGAGGTGAACACGGGCGTGGCTTTAAGGTAATAGCACAGAAATTCCACCTTGATACAAAGTTCAATATGTAGCAATTCTGTGATATTTTTGTTACTAATTCAGGCTAACCTTCATAATAAGTTAATCACTGATTACTGTTATGAAGATACTGCAAAAATTATTATTAACTGTATTTATAATCCTTTCATCTTATTCTTTTGCTTCGGAAGTCACATTTTCAAGTAAAGGGAAAAGGGCTGTTTTTATTGAACTCTTTACTTCTCAGGGCTGCAGCAGTTGCCCTCCTGCTGAGAAATATATTAACAAGTTAATTAATAATAACCACTTATGGTCTAAATATATTCCACTGGTGTTCCATGTAGACTACTGGGACTACATTGGCTGGAAAGACATTTTTGCACAACCCTATTTTGCTGTACGGCAGCGGCGTTATGCAAACTTACGACATCTGCGTACGGTGTATACACCTGCATTTGTTGTGAATGGCGTAGCATGGCGGCGTGGTTTTTTTAATTCCGAACCACAGGTTGCAGGGTTAGATAGCGGTGTTTTAATCGTAACAATTAATGACAGGAAGGTGCATGCAGAATTTAAAAAACCACTATTGCTGTCAGCTGGTTTAAATTTAAATGTCGCAATTCTGGGAACAGGGTTAACTGTTAAAATATCGGCAGGCGAAAATGAAGGCCGTATTGCAAAGCATAATTTTGTTGTGTTGGGGTACAGTCAGCAGTTATCGAAAAATAATAAATTAAAGAATATGCAATGGGACTTACGTTTGCCGGTGATTAAACAATTTGACAGCCATCGCTATGCGTTTGTTGCCTGGGTTAGTCAGCCAGATAACCCAGCACCATTACAGGCGGTGGGTGGCTGGATAAATCCGTAGCATAAAAGTAGTCCTAATGCTGAAATTCAGCAAAGGCCTCAATCTCTAATAACAGATTTGACCTGCAAATATCACCTTGTAAATAAATAATAGAAACATTCTTGCCTATTCGCTGTGACAAGGCTTCCTGTATCATTTCATAATGTTCAGGGTGACGAATATACACTTTCATCAGAGACAGATTAGTGATGTCATGGATAGGTTGTTGATGGGTATCACGAACAGTTGTTACCAGTGCTTCAATATTTTTAAGAGTTTCTTCCAGCTGGATTAAAACATTTTCTTCATGTCGGGTTTCGTGGCCAACGATGCTGGCGGTGCCAGAAATAAAAAAGTGTGTTACCGACGGCCAGTGCTTGAGTGTTGCACGTGCAAAAGACGGGCTCCTGGGGCTGTACTTTTCCGGGTAGTGGTAGGCACTGATTTGCCGTGGGTTTTCAACCTGCACACCGGCTTTTGTTGTTGCAACAAAATAAACAATAAAACCTTTGCCATGAGAGCCAATGGCGGTTGCTGCTGGTAATGTGCGCTCGAATTCCGTTACATTCTGGTAGGCACTATAGCGACCAATACAAAAAGACTGGTAACGTTCAACTGAATCAATGCTACCATTAATTTCAGGGAAAAAATTCCAGATACGAACCAGGTGCGGAAATTCTTTTTGATTTATAAAGTTCAGCATAGATGAATAGGCATGACTACTGCACTCTTCAAGCGAATCAAATTGGGATTCATCAAGACAGATTTTGCCAAATAAAATCTCGTTATTCTTTCTGAATTTAATGTCACCCTGCTGGCCTGAAACAAGTTTGTCACGTGCAACCCAGACTTCTGAATAGTTGCTGCTCGATAATGAGGGCAGTACAATATTAAAGGCTTCGGGCTCGTTTGATGCTTGCTGTTCTGCTGCATTAAAATGAATGGTGGTTATAATTTTTTCTTTATCAAGAGCCTGGATCTGCTCAGCCTGAGCGTAGGAAATACAAAATGGGGCATTGCCTGGTGAAAAGGGTGGGTTAGATGGATTGATATGAGCCACAGACATCTTGAGTATACTTCCAGTATTGTTAAGAATAGAGTATGCCATTTTATCGCAAAATGGGCATGATCAGGAGATTGGCATAGAAATAAGAAGGGAATTTATGCTAACACGATGATTTTAATGGCTTTGTCAGCATCATATGTGTTCAATAATTGACCACCTATGGCATTTTGTCACCTTATTAGGGCGATTCTGCTATAATTTCGGCCTTTATCTTTAGAATATATAGTACAGACAGTTTTATGGGGAATAACATGTCCGGTAGTCAGCAGAGTGAGAGAGAATTAGAAGTTGCGGGATTAATTGTGGAAGCGCTCAATCTGGAAGATATCAGTGCGGCAGAAATTGAGCCGGAAGCGCCCTTGTTTCGTGAAGGGCTGGGCCTGGATTCGATCGATGCGCTGGAAATAGCAATGGCCATTTCGCAGAAATATGGGTTTCAGCTGCGTTCTGACGATCCGGATAATGCCACTATTTTTTCAACCTTGCGCCAGCTAAGCGAACATATTGAAAAAAACAAGCAGTAGTAAAGATCTAATCTTGCTAAATCAAACTTTAATAGATTAAACATCGTGTTAAAGAAACAACACTGGAAATTACCGGTCTTGCTGGCTAGCATCAGCTATCCATTTTTAGTGCATTATCTGGTCGTCACCGAGCAGTACCTGTTTGCAGGTATTTATATAGTTGCCTTGTTACTGCTTATTGTCGTACAAAATTTTTTACAGGGTTATAAATGGCTGGCAACGGGCTTGCTGTTGTTAAGTGTAGCTATTAGTGCCATTTTAATTTATAAAGCGCGGCTGGTTGTCTTTTTACCACCGGTGCTTATTCCACTGGCGCTGGCTTATGTTTTTGGCAAAACTCTAATGGGGCAACAAACGGCTTTTATTACAGGCATTGCCCAGAAAATAAGAGCAACACCGTTAGTTGAGAAAGAGAAAAAATACACACGCTTTATAACCTATATGTGGGTTTTATTTTTTCTGTTTCTTGCCATTGAGTCGATGGTGGTAGCCGTTATTTTCGATATGGAAACATGGTCTTACATTACCAACTTTTTAAACTATATTTTAGTTGTATTCTTTGCAATGTTCGAATACCTGTTACGCAGAATTGTTCTGCGCCACCTGGAGCACCCATGCTTTATTAGTTTTATTAAACAGTTAATACATGTACAGCGTAGCCGTTAATGAAATTAAACCTTACACAGCATACAGATAGCCATTCGCTGGTTGCATGGAACGAGCAGCTACAGATAACCCATGCACAATTTCTGGCTGACGTGATGCATGTGGCCGCGCATTTGCCAGATAACAAATATGCCATTAATTTATGCGAAGACCGTTATTATTTTATGGTTGTTTTTGCTGCGGTTATTGTAAAAGGCCAGACAAATTTACTACCACAAAACAGGGTGCTGGAAACACTTTGTGCTGTGGCAGAGGATTACAGCGATAGTTACTGTATTACAGAAGAAAGGCTAACGATGTTAGCGCTGGAACAGTTAGACGTTAATACTCTATTTAAAAATAGAAGCCCTTTGGCAGAGTTAAATGACACGATTAAAACACCGACTATTGATGGCGAACTGATAGCGGCGATTGCTTTTACCTCGGGTAGCACAGGTAAGCCGCAAGGAAACAGCAAAACCTGGAAGGCACTGGTAATGGGTGCAAAGATGGCAGCCGAGCGGTTTGGTCTGGATAAAAAACCAACTTATATTGTTTCAACCGTTCCACCGCAGCATATGTATGGCCTTGAAACATCCATTCTTTATAGCCTGCAAAATACCTGCCCTATTTATGCCGGGCGGCCTTTTTATCCTGAAGATATTCGACGGGTAATTGAAGCCGCACCACAGGATGTTATTCTGATTACAACTCCGGTGCATTTGCGTGCCTGTGTCACTAGCAGCCATTTACAATGGAAAAATATCGCTTTTATTATATCGGCAACAGCACCACTACGCAGGGAAGTTGCTATGCAGGCTAAAGATAAAATGAAAGCAACGGTTAAGGAAATATTTGGTTGCACGGAAGTCGGCTCGATGGCATCGCGTAAAACATTAAAAGAGAAAAGCTGGCAGTTATATAAAGGTATACGCATTTATCAGGCAGACGATAAAGCTTATATTGCTGCGCCTTATATGGATAATGACATTGCATTAAATGATATTGTTGAAATTGAAGATGAACATCACTTTAAGCTACTAGGTCGTGATGAAGACATGGTAAATGTTGCGGGCAAACGAGGCTCCTTATCTGATTTAAAGTTAAAGCTGGAATCCATTGAAGGGGTAGATGATGCCGTGGTGTATTTGCCAGATAGCAATACTGAAGTGTCACGACTAACCGCGTTTGTGGTGTCAGAAAAATTAACCACTAAACAAATTTCAGCAGAGTTGGCGCAGAAGGTTGATAGTGTTTTTATTCCACGCCCAATATATAAGGTGGTAAGCCTGCCTTATAATGAAACCGGAAAGTTAACGCGGCAGGCACTTATCAATTTGTCGTGCCAATGTAAAGCTAAAATAGTGTAGGTGGAAACAGGATAATGCCAGCAGTACAGTCATCATTCCAGATAAAAAAAGATCACCCATCTCTGGAAGGACATTTCCCGGGCAACCCGATTGTACCGGGCGTGGTTATTCTGGATGAAGTGGCGAGTATTATTTTACAGCAGAACAGTGGGTTTAAAGTAACTGGTTTTAGCAGTGTAAAGTTTTTGCAGCCTTTAGTTGCAGAACAGCAAGTGTCTGTGCAGATCGAGGATAAAGTTGTTGCCAGTACCGGCCATTCAAAAATAAAATTTTCCATGTATGACAGTGGTGAATTGATGGCGCAGGGCGAGATAAAGCTCGAAGAACAGGATGGCAGCGAGTAACTTTATTATGGGCCATGCAGCAGAAAAAAGCACGAACTGGAAAGAAAGTAGCGAAAGAAGCAATTCATTCACACTAAAATTAATTTGCTGGATAGCCTTAAATATTGGCCGCCCGACTGCAAGAATTATTTTATATCCTATTACCGCCTATTTTTTTGTTACCTCGCCAAAGGTTATTCGCGCTTCTAAAAATTATTTTAAACGTCTTGGAACCTTAAACGGTGATTCAAAGGTTTCTTTTGCTGCGGTTACAAAGCATATCCACCATTTCTCGGCGACAATTCTGGACCGTGTTTTTTTTCTTACCGATCAACATGATAAATTTAAAATAAAAATTTATGGCCAGGATATTCTTGACCGGTATATGGCGCAGGGTAAAGGCGGCATTCTACTGGGCTCACATCATGGCAGCTTTGAAGTTTTACGTTCATTGGCCGTTAAGAATACCAGAGTAAACTTAAAAGTATTAATGTATCGTGAGCATAATCAAATGATTACCCGAGTTTTTGACGAGCTGAATCCAGATGTGGCAAAAACAGTTATTAACCTTGCCGATAACGATGCGCTTTTACAAATGCAACAGGCGATAGATGAAGGTTATTTTGTCGGCATGTTGGGCGATCGTGTAACTGAGGGTGAAAGAAAGACAGAATGCACCTTGCTGGGTGATAAGCTCGACTTTCCTGCTGGCCCAATGTTAATGGCGTCGATATTAAAAGTACCGGTTGTGTTATTTTATGGTTTATATCAGGGTGGTAATCGCTATGATCTTCATTTTGAATTGCTAACTGAGGGATTAAATATTGATCGTAAAAAAAGACAGCAAGAGGTTCAGCTCTGGACGCAAAAATATGTTTCCCGATTAGAGCACTATATTATAAAGTCGCCCAATAACTGGTTTAATTTTTATGACTTCTGGAATGATGAAAGTAAATAAAATAATCAGAACACTGTTATGGATAACATTAACTGTTTTGTTTTCCAGTGTGGCTGTTGCCGACAATAAGGGCTTAGTCTCTGTTTTAAACAAGCTGTCGGCTATCCAGAAAATTTCTATGACATTTACAGAAATAAAAACCTATAGCTTGCTAAATGAACAAATAAAGTTGAGTGGCCAGCTTGAATATACCGCGCCAGATACTTTAATCAAAAAAATAACACAGCCTGAAGCCGAATATTTCAAAGTAACCGGTGATACGCTAACCATTAAAAAAGCAGATGGAGAAGAGCATGAATTGCTTCTTTCAAACTATCCACTGATTGAAGTATTTGTTGAAGCCTACCGTGGTGTACTATCAGGTGATTTAAGAAAACTTGAGCAGCATTATGATGTTGAGTTTGTTGAAGCTCTGCCTTCTGGACTATACAGGAACGAATCAAAATGGGTTATCAAGCTAACACCCACTGACGAAGAAGCATTGGAATACATTGATGTTATCACTGTGGAGGGTTTGGGTAGCACAGTCAAAAAGGTTGTTACACTGGAATCCGGTGGAGATAAAAGTGTGCTAACTATAAAAAATCCAGTAAGTAAAAAATAGCGTGCTAAATTCAAACAATAAACAGCCACGAATTGAGCTTTTTTCCCCTGTTATCGGTATTTTGGTGTTTTTTATGTTTGCTGGTTGGTTTGTTGTTTACAAAACAACGATCAGTTCAGATATGCAACAGTTTTTACCCGAGAAAACAGATAATAATCAATCCAGAAAATCATCAGCGGTTATTGATCCGTTGACTATTTTAAATACCATTAATGAATCAAACAGCGGTTTGTTCCTGATTTCAATTCATGGTGGTACGGCTGGCGAGCGCACAAAGGCAAGTATTCAAGTGCGCAAGAAATTATTAGCCGATAAAAATTTCATCTTTGTGAATAATGGTAAAGGTTTCTTGCCGTTAAAAGATCGCATGCTGTTAAAAAAATACCGTTATTTATTAAGTGCACAGAATGATGATATTTCAGGATTTAGCCAGAAAAATTTTTCTCAAGCGTTAGAGCAACGTTATCAGGAGTTACGTTCACCGTTAGCTGGTATGGTTAAAAAAACATTTCAATATGACCCGACAGCGGAAGTACGTTTTATCCTTAAACAGTGGCAGGTTGGCAAGCAACCGGAAAAAACGCAGGGTGTCTGGTCTGCGCCAGATGGTAAGTCTGCTTTGTTAGTGGCTGCCGTTGATATAACCGGTGCAGATATCAACAAACAGCAATGGGCAATCAATAAAATTACACAGGATTTTAACGCTATTCGTTCGAGTGATCTGGAAATTATCATTTCCGGTATGGGCATGTTTGCAGTGCAGGCGCGTGAAAAAATAAAATCGGATTCAAAGCGTATTAGTATTGTCGCCAGTGCTGCGGTGTTGCTGTTAATTTTCTGGGCATTTCGATCACTCTGGTATGTTTTTCTTGCTGGGCTACCCTTGTTCTCTGCTATTTTAGCTGGCCTTGTGGTAACCCAGCTTATTTTTAACAGTGTGCATGGCATTACGCTGGCCTTTGGTTTAACCCTGATTGGTGTGGTGCTGGACTATCCGGTACATATTTTTAGCCACTTAACGAGTAGCGAGAACATTCGGCAAAGTATTAAAAATATCTGGCCAACACTAAGGTTGGGCGTATTAACAACCTGTCTGGGATTTTTTGCATTAACACAAACAAATTTTAGTGGGCTGGCTCAGTTGGGTGTATTTGCCATTAGCGGTTTATTGGCAGCGGCTATTGTTACCCGTTTTGTGTTACCAGCTTTATTACAGCTTAAGGCAAATAAAGTGGTTGCAACCATACCGCAATGGATAACCAGGTTAAGTCGTTGTGGTGTTCCTTTTAAGCTTAATTTTGTAGTTCTGAGCTTTGTTATTGCAGGTATTTTATTTTTACTATTCCCTGTTAAATGGGAAAGTGATCTGGCTAAACTTAGCCCGGTTTCCGCAGAACAATTAAAAATAGACACACAACTTCGACAGCAGTTAAATACTGATAATTTAACAAATATTGCCATTGTCACCGGTACAAACAGTAATGAAGTTATTCGTAAAGCAGAAAAGCTAAAAAGTTTTTTAAACGGCCTTGTTGAACACAATATTATTTCAGGCTTTCGTGCGCCATATCAGATTTTACCCAGTGTTGAAACACAGTTACTGCGGCAACAAAAATTGCCAGCAAAAGATAACCTGGCAGCAATCGTTTCTACAGCAACAAAAAATAGTCATTTTAGAAAAAACAGTTTTACAGCGTTTGTTAATGATGTGGCAGCCAGTCGGGAACTTGCGCCATTGGCGATGCCACAATTAAAAGGCACCTTGTTGTCTAAGCAATTGTCACCGATGCTATTTGAGTCAGGCAATGCATGGCTAGGTATTGTCAGGTTCGTCGGTGTTAAAGATAGCACGGTATTAAAACAAAATATCCGGCAGCTTAATAATCCAGATGTATCCTTTCTGAATATTAAAAGAATATCACAATCCATTATTGATGAGTTTAGAAATGAAGCAATCAGTCTTATTGGAGCCGGCTTACTGGTAATTTTTATTACCTTATGGCTTGGCTTAAAAGACCGCCAGCGTTTAATGCAGGTAAGTTTTATTGTGGCAATGGCGTTAACATTTGATATTTTATTATTAAATATGTTGGGTCAGGCTTTGTCGTTGTTCCATCTGGTATCGCTATTGCTGGTGCTGGGTTTGGGGCTGGATTATAGTTTGTTTTTCACCCGTAAAAGTGAAGATCGGTCTGCACGGGAAAAAACAGTCTATGGAATTCTGGTTTGCTTCGGGTCAACGGCACTGGTTTTTGGTATGCTAGCAAGTTCAAGTATTCCGGTTTTAAGTGCGATTGGTTTAACGGTCTTTTTAGGTGTGAGTTTGAGCTTCCTGTTTGCCGTTTTATTCAGCCGCCCGCAAGATAATCAGTAAAATTAAAATGGCCATTAAACCCTTAAAAATAACAAGTTATACTGCCACCAATGCTCTGGGTGCAGGAAATGCAGCATCACTGCAGGCATTGCAACAGCAGCAAAGTGGCCTAAGTCCGAATCAATTTGATGGCTGTGATCTAAAAACCTTTGTTGGCCAGGTGGCGGATTTGGATAAAGTCAGTTTACCTGAGCATTTGTCAGGGTTTGATTGCAGAAATAATCGTTTAACCTATCTGGGATTACAGCAGGACAATTTTAGTGAGGTTGTTTTAGCGGCACGTGATAAATATGGCGCTGGCCGTGTTGCCGTTTTTTTGGGAACCAGTACTTCGGGTATCCAGCAAACTGAACTGGCATATGCGCAATTGGGCGATCAAATTAATTCAGGTGAGGGCTTATCTTCCAGCTATCACTACACCAAAACCCACAATACTTTTTCGTTAGCCGACTTTGTGCAGCAGTATTATGAATTAAAGGGTATTGCGCATGTGGTCTCGACCGCCTGTTCATCCAGTGCCAAAGTGTTTGCTAGTGCCTATCGTCATATGCAGGCCGGTTTTTGTGATGCTGCCATCGTTGGCGGGGTCGACAGCTTATGCCTGACAACCCTCTATGGCTTTAACAGTTTGCAACTTGTGTCGGAACAAAAATGCACGCCCTGGGGCAAAGATCGTTCAGGCATTAATATTGGTGAGGCCGCAGGCTTTGCATTATTAGAGCATATCGATAGTGCAGGCGAACAACTTACCTTGCAGGGCTATGGTGAAAGCAGCGATGCTTATCATATGTCAACACCGCATCCTGAGGGGCGCGGTGCAGCAAAAGCCATGCAGGCTGCACTGGATTCGGCTGGTTTAAGTAGTAAGGATATTGATTATATTAATTTACACGGTACTGCAACACAGTCGAATGATAGCGCAGAAGACAATGCGGTAATGACGGTGTTTGGCAATACAACAGCCGCCAGCTCAACCAAAGGCTGGACCGGCCATACGCTGGGTGCCGCGGGTATTACCGAAGTTATTTTTGGTTGCCTCGCGATTGAAAATAGTTTTATGCCGGTTAATTTAAACACACAGGAAATTGACCCGACTACGAATGCTAATATTGTAATGGCTAAAAATAATAATACAGTAAACCGCTTTATCAGTAATTCATTTGGTTTTGGTGGCAGTAATTGCAGTTTAATTATTGGGCGACAAGGTTAAGTTAAGGCAATGAGCACAACAATTTACATCAATGCAATCAGCCTGGTTGCGCCAGGGTTGATTGGCTGGCAACAAGGTCAGTCGGTGTTATTGGGTAAAGAAAAATATATTATCGAAGACTTACCCAAATTTTCACCGGCTATTTTGCCAGCCAATGAGCGCCGTCGAACAACACAGCTTATAAAGCTGGCACTGCACGCCGCCGAAGAATGTTTGGCTTCGGATCTGGATGCGGCTCAAAATTATGCCACCGTTTTTGCATCGTCCGATGGCGATCATGAGATTATTGATAAAATTTGTAAGGCGCTAATGTTGCCCGAGCATCCTGTTTCGCCCACCCTTTTCCATAATTCGGTGCACAATGCGCCGGCCGGTTACTGGGCAATAGCCGCAAAGTCACAACACAGCTCGAACAGTTTATCTGCCTGCAACGAAAGTTTTGCTGCCGGCTTGATAGAAGCCAGCAGTTTTACAGTGGTGGAGCAACAGCCGGTTTTGTTCGTTGCCTATGATTATCCGGCACCCATGCCTTTAGATAGTGCGCGACATTTGCAGGCAGGCTTTGCCGTTGCAATGTGCCTGTCTGCGAATAAGGAACAAAACAGCATTGCCGAGCTGCAACTGTATTTAGATGAAAGCAATGTTTATACACAATGTGCCAATTCGGCATTAGAGCAGTTGCGCACGGCTAACCCCGCAGCACGTTCATTACCGTTATTACAAGCCATTGCCAATAACGAAGCACAAGATATTGTATTGCCACACTTACAGTCAACGTCTTTAAATATTAGTGTGAAAGTAGCATGATAGAAAGAGAAGAGTTGGCCAGTTTAATACCCCATTCCGGTTTAATGTGTTTAAACGACAAAGTTATTGAGTGGGACAATGAATCAGTATTGTGTTCAACAACTTCGCATTTGCGAACAGATAACCCGCTATATAAAAATAATAAATTATCTGCATTGCATGCCATCGAATATTGTGCACAGGCAATGGCTATACACGGTGGCTTACTTGCGCGAGAAAAAAATACAAGCTTACCACCGGGTTATCTGGCAGCAGTACGCAATGTTGAATTAAGCTACACTTATCTGGATACAATTAAACAGAACCTGAATATTTATGCTAAACAATTAATGGCGCAGGGCGGCAGCTTAATGTATGAATTTACAATGTACTTTATTCAGGCCAAAGAAAATACAATGGGTGAAAAAATAAAAGTCGCGACCGGTCGGGCAACGGTTATACAAATGGCAGAGGCAGGATAAAAATGGAAACAGAAACCAGACGTGCACTTGTTACCGGCGGCAGTGGTGATATTGGCTCGGCAATATGCCGACAACTGGCAGCCAGTGGCCACCATGTTATTGTGCACGCCAATTCAAGACCGGAACGTGCCGAAAAACTGGTTGCGGATATAAAAAATGATGGTGGCGCTGCCGAAGCCGTTATTTTTAACATCACCGATGCAGAACAAACAAAGCAGCAACTTCAGTCTTTGTTAGAAAAAGGCGCGATACAAATTGTGGTGAATAACGCGGGTATTCATGACGACGCCATTATGGCCGGTATGCAGGCAGCGCAGTGGCAAAAGGTTCTGGATGTCAGCCTGAACGGTTTTTTTAATGTCACTCAGCCATTATTGTTACCCATGATGCAAACACGCTGGGGGCGGATTGTTTCAATGTCATCGATTGCGGGGGTTATGGGTAATCGTGGCCAGGCCAATTATGCTGCGGCCAAGTCCGGCTTGCATGGTGCAACAAAATCCATTGCCATTGAAATGGCTTCGCGTGGCATTACTGCCAATGTGGTGGCCCCCGGTGTTATTCAGGGTGAAATGACCGAGGGGGTTTTTGATAAAGAAACCATTAAAAAGATAGTGCCCATGCAGCGTGCCGGCACGCCCGATGAAGTTGCAAAACTAGTTGATTTTTTAGTATCGGATAATGCAGCCTATATATCTGGCCAGATTATTAATATCAATGGTGCGATGGCATAAATGGAGATAGAAATGGAATTGCAATTAATATCACTGAAGGACGCGCGTGAAAAATTTACACAACTATGCGAACAATTGATAGAAGCTGAAAAAAATCATGTTCATAATAGTGCAGAAGAATCAATGACAACTACGATTGCAGCCATGAACCAGTTCTTTGATATAGTCGAAGGGGTTGATAAGCGGCAGGCTAGTTTTGTTGCCAATGACATTACAGATATTGGGGAGCATGGCTTATCTATTTTAGAAAAATTAATTTATCAGGCTGATGCGAATAAAAGTCTTGTTGAAAAGAATAGTTTGCAGGAGCTGTCGCTGGTTATTGCTGATTGGGTGATAAAGCACGAAGGCCATATTAATATTCTTGAGCCTATTGTCGATGCGCTGGCACAATTAGCCAATGCCTTAAAAGAACCGGAAGAGCTGATTGCCCTGGCTGATTTTATGGGGCAAATTGCCGATGCCTGTAGTGACAGCATTAAACAGGATGTTGAAATAACCAATATGCATCGTCCATGGCGTATACTTAATATTAACCGTGGCATTGTTGCAACTCGAACACACAACTCCGACACAATGCGTCAGGTTTTTAGTGCTTTAATTAAAGCCTTGCCGATGGATGCACCTGGGTTCTTTAAAGAAGGTATGTCTGAAATGGTGCGCTTAAATTACCCGCAACCTGTACGTGACATTATGCAGGAATATTTTGACCAAACGGACATGCCGCAAATTCACTAGCTTTAAAAAGATAATATTTCAATAATGATAGATTCAATCGACTCCCCTTATATCCATGCTGCGAATGCCGATAATTTTCAGGCGCTGGTGCTGGACAACTCAAACAAAGGCCCGGTGCTAGTTAATTTCTGGTCTAAAAAAGCCGGCCCATGTTTACGCCAGTACCCGATTCTGGACAAGCTTATTCACCAGTTTAATGGCCGAATGTTATTAGTGAATGTAGATACGGAAACAGAATATAAAATTAGTAAAGAATATAGCATAACCAGTGTACCTACCTTAAAATTATTCAGAGACGGGAACATTATTGAAACCTTGCATGGTTACCAGTCCGAAACAGATCTTAACCGTGTGTTGAGCCAGTATGTTGCAAAGGATTCCGATCAGACGCTGGCGGATGCTATCGCCGAGTATGCACAAGGCAACCATGCCAAAGCTTACCAAATGATTACGAATGCCATTGTTGATGACCCGGACAATAGTCAGTTACCCATCTCGCTGTGCAAATTACTAAAACACGAGCAACGTTATACCGATGCACTTAAATTATTAGCATCACTGCCAGCCGAAATACACAAGTTAAAAGAAATTATAGCCCTACAGGACGAATTAAGTTTTCTGGTTATTGCGGAAAAAATTATTGATGTCGACACTCTAATCGAAACAGTCAATAACAACACAAACGATCTACAGGCAATGCAACAACTCTCTGCTTTTTATGTGTTAAATAAAGAATATGCCGATGCACTGCAACTGCTGGCGGATATTTTGCAAGTAGACAAAAATTACAATGGAGCCTATCCGCGAGTGGCGATGTTAAAAATATTTAATATTCTTGGGCAAGACCATGAGCTGGTCACAAAATTCAGATCAAGTCTACGGTGTTATACGCATTAAAATTATCGGCAAATGTTAGTATTGCCTTACAGAGCAATTAGCATGTATTAAAACAATTCAACATCTTCTTCAGAGTCATCTCTTTTTCGATGATTTTCCTCAGATAACACCAGATCTTTTAACTCGGTTAGCTCTTGATCACTCAGTGCTGTTATATCCAGGCTTTGAAAAGTCCTTTGAAGTGCTTCATTTGCCTGAAGACAGTGTTGATGTGCAGGCCCCGCCCCTGGAACGGATATCCCTGTTTCCCCAAATACCGGTTTATTACAAAATATACACTTCATTATTTACGCATAAGGTTTAAAATAATTGATAATTTTCTATGGTTAGGTTTGTTGAGCACGCTACCTGTTTATTGTAGATAGAGTGTAACATAGTATCCGGGATTAGATATTGTATCATATCCCATTCTGGTATTTTTATATTCTACAAGATCACTAATTTGTTTATCCGTATGCTTGTGGTAAGAGTAAAAACTTTTTTACTTTAACCCAAATATTTTAATAACTAAATAATTGTCCTTGCTATGTTTGTGTGTTTTTTAATATTTCTCTATAGCGGTATATGCAATAGAATATGAGAGTCATACCTATGATTATATTTTTATATGCACTATCTATGGTTGTTGCTGATACAATAATCAAAATTAGCGACAGCAGTATTGAAAGGATGCTGCTTTTTATACCTAATTTTTAAACATGCTTGTACGCCTAACG
>CAZEZI010000029.1:0-21746 GCA_964516315.1 uncultured Thioalkalispiraceae bacterium
CGAGCGAGGCTGTACAGAATTGATTGTAAAAAGATTTATCTGTACAAACTTTGGGTAAGCCAATGTTATATGAAACTTAATTGGAACAATTTAGTCGCACTTATGTCGAGCAAGCAACCTTGAATGAAACTGTATAATATTCAATTTATAAAGAATTTACTCCTTTATCGAGCGATATAAATTTCTGGAAACCAGCATGCAACGTATATTATTTATCTTATTTGCCACATTTCTTATTTTAACAACGGTTAGTGCAGATAAGGAAAATCCGGAAGATAAATCATGGTGGTGGGAAAATAACTGGTGGGAGGAAGGACAGTTACCAGAAGTTACCAATCACAAGGTTAAAGTTTCCTGGACAGAGTATCAGCGGGGTGATATTACGGTACCGACAATGGTGGTGCGCCCGGACGATAATAAAAAATACCCGGCTGTGGTTTTTCAGCATGGTCGCCGTGGCCTGGGTGCTTTAATGCAACGGCAGGTGAAACGGATTGCTGCTCGTGGTTTTGTGGTGCTTGCTCCTGATATTTATAAAGCAAACTTTCTCAGTACGCATCCTGTTGAGCATGATTATGAACTGGAAAAAGATGCTAATGGGGTTGTAGATATTTTACTGGCACGTAAAGATATTAGTACCTCAAAAGCCTGTATTGTTTCACATACCCGTGGTGGTTATTATTCCTTAAAAATATCGACAACTTTTAATCGCCAGGAAAAAGCTTTAGTCTGTTATGTTTCTTATTACCCACACTGGCAGGATCCAAATGCACCGGAACCTTCTCAAGTTTATGGCTATGCGCCTGAAATTGATAGTTTAAGGATCCCGGTACTGGTTTTTATTGGTGATGAAGAACAGTACCAGCGTCGCAGGGTTATCGAGACCGGCATTAAAGTATTGCAGGCTAAAGAAAGAGATGCTCGGCTTATTATTTACCCCGGAGTTGGACGTGGTTTTGATTTTCGCCCACCTAATGTCAGAACTTTTGCGGATGATTTGGCTTCAAAAGATGCGATACAACGTATGGCAGATTTTATAAACAGGCACCTTAACGACTATAAAAAATAGGAAGTTAAAACATCGTAAAGAAGCGTGAGTAAGATATTCGCGTGCTTAGGCTATTTTATGCCTGCCTGAGCAGCCATCTCTATAGCGCCAAAGATATGTCCCAGCTAATATTAGCCTCCCTAAGTTTTTGATTTTATAAAATAATCCACGAATTTAAAGTCTGACTGATCCGAGTCGATAATACAGGTAGAAGTTTCCAATATTACGGCAATGGTCGTTGGAGGTTATCGCCATGGGTACAGGTCGACGAAAAAGGGCTGCACGGCAGTCGAAACCAGGGCTAATGAATAAAGTCAAAGCGAAACGTCGCCAGACTGGTAATACAAAAACCAGGAACATGCTAACGCTGTTTACGATATTTGTATTTGTGCTTATTATTGGCCAGCAAATCGCACATTCTGCAACAAAACAAACCTTAAATAAAATTAGCTACTCCGAAATGGATGCCATTAATAAGGGTATGGGATTAATCCGTATCAGTGCCAGGGTACAGGTTCAAAGCGAGCAGTTTAATGCGGCTGTAGAAGCCTATACCGAACAGGAATATGCGCTGGCGTTACGTCTGTTTGAGCCGTTGGCAATGCATGGCCACAGTGCATCACAATATTACCTGGGTGTGCTGCATGATGTGGGAATTGAGACGGGTGGAAATGCGCGGGTTGCATATCAATGGTATCGCCTGGCTGCTATAGGTGGTGATGATCGTGCCCAGCATAATCTGGCCGTTGCCTATGCGAAAGGAGAAGGCGTTAAGGTGAATCTGGCAAAAGCAATGAAATGGTGGATGATTTCCTCTTTACAGGGTAATGCAGACTCACAATATAATCTGGGCATTCTATATGCGATGGGACAAGGGAGTGTACAGCGAGACATTATAAAAGCAATGAAGTGGTGGCGTAAGGCCGCAACCAGTGGCGATGCCATTGCACAGTTTAATCTGGGAACCATTTATGCGAATGGTGACAGCGGTGCCAAAAATTATTGTGAAGCCGAACGTTGGTGGCTGCAATCAGCAGAAAGTGGTTTTTCGGAAGCTTATGCTGCCTTAACTGTATTACGTAAGCGTAGTGATTATTATAGCTGTGAATAAACAATATCTGCTATAACTTGATGTAATGATGCCAACAATGAACGGTTATAAAGTTTGCGAGAAAGTTCGTAGTAATGAAAGATCAACAACGCCTAGCCAAAGGACTGGTTAAGAAATACAATCTCGGATGATTTCAGCTTTGTGTCATTGCCGCAGTTAATACAAATGCGGGCTATTCCTGCATTATGAATTTTGAAATTATAAATTCCCTGTGCTGGAGCCTGTACAACATATGCCAGAATTGCACGAATAACACCTGCATGCGCAACGATTAGAATGTGCTGGTTCCTGAATTTTTCAACCACCTCTGAATAAGACTGAATAACGCGTTGTATAAATGCACCCAGATCTTCACTACCCGGAGGGCGGTTATTAACAGGGTCGGTATAAAAATTGTTATACTCAGCCAGATTCTTTTGTTTAACTTGCTCGCGGCTTAAGCCTTCCCATGTTCCAAAGCCTACTTCTTTAAAGTTTCCTTCAATTTGTAAGGGGATATTGTGCTTGTCTGCAAGTTGCCTTGAAAATTCGATACAGCGTAACATGGGTGAACTGATAACCTGTTGCCATTGACTGTAATGGCCTACAGCCTGCCACATTTGCTGCCAGCCATGTTCACTAAGAGGGTCATCAACACGGTGGCCACGATAGCGGCTACCACCTTGTGGTTCACCGTGCCGAATTAAATCAACAATTGTTTGCTGCATTATAAAGCTAAAGCTTAGCCATGTTTAAAGTCTTGATGTGCATCCAGCAGGTTTTTAGTCATGATGCGATCAGTGTAGGCCATTGCGACAGCGGAAATAATAAAGGTTAAGTGTATAACGACTTGCCATAGCATTGTTGCTTCACTCATCTGCTCAGCATTAATAAATGTTTTTAGTAAGTGAATGGATGAAATACCAATTAATGCCATGGATAATTTAATCTTCATTGTTGCGGCATTAACATGTGACAACCATTCTGGCTGATCAGGGTGTTCTTTAAGATTTAGCCGTGACACAAATGTTTCATAACCGCCGATAATCACCATAATAAGCAGGTTTGCAATCATTACGACATCAATTAAGCCTAAAACAATCAGCATAATTTCAGTTTCACCAATGGTGGTTGCTTTGCCGACAAGGTGGCCTAGCTCAATCATAAAATGATAGACATAAACAGCCTGTGCGACAATCAAGCCAAGGTACAGTGGTGCCTGCAGCCATCGACTCCAGAAGATAGATTGAGCCATGATGGTTTGCGATATATTACGGGTTTGAGTTTCATTTGTGTTCATGTTGCTGCCTGTATTTGATAACTATTGTTTCACCACTGCTAACACAATGCTGAGCAGATGAGTGTATTTTGAATAATGCGGTATTTTACCTGTTTGTATTGGGAATGCTATATCTGATTAGAGAATTTTCACTGGCACCGGTATTGTGCCTTCTGGCTATTAATCACCGTAGTAGGTTGGCCACAGTGAAAGAGATTAAAATTTAAAAACACCATTTTATTGTGGTTATTCTAGTAAGCTTTAAAACGAAGTGAAAATATTCAGCAGAATTTGATAATTCATATTTTAAGCTGCCTGTTTTCAAATGCGGGTTTGGCTTTTGTAAAACCGGCCTTGATGAAGGTTATTAAATATCGAAGTATTTTCATTTTTTTCATGAAAATGCTTTAGAAATAAGGCCTAAAGGCCGATAAATAAGAAATCACATTTACTAAACCTGAGCCTGGGGTGTTTTAAAATGGGGGATTTATTAAACCATTTTATCGTGCAGTTTATAGACAATTTGATAATGTAACCCGGTATATACCTTATATACCTTATATGCATTTTTATACAGTATTCATTATCTTTATCCTTACATTTTTGCCTGCTTCTCCCCCTCTTCTGGCGGCAATAACGGCAGAAAAAACCCCGAATGATGTTTATCTTGAGGTGCAACTGCTTGCAGATGATTTACGTGAATTAAGAAAGCAAAACAAAATTACGACACCCTGGCCACGGGTAAAAATAGAGGGGGGACGTGAACCTCGGCATGTGTTTCAGAAAGCCCTGGAAGTATTGGGCGAAATTAACAGTTATCGTCTCAATATTGTAAAAACGGGTGGTATTACCGTTCCCCGCTTCCCAGGAAGGGACATTACGCCAAACGAGGTATTCAGCGTGGTTGTTCGTCTGCGTCAGGAGCTGGGTTTATTGGTACGCAAAGACACCAAAGCCAAAATAACAAAGAAAAAATATACGCTGCCTGGTAATAAAACGTCTAATGATGTTTATGCGGCACTTTCAGAGGTATCCATTGCTATTGAGGAAACGCTGGGTTTGCGAGGGGTAACACCTTCTGAAGTTTACACCCGAAGTTTGCAGGTTATCCGTTTGGCGCAGTTTTTGCGCCGCAGCCAAAGTTTACCACCAGATATCCCGATACCTGTTTTGACTCAGGGAAAATTACCCAATCATGCATTGACCTCTGTGTATGAGTTACTGGAAAAAATCCGTCAGGCAGAAAAAAATTTATGGATGGTGCCACTTAAAATACGTACATTACCCCGGCGAGTGATTACTCCAAGTGACGTGTTTGATGAAATGGGCGTTGCTATCGCTGAACTACAAAGTATCCAGTTTCGTCTTGGGCTGGAACGTGAATTTCCCGAGCCTGAGCCACAGGAAGGTAAAACACCGGATGACGTAATTCAAAATACCCGTTGGGCAACTGCATTATTACCGACATTTGATTTCAATAAACCATTGCAACAATATGACCGTTCGGTATTACTAAAAACACCAAACCATGTTTTTTCAATAAGTAGCCATATTCTGGAAAAGTTAAAAAAGTATCGTCGTATGCGCGGTATTCAAATTATGCCACGTAAAGCCAAAAAAATTACCGGTATGCAACCCCGCCATGTATATGGCAAGACTCTGGAAATTCTTGAAAAAGTGAGTGTGTTACGTCAGCGCCAGGGGTTGGGTGAAATGGTGGTACCACGTTACCCATTGCGAACTATTACCCCTTCAGAAGTTTATGATTTAACCTTGCGTCTGGATAATGAGCTGGAATTAATTTTTAAACAAGAGGGAATGGAAACGGAATTATGGGGTGCAATGGCAAATCAGGTAGATGAATACGAAGACAAGCAGCCCAGTGATGTTTATCAGAATATGCAGCAGATTTTATACTCACTGGATGTCATTCTTGGTTCTGAAGGATCTACGCCGGATGATGTGTATCGGGAAGTGTTAACGATTAAGCAGGATATTCAACTGATTGCGAGAAGCCTGGGTGAAACAATTCCAGCCAATCTCTGGAGTTCAATTAAACTAAAACCATACACTCAACCTCGAGAGGTATTACTAAAAGCAGCTGAAGTGCTTGACCTTATATTAAAAGCAAAACGTCGGGCAGGGATTTTCGGCCTGCACCGCATTGCACTGTATCCTGGTGAAATAGTGACACCAACCGACGTATTTAAACAGGTACGATTGATTGAAACCGAGTTAACTGAACTAAAGGTTTTTATTGGTATGGAGCTTATCCCTGAACCTGTGCCACGACAAAAAAATAAAACACCAGCGGATGTGTTGCAGGTTCTGGAAGGTGTTGCAATGGGCTTAAAAATAATTTTACATCAGGATGATGTCGCGCAATGACTCTTTCATTACCGACTCGATTTGCTGTATTTGCTTTTGTGATAGCCGGTATCGGTGTTCTTGGTATATCGATTTATAGTTATAAAGATGCAAGTACTTTATTACGCGAACAGAGTGTGGAACGTATGGCAGGTGAATTGTTGCGTTTGACTAATCGCTTTCATGACAATATTGATCGTATGCGTCTGGATGTACAAGGTATATCAACTTCAGACTCGATTATTGGTTATTATCGGGCAGTTGCAGGGGGTGGTTATGATGATACACGCAATATGACGCTGGAACTCTGGAAGCAGCGGCTGGCACTTGATTTTAAAATCCTGTTACAGCAACGTCCAGATTATCTTCAGATTCGTTATATTGGTACTGCTGATGATGGTCTGGAACTTGTACGGGTAGAGCGTCGTAATGGCAATATCGTTATTATTAATGATAAAAAACTTCAGGCAAAAGGCTCACGTGACTATGTTCATGAAACCATACGTTTACAGCCTGGTCAGCAGTTTCTTTCCAAAGTAGAACTCAATAAAGAACATGGCACAATTGTATTGCCTTTGCAGCCAGTAATGCGTGTTGCTGCCCCCATTTTTACAACAGGCGATACTGTATTTGGCGTGGTCGTTATTAATGCCAACTTTGAGGCATTAGCCAAACCTTTTAACTCGGCACCAGACGATGTTACTTTTATGTTGGCTAACGAAGAAGGTGACTACCTGTTTCATCCAGACAGGGATCGTCGTTTTACATTAGCGATGGGTGGCGAAGCTGGCATGAAAAAAGATTTTCAGCAATTTCAACAGCTACTGTTAATTGATGGGGAGTCCAGATTTCTGGATATTCCCGAACGTTCAGCCAGTCTTATTCATTCTCATTTACGCTATAACCCGTTAAATAAAAAGCAGCATATTCTGGTTGCTGCACTGGTCTCACACAATGTCATCGATGGCTTATCCCTGGGTTTTGGGCAGCGTTTAGCATTGGGTGTTGTTGTGGTCGTAATATTAATCAGTATTGGAATGGCATTGCTGGCGAAGCGATTAACAAGGCCGATTAATCAGCTTACTATTGCAGCCGACAGAATAGCCAAAGGAGATGATGTCAGTATCCCGGCAACTGAGCGTACAGATGAGTTAGGGTTATTGGCTAAATCTTTTCAAACCATGTTAAAACATCTGACTAACTCACAACAGGAGCTAAAGAATTTAGCCGGAAGCCTGGAAAAGAAAGTGAATTTGCGTACTGAAGAACTGGAAGTTGCACTGCTTCAGGCAGAAGCTGCAAGTCAGGCCAAGGGTGATTTTCTGGCAAATATGAGTCATGAAATTCGTACCCCCATGAATGGTGTAATAGGTATGACCAACCTGTTACTGGATACCCCTCTTAATAAAGAGCAGCACGCGCAGGCAATAACGATTAAACGCAGTGCCGAATCCTTGCTTGGTATCATTAACGATATTCTTGATTTTTCCAAGGTTGAAGCAGGTAAACTTGAACTTGAGTTGCTTGAGTTTAACCTGGACTCGATGCTGGCAGATTTTGCTGAGACGGTTGGCTTTAGAGCGAATGAAAAAGGGCTGGAATTTATTTGTCCTGCTAACCCTGGATTAAACCGATGGTATAAGGGTGATCCGGCTCGAATCAATCAGGTGCTCACCAATCTGGTTGGTAACGCAATTAAATTTACCGATCAAGGTGAGATTGCTGTTTATTACGAAGTAGAGGCAGAGCAAAATAACCAAAGTCGATTACGTTTTCGGGTAACCGATACCGGTATTGGTCTGGATAACAAACAACAGCAGTCGATGTTTGAACGTTTTACCCAATCAGATAGTTCAACTACACGTGAGTATGGCGGTACCGGTTTGGGGCTTGCTATTTGCAAGCAGCTGGTTGAGCTGATGGGTGGTGAGATTGGGGTTGAAAGTGAGTCGGGCAAGGGGTCTACTTTCTGGTTCACCGCGAATCTTGATAATGTTAAAGCTCAGTCGTTACCGCTACAGAGATTTGATCTTAAGAATGAAAAAGCATTGGTGGTGGAACCTAATGACACTAATCGGGAATTGCTGGGTAAAATACTGGATAGCTGGCAGGTAGAGCATGTTCTGGTTAAAGGTGGGCAACAAGCCATGAAAATCCTGCAAACCGCTGCCGAACAAGGTGAGCCGTATAGTTTTATTCTGGTAGATATGCAGATAGAGGATATGAATGCCAGTCAACTCAGTGAATTGATTGATAGTCATACTCTGTTAGCGGGTATTAAGAAAGTCATACTTGCTTGCCGTGGGCAGCGGGGTGATGCAAAAAAAATGCGGAGACTTGGCTTTGCTGGTTATCTTTCCAAACCGATCAATCAGTCTGAACTTTATAATGTATTGGTTCAGATTCTGGGTGTGGGAGATGCTGAACTGTCGTTTAGTACTCGGTTTAAAACACGCAAAACATTACAGTTCAATGCGCGGGCATTAGTGGTGGAAGATAATTCTGTCAATCAGATGGTGGCTGAAGGTATGTTAAAGCAGTTTGGTATTCATATCGATCTTGCTGCCAATGGTGCAGAGGCTTTGCAGGCACTTGAACAGTTTCCATATGACCTGGTATTTATGGATTGCCAGATGCCGATAATGGATGGCTTTGATGCAACACGGCAGATCCGTGATCCAGAATCTGGAGTTAAAAATCACCAGTTACCTGTCATCGCGATGACAGCAAATGCAATGCAGGGTGATCGTGATAAATGCATCGCATCCGGTATGGATGACTATATCGCCAAGCCTGTTGACCCCACTAAATTACAGATGATACTGCAGCGCTGGTTACCCGACCATTGTCATGCAGCGGTTACCGATAGAAAAGAAATAGTACCAGCAGGCAGTAGTCAACCTGAAGATAGCCCTGCAAGTGAAACCACTATTCCGGTTTTTAACTATGATGCTTTAAGTAAACGCTTGATGGATGATAATGAACTGATAACAAAGGTAATGACCGAGTTCCTGAACGATATACCCAAACAGATTGAAAAATTTAAATTAGCTGTCGAGGCCGGTGATATGCTGGAGACTGCAACATTGGCACATAAACTTAAAGGTGCGTCGGCTAATGTGGGTGGCATGGCATTTAGTGAGCACATGCTTAAAATAGAATTGGCTGCAAAGGCAGGTGAACAGACTATAGTTAAAAGTAATATGCTGGCAATAGATGTAGTTTTTATTCAACTTAAAACTGCAATGGAAGAACACCTGGTATGAAATTATTAATAGCGGAAGATGATACTACTTCACGTTTAATGTTGAGTTCGGTTGCTGTCAAATGGGGCTATGAGGTTGTTGCAGCAGAAGATGGTGCTATTGCATGGCAAACTTTGCAGCAAGAGGATGCGCCACTTCTGTTATTACTTGACTGGGAAATGCCGGGGCTAAATGGGTTGCAACTATGCCAACGTATACGAAAACAGAAAACGAATAACCCGCCTTATATTATTTTGTTAACTTCTCGTAGTGAAACTGATGATATTGTTACCGGTCTTAATGCTGGAGCCAATGAATATATCGCCAAACCTTTTAATAATGCTGAATTAAAAGCCCGCCTTGATGTAGGTAAGCGTATGTTAGGTTTGCAAACAGATCTTGCCAATGCCAACTCCCGATTACAACTTACGGCAAGTGTGTTCTCATATGCGGTAGAGGGAATTATTATTACCGATTCGAAGAGTCGTATTATTGAAGTTAATGATGCCTTTACTCATATTACTGGCTATAGCCGTGATGAGGTGATGGGAAAGAACCCACGTATTCTATCATCTGGACACCAGGGCAAAGACTTTTACAAGCTTATGTGGGATAAGTTGCTGGATAAGGGACGCTGGTCAGGTGAAATATGGAATCGGCGCAAAAATGGTGAAGTCTATGCCGAGATGCTGAATATTAGTGTAGTAAAAGATGAGCAGAAAAATATTGAAAAGTATGTTGCTATTTTTTCTGATATTACGATACAAAAAGACAACCTGCAAAAGCTTGAACATATTGCACATCATGATGCATTAACCGATTTACCTAACAGATTATTATTCGCAGATCGTTTAGAACAGGCTATGTTTCATTCAAGGCGACGTGAGCAGTGCTTTGCATTAGCCTACATTGATCTGGATGGTTTTAAAACGGTTAACGATACCTATGGTCATGCAATAGGCGATCAATTACTGGTTACGATAGCAAAGCGTATGAAGCAATTAGTGCGTGAAAGCGATACCATTGCCCGTCTGAGTGGCGATGAGTTTGTTATTATTATAGACGATCTGAATAACTGTAAAGACAGTTTACCTTTGATTACCAAGGTGCTGGAAGCTATTGCGCAACCCGTTCAGGTTGGTAAGTTTATGCTTCAGGTAACTGCCAGTATTGGTATCAGCTATTACTCAAAGGCCATTGTGATAGATGCAAGACAACTTTTGAAACAGGCCGATCAGGCTATGTATAAAGCTAAACATGCGGGCAAGAATCGTTATTATATTTTTGATGGAGCAAAAGAAGACAATTAATATAAACCGGAAATCAGTAATAAAAAACCCACTGCATACACTAGCCGTTCAGTTAAGGTATTGATAATTTGCATATTCCATCTTTATATATTTATGTAGCCTGGATGTAGCACAGCGAAATCCGGGAGGATTAATGCATTATTTCCCGGATTGCATTGCATCCGGGCTACTAACTGGTTTTTGGTTAATTGATTCGCAAACCAATTTTAACCGCTTTAAAAACCAGGGATTGTACTTATTATATGAATTCGGGATCACTATCCCGTTTGCCCAGACGATAGGCCGCTTGCAGGGCATTTTTTAGCGGAGGGTGAGCTGTGAAGTCGTTGATATTCATATGATTCTTTGCAATATTGAGTAGCTCGGACTCGATGTGATCTTCCTGCCAGGCTGTTTGAAACGCACCGACGTCTAATTGCCCATCGGTAATAAACTGGTTGATCAGCCCTTTCGCATCGCTAAAGACGATTTCGGCAGCTTGCATCATTTCATATTCATAGGAGTAAAGATCAAAATTGTTCTGATTGGCTATTAATGGGCAAAGATCGGGGATCTTGCCAGAGGATATCAGGTATTTATCCAGTTCCAGCGTAATCGAAGGCGCGTATTTTTTACCTTTGAATGAGAAGTGAATAGATACTGTTACGGTATTTGTCATGCTTAAGCCGTTAATGACATAAATAATTTAGGTAGTTTTTCTGGTAGTTTATCGACATTATCTATCACCGTAAATCCATTTGTGCCAAAGATATCCTGAATATAATCATCGGCTTTTTTATCCAGACTGATGCAGTGAGTATAAATACCTTTGCTGGACAGTTCGTCAACGGCTTTATGGGTATCTTCAATCAACAGTTTATCGTCACTGACATCAATGTCAGCGGGTTCACCATCGGTTAATATCAGTAATAATTTTTTATCGGCTTTCTGGTTTTCCAGGTAATGACTTGCATGACGTACCGCTGCGCCCATGCGGGTAGAGAAACCGGCTTCTATATTGGCTAAACGTGCTTTGACGCCGTCGTCCCAATGTTCTGTAAAACCTTTAATGTGATGGTAACGTACATTGTGCCGCGTATCGGAATGGAAACCGGCGATTGCAAATTTGTCACCAAGTTGTTCAATTGACCAACCCAGCAAGGTAACCGCTTCACGACTGAGTTCTAAAATACTTTGGGTGCAGCCTTCGGGAATTTCATCAAGTGATGCAGATAAATCCATTAATAATAAAACGGCAATATCACGGCCATCGTGTTTGTGGCTCATGTTAATACGCGGATCGGGTTGAGCACCACTTTTAAAATCGATTAAGGAGCGAATGGCGACATCCAGATCAAGTTCACTGCCTTCTTCCTGATAACGGATACGAACATACTGTTGTGGTTTTAATAAATCTAAAATACGTTTTAAGTAATTTGCCAGTGCAGAATGTTTTTCCAGGATTTTATCAATGTCAGATGCATTGCCCGGTGCATACAATGATTCATACAGAGTAACCCAGTCAGGTTTAAACGTATTGGTATGGTAATCCCACTCATGGTAATGACGAGGTGGTAAACCATCGGGCTCAATCGTTTCTTTGCTTTGAGGCTCGCTGGTGTCGTCTTCCGCTTCATCGTTTTCTTCGATGAATACCCAGAGGTGACGATTATCATCACGGTAATTAATTTCGGTATTTTCAAAACGCACTTTAGGTGCAAGATCACTTTGACGACGGGTCTTTGCAGTAAAAGAAATAGCAATGTTTAACATTTCCTTTGTGCTTGATTCACTGTCCTTTAATGTATCCCAAAATTTTTCTACATACTCAAGAATATCTGGATTCTGATAGCCATGACTTTCATCAAGAATTGCTCGAGATAGCATTGCGAGGCGATGGCGAACACAGGATTCTTTTTTGTTATCGCAACTACCTTCAACAGGAATGGGATGTAAGGCACAAAAGTATTTTCTTAGCCCCGGATACTCCCTGAGAATAAGTTGTTCTACCCGCGAATCTTCAAATGTTTCAACGGCAATACGTTGAAAGGGGGATAAATTATCTGCAACCTGTCGTTCTGTCCAGCGCTTATGGGCTGCCATATGTGCCAGTGTAATACGATAGCGGTTAATGCCACTCACACCATTGAGATCATCATAGACATCAGGAATACGCATACCCAAATCATCATAATAAGGTTGTGGTTTGCGTAAATCGTCAAAACCTGATGAATAAGGGACAAAGTATTCTTCTTGCTGCCACATACTACGCAAATACATGTCCAGCTGGCGTTCAGAGTCCATATATAATGTGCCATGACGCTCACGTTGTAACATCGCTTTACTATCAGCAGACTGCAAACTGAAATAATCTTTCTGACGTTCAGGGTGGTGATTGTAATTGCGCACACCGTATTCGATCCAGTTCTTTAAACCTTCCAGAGATAACTGATTTAACAAATAGGGAATTTGTTTTAACAGTTCGGGAAAGCCCTGACTGGAATGGGTTTTATGATGACCATGAACAGAAGTGGTTGTTGTTTCCAGCATGGCAAAAATAATATCAAAAAAATGCTGCATTTGTTTGAGTGTGCCGAGTCGACGAGAAGCTTCAGGTAAGCACTGCATAAACGGTGTAATCGATTTACCGTTTGGTGAACGTGACATATCCCAAACTTGTTTGGAAACAATGTTTAAAATGGGTTCACCCAGGCGGTGCGCCATTTGAGGCATTTTTTCAAGGTAGATGGAAACAGGTTCCCAACCACGGCCAATCATGCAAACAAGGGATGCACCAGAAAGATAATCTTCGACACCTTGATTGCTTAAATTACGTAATGCATCTTTCATATAGTCATCAAAGCAATCTTCAATTTGCTCAAAACTACATTTTAATTTTTTACGTTGGTTTGGAAACTCTGTTGACATTATTTGTTTTCACCACTTTTATTTACTACTTTAGTTTTCACTTTGGTAGTAAATATTTTAAGCAAAAATACTATCAATTGAATGAATTAATGTGTCACGAATATCGTTATCGTCAGTGATAGGTGTGACGAGCGCCATCTTGCAAGCCGACTTCACTTTGATACCTTTATTCATTAATGTTGCAGCATAAACCAGTAAGCGTGTTGAAATACCTTCATCAAGGCCATGGCCTTTTAAGTGTCGCGCAGTGTGTGCAATTTTTACAAGCTTATCTGCAATTGTTGTATCAATACCGGTTTCTTTAACAACAATGGCCGTCTCTACTTTTGAGTCAGGATAATCAAAATCCAGGCCGGTAAAACGTTGCTTGGTCGATTGTTTAAGATCTTTCATCATACTTTGATAACCGGGGTTATAAGAAATAACCATCTGGAAATCAGGGTGGGCTTCTAATAGTTCGCCTTTTTTATCTAACGGTAAAGTACGCCGGTGATCGGTTAATGGGTGAATCACCACGGTGGTATCCTGACGCGCTTCAACAATTTCATCCAGGTAGCAAATAGCACCAATGCGAGCGGCGGTGGTTAACGGGCCATCTAACCAGCGAGTACCGTTTGCATCCAGTAAATAACGCCCTACTAAATCCGAAGCGGTCATATCTTCATTACAGGCAACGGTAATTAAAGGTTTACCCAATTTATAGGCCATATATTCAATAAAACGGGACTTACCACAACCTGTCGGGCCTTTAATCATAACGGGCATGCGCGCTTCATAGGCTGCTTCATATAAAGCAATTTCATCACCCATGGCTTCGTAGTAAGGTTCTTCAGTAATTTTGTACTGTTCCATATCAATATTCTGATCTTGATTGCTCATTGGCTTGTCCTGTTTATGAATAACTATTCTAAAGTTACTTTTATGATTTGAATAAGCTTAGAATAATCATTGGGTTTATAAGATAAGTTGTTTAGAAAAAAAACCCCCACCGAAGTGGTGAGGGTTTTTTTATCACTAAACGTTCGCTTACTTGTGAACGCCTAGCTTGTCTCTCCAACCTGGGAAGATTGCATCTGCATCGTGCTCGAATGATTCGAATGCACGAGCAAATTCTTTGTGCTCTTTCGCGTATTCGATTGGATCTGCACCTTGCTTCCAGCAATCGTATGCCTGGTGTAAAGACTTCGCACCAGCAGCAGGTGAATCGATGTGACCGTAAGAACCACCACCTGAAGTGTTGATGACGTTACCGTGACCTAAGTTTTCGAAGAAACCAGGTAGACGTAATGCATTCATACCACCAGAGATGATTGGCGTAGTCGGCTTCATGCCGTACCATTTCTGATAGAACTCAGGCCCCTGACACTCATCACGCTCAATCATGTATGCGATGATTTTATCTTCAGGTCCACCTTCCATTTTACCATAACCCATCGTACCTACATGGATACCAGACGCACCCATTAAACGTGACAGTTTAGCTAAAACATAAGCTGTGTAACCACGCTTAGATGATGGTGAAGTAACAGCACCGTGACCTGCACGATGGTAGTGTAAGTATTGACCAGGGTAGTTACGACGTGCAGTTGTCACCATACCTGGGCCACCCACATAACCGTCAACCAGGAAAGCAACACGAGGAGCATTTTCACCGAAAGCTTCCAAAATGTAGTCAGCACGAGCACACATTTCGTGGTGATCGTCTGCCGTGATGTTAGCTGAGAATAATTTAGCTTCGCCAGTTTCATCCTGTGCACGGTTCATTGCGTCAACAACTAAAGGCATAACCTTTTTCATTGGGCAGAAAACCTGATTACCCTGTGGCTCATCATTCTTGATGAAGTCACCGCCTAACCAGAACTGATAAGCTGCATGAGCAAAGGGCTCAGGACGTAAACCTAATTTAGGCTTGATGATAGTACCGGCAATGTAACCACCGTCTTTAACAGGACGGCCCAGTGCACGCCACATGTTAGAGATATCCATTGAAGGACCATCAAACAGTTGCAGCATTTTAGGTGGCACGTAGAAGTCATACATCTGTGAATTCTTGATATCACCCATGCCCTGGTTATTACCAATACATAGAGTCAGGAACGAAACAACCATAGTGCGACCATCAATTACATTACGATCGAACAGCTCGATTGGGTAGGCAATCTTCATCAGGCCTTTGGCTTCGTCGATGAAGTAAACCAGTGCGTCAACGCCCTTGGTAAAGTCATCAGTCGTGCATACTTCAACGTTAGTACCGGTTGAAGATTCCGCTGCAAAGTGAGCTGCGGCTTCGAGGTAACCGTAGCCTTCAGCAGGCACCATCGTGTAAGCAACCAGCATGTGCTTGCCATCAGCAAGCAATTTGTCTTCGTCTAAACTCAGGTCAGCATAGCGACCTGTTTGATCTAATAAAGCCATGATTGGACTCCTTTATTATTTATGAATTCGGTCTGACTGTATCGACAATCTCAGCCACGATTTCGCTGGCTTTTATTGCAAATACGGCTTGTTTGTCAGAAAGTTTTGCGACTATACGCATAATAATACATAATTAATACTCAGATATTTTGATAGATGAGATAAGTAAAACCTTATGAATATAACTTTTCGGCAATTAGAGGTGTTTGAGGCGGTGGCCCGGCTATTGAGTTATACGCGCGCATCGAAGGAGCTGCATTTAAGTCAGCCCGCTGTTTCTATGCAAATCAAACAGTTAGAGGAGAATACAGGTCTGCCATTATTTGAACAATTGGGGCGTAAAATTTATTTAACCGAGGCAGGGCGGGAAATGCACCATTATTGCCGTAGTATATCGCAGCAGCTGGAAGAGGCTGAAGAGGTGCTGGGGCAGCTAAAAGGCCTGAAAACGGGTCGGCTAGAGGTGACGGTGGCAACTACCGCCAATGCGTTTGCGACTCAAATGCTGGCAATGTTTAGCAAGCAGCATGAAGGGGTTACCATCAGCCTGGATGTTACCAACCGTGAGCGTTTACTACACCAATTAGCCGAGAACGAGAAGGATATTGCAATTATGGGGCGCCCGCCAGAGGATGCAGAACTGGTGACCGAGGTGTTTGCCGATAATCCGTTGGTGGTGGTGGCTGCCCCCGATCATCCCCTGGTTAAAGAACAGTCTATTCCTTTATATATGTTGCAAGACCAAACATTCGTGGTACGTGAGCAAGGCTCGGGAACCCGAACGGCAATGCAGCGTTTTTTTTCTGAGCATGAGATGACAATCACCTCCAGTATGGAAATGAATGAAAATGAGGCGATTAAACAATCAGTACAGGCTGGAATGGGGTTAGGAGTGGTGTCAATTCATACTATTGAGCTGGAACTGGAAACAAAACGGCTGACTATTTTAAATGTTGAGAATTTTCCAATCATGCGGCACTGGTACCTTGTGCATCGAAAGGATAAGCGTTTATCGCCGATTGCACAGGCATTTTGCCAATTTGTACTCTCAAAAGCGAATGAGTTTGTTAAAGTAGACTATATGTTATAAGGTAAACTCATTCTAGGTAATGAGCTGGGTTGATGTACGTAAACTCATAACCTAAGAAGCAGAAAAGTTGAAATTAATGGAACTTTAGCGACACTATTCAGTCATAAAAATTCATAATGAACCGATATTTGATATTTTGATGCCATATTTAATTAAAAAAATAAGCATATTCCTTTTGGTTATTTCGCTTGGCTGGTTTCCAGTTCAGGTTACTTTTGCAACATCGTTTGTTATGTCTGACAGCAGTGTAGCCCGGGTTGCAAGGCAGGTTGATACACCCACATCATTACATGCTGCTCACAAGGCTGAAAAATACACTGCAGATAAATCCATGGCACATTGCGATATGCATGAGAAAAATTTCAAGGATTGCTGTTCCAGTGATTCAGCATGTGCGCAAGCTGATCAGGATTGTGGCCATTGCCTGAATTTTATTGCCATGACACCTGAGAAGCAACAGGCGATCTTTATCCCCCTTTATGCTGTTCAAAACAGCTATGCTTATACACTTAGCGGTATAACAAATATATCAGCCTATCGTCCTCCGCGGTAGCTCCCCCCAACCCCTGGACTTATTTTTCTACTGTGAGTAAATTTGTAGTTCGTATAACTGCAGGTTGAAAGCGCTACTTACATATAATTAATCAGGAGCAGATTATGCCCTTTGTAGTTAAACAACATGTATGGATAGTTGTATTAGCCGCGTCTTTTCTGAGTGCAGGCAGTGTTCTTGCTGCACAAAGCAAACCGGATACTAATCCATTGACACTGGAGCAGGCTGAAGGCATTGCGTTAAAGCGTGATGCGGTACGGCGTGCGATTAAGTCAAAAGAACAGGCTTTTCGTGAACAGGCTGTGGCCGAGAATGCGCTACCCGATCCCCAGCTTAAGCTGGGACTGATGAATGTTCCAACCGACACTTATCAGTTAGATCAGGCACCCATGACCCAAAGCCAGATTGGAATTATACAAATGTTTCCACGAGGCGATACGCTGGGTATACGTTCCAGTCGAGCCAGCCATGTCGCTGATGGCCAGTTATCTAACTGGAATGATCGGGCACTGGTGGTTAAGCGAGATGTCCGCTTGATCTGGCTGGAGTTGCATTACTGGATTGAAGCTGAGCAGGTTATCAATAAAAATCGTAAGTTGTTTGAGCAGCTGGTTAATATTACCCAGTCAAACTATGCTGCAGGCCGGCAGAAACAACAGGACGTAACCCGTGCACAACTGGAATTGGGCTTGCTGGTAGACAGAGAAATTCAGATTAAAAACATGCAGGAAAAACAACGTGCAAAATTAACACGCTGGCTGGGTGAAGAATATTTAACGGCTGCCGTGGATGAGGATTTTCCCAGGTTTGAGGTCTTAAAGGATAAAGTCACAATCTTTGCCCAACTGGCATCTCATCCGAGTATGCAGGTAGAAGCGGCTCGTGTTGCGGCAAGTGAAGATGGCGTACAGTTAGCAAAGCAGTCCTATAAACCTGGCTGGATGGTCGATTTAACCTACGGCTTTCGTGATGGCAATGAAGCAA
Source organism: uncultured Thioalkalispiraceae bacterium (assembly GCA_964516315.1). Lineage (GTDB taxonomy): Bacteria > Pseudomonadota > Gammaproteobacteria > UBA6429 > Thiohalophilaceae > SZUA-37. The sequence continues at coordinate 18,289 of CAZEZI010000029.1, forward strand.
ATGGAAGTGCACGTTCGGACTTTGTTTCTGCCATGGTTAAATTTGATTTACCTATTTTCACAGGGAACGATCAGGATCGAAAAGTGGCAGCAAGTAAACGCAGATTAATGGCAGCGCAGGATATGCGTGAAGACAAACTGCGTCGTTTACAGCGCAGCTTGAATGATGAATATGCCAGCTGGCAACGGTTAACCCAGCGAATGGATCAGTATTTCAATGTGCTGGTTTCCAAAGCAAAGGAAAATACCCGAGCAGCACTCAATGCCTATCAAAGTGATCGGGGTGACTTCACAACGCTTATGCGCGCAAGTATCACTGAACTGGACACGCAATTAAAAGCCTTACGAATACATGTAGACCACATAAAAGCAAAAGTAAAAGTGCTTTATCTTTCTGGTCAATCTACAGGAGAATCAAAATGAAACGGATAGTAGTTATTAGCGTATTTTTATCCTTCACTGTTTTACTCTCAGCTTGCAGCGGTGATGAAACAGCAACAACAACCGGCGATGCAGCAGACAGCAGTGCATCAGCAAAAAAAGAACGTAAAGTTTTATACTGGGTTGCACCGATGGACCCAGGCTATCGACGTGACAAACCGGGCAAGTCACCCATGGGCATGGACTTAACACCGGTTTATGACGATGGCGAAGATGCTGCCGTGGTTAAAATAAATCCGGCAATTGTAAATAACCTGGGTGTACGTACCGCTCTGGTTGAACAGGGGCGCTTAGGTCGACTGATTAATACGGTCGGCTATGTTTCTTATGACGAAGCTAAACTGAGCCATGTACATGCAAGAACCGATGGCTGGATTGAAAATCTCTATGTTTACTCAGAAGGTGAGGAAGTTAAGAAAGGTGATATTTTATATAAACTTTACTCGCCTACATTAGTGAATGCACAGAAAGAATATTTACAGGCTCTGCGCAGTGGAAATAAAATATTACTGGCGGCTTCTTTTGAACGCCTGGAGGCGTTAGGGATATCAAAGCCTCAAATTAGTGAGCTGCGTCGTACCCGTAAAGCACGTCAGACCATTGACATCTATGCACCTCAGGACGGTATCGTGGCGCGTTTAAATGTGCGCCAGGGTATGTACATTAAACCTGCAACTGAAATTATGAGTCTGGCGGATTTATCCAGCGTCTGGTTATTAGCCGATGTGTTTGAGAAACAAACAGCCTGGGTTAAAATAGGTAATCCTGCTGATGTGCGTTTATCGTATTTGCCGGGGCGTGAATGGGAAGGAAAGGTTGAGTACATCTATCCTGCGCTTGATAACAAAACACGTACCTTAAAAGTACGGTTGTATTTTGATAACCCCGGTGAAGCATTAAAACCTAATATGTTTGCCAAGGTACGCATTTATGGTGGCTTTAAAGATGGCATTACCTATATACCTCATGAAGCATTGATTCGTACTGGTGATGAAGAGCGGGTTATTTTGAGTATAGGTGAAGGTCGTTTTACTTCACGTGTTGTGGTTGCCGGGATGGAATCAGGTGACTGGGTTGAAATAAAAGAAGGATTGACTCCTGGTGAGAAAGTGGTTGTTTCCGGTCAGTTCCTGATAGATTCAGAAGCCAGTACCAAAGCCAGCGTGATGCGCATGGGTGAAGGTGATGCAGGCAAATCAGAAGAAAAATCAGGCTCAATGGAAACAGGTAAAGCTGTAATGGGAATGGGTAAAGTGAAAAGCATTATGGCCGGTCACGGCATGCTAACACTTGAACATGAACCGATTGAATCGTTAGGTTGGCCAGCAATGACGATGGATTTCACAACCGTAGAAGGTGTGGATTTATCAAACATTAAGGTTGATCAAGCCGTTCATTTCGAATTACAAAAGCAAGTAGATGGCGATTACAAAATCACAGCTATTAAGCCTGCTGAATAAGCCCGGCTAAATCTAGGAGTAACAAAATGATTGAATCAATTATTCACTGGTCCATTCGCAATCGTTTTATGGTGTTGATGATGACTGCTGTGCTGGTTGTTGCCGGTATTGTATCGATCCGGTTAACGCCATTGGACGCCATTCCCGATTTATCAGATGTGCAGGTTATTATTAAAACCAACTTTGCCGGGCAGTCTCCACAGGTGGTTGAAGATCAGGTCACTTATCCATTAACGACAGCCATGTTATCGGTACCAAAGGCACAGAACGTACGTGGCTATTCTTTTTTTGGTGACTCGTATGTGTACGTCATCTTTGAAGATGGTACCGATCCGTACTGGGCTCGTTCACGGGTACTGGAATACTTAAGTCAGGTAGCCAGTAAGCTGCCTGCATCGGCACGTCCGGAACTTGGGCCGGATGCAACCGGTGTGGGTTGGGTGTACCAATATGCACTAGTTGACCGAACCGGAAAAAATGACTTATCACAGTTACGAAGTTTGCAAGACTGGTTCCTGAAGTATGAATTGCAAACGGTGCCGGGTGTTTCTGAAGTTGCCACTGTTGGCGGTATGGTGAAGCAATATCAGGTTGTACTGGATCCTGACCGTCTGCGTGCTTACAAGTTACCCTTACATAAAATTCGCATGGCGATTAAACGTGCTAATCAGGAAGTGGGTGGCTCAGTCATTGAAATGGCCGAAGCCGAATACATGATTCGCGCAACGGGTTATCTAAAGAGTGAAGAAGATATTCGCCAGATACCTTTAGGGGTTAATGATAATGGTGTACCAATCTTGATGAAGGATGTAGCGGAAGTGCATGTCGGTCCACAACTGCGCCGTGGTATCACTGAACTTGATGGAGAAGGTGAAGTGGTTGGCGGTATTATCGTTATGCGTTTTGGTGAAAACGCGATGACCACCATTCAGGGCGTTAAAGATAAACTGGAAGAACTCAAAAAAGGCTTGCCAGAAGGCGTAGAAATTATCGAAACTTATAACCGTGCTTCACTTATTCAGCGAGCAGTCGACACGCTAAGCTTGAAACTGGTGGAAGAATTTATTGTTGTGGCACTGGTTTGTATTGTGTTTTTATTCCATTTCCGCTCAGCATTAGTGGTTATTTTATCTTTACCCGTTGGTATTTTAGTGGCTTTTATTGTTATGAAGTCTCAGGGTATGAATGCAAACATTATGTCATTAGGGGGTATTGCGATTGCAATTGGTGCAATGGTGGATGCCGCCATTGTGATGATTGAAAATGTGCATAAGCATTTCGAGAGAGAAAACGTCACCGACAAAAACCGCTGGGAAGTGGTTGCCCGGGCATCGGTTGAAGTAGGGCCGCCGTTATTTTTCTCCTTGCTGATTATTACACTTAGTTTCCTGCCGGTGTTTAGCCTGGAAGCACAGGAAGGTAAGTTGTTTGCACCGCTTGCATATACGAAAACATTTGCAATGGCCGCTGCCGCTGGCCTGTCGATTACGCTTGTGCCCGTGTTAATGGGTTATTTTGTTCGGGGTAAAATTATTCCTGAAAAGAAAAATCCGATTAA
>CAZEZI010000030.1:0-21464 GCA_964516315.1 uncultured Thioalkalispiraceae bacterium
GACAAAACATTCTTGCAAGTGAAGGTTACAAAGCAAAATCAGGTTGTACAAATGGGATTGAATCTGTAAGAAAGAATTCACCAGATGATAGTAATTATGAACGTTTAACATCTAAGGGAGGGAGCCCTTATTTTAATTTAAAAGCATCTAATGGTCAAGTTATCGGAACAAGCGAAATGTATTCTTCTACAAGTGGAATGGAGAATGGAATTGCTTCAGTAAAGAAAAATGGATCAGACGCGGAAGTTGATGATTTGACCGAGTAAAAAAGATTATTAATAAAGATTCTTTAGGGGTAATAAGCTATAACTCATAATATGGTGTTATGGTTTTTTACCTCTTTTTTGATTAAGAAATTCACACTAGCCAAGATTAATGGTATAACTTGTACTACGTCCTCCACCAGATGGAATAAAAATAGTTTTCTCAACAAGGTCTTGTAAATCTCTTGTGGCTGTGGCTTTAGAGGTATGAGAAATGGATATATATTTTTTAGTATTCATACCTCCTTCAAAACCTTTTACACCTTCTTCTAACATACGACGGATAACTTTTAATTGACGTTCATTCAATTGACTTTCAAAATAATCAAAGAACTTCGTTTTCTTTAATATGAATTCAATCTGGTTTTCTGTCTGATTTTGTGCATCAATGGTCATATTTACAAAATAACAAATCCAATCTGTAATCTCATTTGACCTTTGAGCAATTTGTAAAGCCTCATAATACTCTTTTTTATTAGCCTCTATAGCTTTAGATAAACTGAGTAATACAGGTCGTTTTACACCTTGAGATAATGCTTTTTCAGAAATGGCACGACCAATGCGTCCATTACCATCTTCGAAGGGGTGAATAGATTCAAAATAAAGATGAGCAATAGCAGAACGTACAGCAGGTTTATTAATTTCATTTTTACCTTTTGGAGCGGTATCATTAAACCATGTCATGAAGCGTGTCATTTCACCTTGAACTTTAGCAGAGGGAGGAGCTTCATAATGAACTTTTTCTTTACCCATTGCACCCGAAACAATCTGCATAGGTTCTTCATGGCTTCGCCATTCACCAATTTGAATACCCTTGCTTCCTTTCATTAGCATCTGATGCCAAGAAAACAGTTTTTCTTCTGTCAGTGCTTCGGCATAGCTATTTCTAACATCAATAATAAGTTCTGCTACCCCTTCTGCTTTTTTATCTTGAACTTGCTCAATATTCTTAACCAAGCCAAGATTATTTCTGATGGAAGACATTACATCTTTACGACTTAGATATTCACCCTCAATCTCAGAAGTTTTGATAGCTTCAGACACCATCATATCAATTATAGCTTCTGTTTGTGTACCTTCTGACAAACCTTTCAAAACTCCGCTTATTCGACCTGCTTTTTCTGCAAAGTCAAACAATAAATTTTCAACAGTATCTAGATTATAGCTAAATTTTGTCCAATCTGATTGTTGCCAATTATAAGTCATGAGCTGATTATTTTACTTATTCGGCTCAAATATACGCAAATAATGAGCCGATTACAAAGATTATTCGGCTCACAAATTTGTTTTACAGAAGTTTCTTTACTAAAATAGCTACATAATCATTTTGCGTTTAACTACGTTATCTGTAGTTAAACGCAAAATGATTATTAACGTATGATGTTGTTTGATAATGAAAGAAAAAAAGAAATCCAGCTATAATCAAGTTTTGTATCTTTGAAATATGAATGTACGATTAAGTGGAAAACAAAAAATCCAAATACTTAATGCCGATGATATGCATCTGTTGCCAAATACCTTGTTTTCGGTTTATTATTAATGGTTTTTAGTAGAAGTATAGATTTGAACGTCAACTTTCAAAATAGGAATCTACATTTTTATTAATTAGTGGGGTCTGAAGAAATAAAAGAATCAGGTTTAGTTATATGAATTGGGACATATTTTTCAATCATTCCTTGAGTTATTTTTTTTAATGTTTCTTTATTGACAGGATGTAGACCTGGAGAATTGAAATATTCTAAAGTCCCTTTCTGGGTTTTATAATACCAAACTAATGGTTGTCCAGTTACTTCAGAAAAAAAATCAGTAGAAGCATCAACTTCTATTTTTTCTATTGTACTTCTAGAAGCGTCATATGGCTCTACTTTTGTTCCATAGTCTGGATGTAATTGAAGATTACAATTTGTTTTTTCATAGTGGTCTTTTGCCCAAGCCATGCACTCAGCTAGAGGTTGCTCATTTTCATTTTTAATATTGGATTTGTTTATATAAACATATACAAACAATACAATCATAGAAGATAATATAATAGTTACTCTTAATATCCATTTTCTCTTTTCATCACCCTCTTCTTCTTTATTTGGATCTGGAAGAGGTGTATTTATTTTAGGTGGGGTTTCATAGATAGAATCATTTTCAATTAGTTGTCTCTTTTTTTCTCTATAATCACTATAATCTTCATAATCTAAATATTTACAAAAATTCTCTATAGATTCTCGGTTAGGAGACCAGTCCATTTCATCTTCATCAATATATTTTTTATATGCTCTCGCCGCTGTTCTATAACTGATTCTAGGTTTAGATCTCTCTTCAATGTGGTATGATAAAGTGGTATGAGCATCAGATGGGCAATTCTTTTTTGCTTTTTCAAATACTTCTTCAACAATCTGCTTAATAATATGATGCTTCATAAACTAAAATTACAAAAAATAAATAAGACAATAGCTGGACAATTTCTCTCAAGAGCCCTGTATTTGCTAGTGTCCCAAAAATGGCAATAACAAGTCTTTTTTCTGTCTGCAATTAACATGCAATCTCTGCTTTTCTTTGCCTCAGTGATTGGTTCTCGTTATGCCTTGCTAAACATAACACTTGTACAAAGCTAATCATTAAGGAAACCCATAATGCGGTTTGTTGATAGTCAATAGGAAGTTACTAAAGACAATCGCATAGGGTTTCAACTTCCTAAAATAATTTTTAACAGATGGCAGAGAGCCATTAATGTCTCTAAGTATAAAAACTTGGACTGGGACACTAATGTTTAATTCTAAAAAATTTAAAAATTATGAAAACTTTATTATATGTAATTATCGTGTTATTTGTAGGTGTAAATTTTACATCTTGCACACCAGAAGAGGTGTTAACAAATCAAGTTGAACAAACTAAAACTACTGGTGAGGATGGTGAACTAGGAGAAGAAGATGATGATGGTACTGGTAATTAATTTGACTATAAATTAATTTGTTAATTTAGAGGAATGTTATATCGAAAAATTACATTCCTCTTTTTTTTTATCTTTTTTTATCTTTTTTCTTGCTCAAAAGATTCAATTAACACAGTAGAACCTAAATCTGGTGATAGTGCTTTAGATAGTATTTATAAAATTGCTTTAAACAAATCATTAGATAGATCCACTAGATTAAATGAATTAGATTCTCTTTTGATTTATGCTTCTCAAAATGAAAATACAAATTATCTATACAAGGCTTTAATGTTAAAAACGAGTTTACTTTCAAAATTCGAAATTGATAAGGCAATTTTCTTTTCACAAGTCTTTAAGGATATCGCAGTGGAAAATAAAGACACATTGAATATTGGAAAAGCATTACTTAAGTTAGGACTCTACAATAGAAAGATAAATAAGATTCAAGAATCTTTTAATTATTATAACCAAGCTTATGTGAATTTCAAACTAATTAGTGATAGTATTAATAGTGCCAAAAGCCTATTAAGAATGTCTGGAATTCAAAAAGATTTCGGGGATTATAATGGTAGCAAGACTACAGCTATTGATGGTTTGAAATTTTTAAATGGTATTGAGAAAAATAATACGAGAGTAGCCTTGAATCAAAATATCACTATCGCTTTGAGAGAAGAAGGAGATTTTCAGAAAGCTTTAGAATATAACAAAGAGGCTAACAGATATTATATTTCTGACTATTATTCACGAGTAATAAAAAATACTAAAGCTAACTTACTAGCCGATCAAGGAAACTATGATGATGCTATTTCAATACTACATAGTTTAGAAAATAAGGTCACGAATGAAAACTCTTCGGAATATTCAAGAATTAAAGATAACCTAGGCCACATACATTGGAAAAAAAATTCATTAAATGGAATTTCTGAAAAATTTCTTATCACCGCACAAGAAATTAGACTTCAAAATAATGATGTAAAGGGGCTTATAGCAAGTAATATACACCTTGCTGAATTTTATTTGAGTACAAATCCAAACAAGTCCTTATATTATGCCCAAGAAGCTTTAGTGAATGCTGGAAAAATAAATAGTATGGTTTCTCAATTAGAGGCATTAAACTATATTATCAACTTAAAAGATAATCCTAAACAAGAAGCCTTATCTTATACTGAAATCGATAAAAAGCTTAAAAAAATTAACCAAAACAATAGAGAACTATATTCCGTAACAAAATATGAAAACGAAAAACTACTAAAAGAAAATTCCATTATTGAAGCAGATAGGCTTAAAAAAGGAAAAGAAAACTTTTGGTATCTTTTAGGTTTTATAATTACAGTATTAACATCATTATTGATTGTAATAATTTTAAAAAATAGGCATACAAAAGAACAACAGAAAAAAGTTTTGGATACTGAAAAACGAATATCAAAACGCATACATGATGAACTTGCAAATGATGTTTACAGTACAATGGTACAATTAGAAAACAACACAGTTTCAGTTGCTGAAATTGTAGATAATCTTCAAGATATTTATCATAAAGCAAGAGATCTTTCTCAGGAGGAGACGACGATAAGAAGTAATAAGCAATTTATCGACGACTTAAAAAAATCATTAGCCTCTTTTAATAACGATGACACTAATATTATTGTACAAGGATTAATTCCTGATATCTGGATTGACATTTCAGATGAAAAAAAACTAATTGTACATAGAGTAATTAAAGAACTTTTAATTAATATGCGTAAACATAGTAGGGCAAACTTGGCAAGTGTGGTTTTTAGTAGAAATAATAATACTGTAAAAATTGGGTATACAGACAATGGAGTAGGTACCTATAAAAATGAAACTTCAAAGGGTGTAGGACTAGTAAATGCGGAAAACCGTATTCAAGCTATTGGCGGAAGCTTTATTTTTGATAATTCAATGAAAAATGGTTTTAAGATAGGTATTGAAATCCCAGTATAATATTATGTTTAAAAAAATATTAGTAGTAGAAGATCTTGGAAGTACCAATCATGGTATCGTAGACATTTTAAAAGAGAAACTACATATTACAGATGTACAGCAGGCATTGTATTGTGATGATGCCTTTATAAAAGTACATAAGTCTAAGAAAGACTCGATGCCTTTTGAGCTTTTAATTACAGATCTTTCATTTACTAAAGATTACAGAGAACAAAACATAAAGAATGGAGAGGACTTAATAATCAAAACTCGCGAAGTTATTCCAGATATAAAGGTTCTCGTGTTTTCTATAGAAAATAGACCCTCTAAAATAAAGTCTTTATTTAAAAACTACGCTATCAATGGCTATATATGTAAAGGACGTGATAGTTTAAAAGAATTAGAAAAAGCAATACTTCAAATGTATTCAGGTATCAATTATCTATCCCCAGATTTAGAACGAACTCTAAAGTCTTCTGCTATTTTCGAATTGGAAGTTTTTGATACAATATTGTTAAAAAAACTGTCAGAAGGGCTTAGCCAGAAACAAATTGCTTTAGAACTTAAATATCAAAATATTTCACCTAATAGTATTAGTATTATTGAGAAGCGTTTAAATAGAATCAAATCAGAATTTAGAGCAAATAGTACAATTCAACTTATATCCATTGTAAAAGATCTTGGACTAATTTAAAAACCTTCTCTAGATAAGGTATTCCGTAAATTAATTCTTCAAATAGCACGTAATTTTGTTTTATTAATTTAAAACATCAAAATTATGTCTCGTTATTATGTAAACAACAACGCACAATCTAATGGAGATCACGAAGTCCATAAAGAGGGTTGTTTTTATCTTCAATTTGTAAACAGTAAAAAAGATTTGGGTTATCATTTAAGCTGTGATGGTGCAGTAAGAAAAGCCAAAGAGATTTATAGCACAGCAGATGGTTGTAAAACTTGTTCTGAGGATTGTCATAGTAGATAAAAAAATATTGATAATTAAAAAAGTAAAACAATGAATACAATTCAAGCAATTAAACCAGGTCAAAAACCTAAAAAAGAAGATGGGACACCTGACAAAAGAAGACGTGTAACGCCAGAAACTAAACCAAAACATCCAGGACTTAAGCCTCATAAGCATAAAACGGGTGATTAAAAAAATGATAAATACTAACATTTAAATTAAATAATCATGGCAGTAAAAAATGTAGAAACAAACGAAATTCACAAAGGATATAAAGGAGGAGAAACCGGTTGTGGTTTTGATACCACAGAAAATCCAGACCATTGGGTAAGCTCAAGCGCAACAATTACCTGTGCTAAAAATGGTTGTAACAACTAATCCTACTCAAAATTAATATCTAAAAAGGCGAGTACTATGATATGTAGCAAGCTCGCCTATTTTTTGAAATTAAGACTATTTCAATACAAAAATTATTAATAAAGTCCTATGTCAAAGAACAATATAATGTTACTCTCTTTTGTACTAGGATATTTTGGGTTATTCCAAATTTCTATTTCTTCGGAAATGCCCGAAGTAATTAATAAGCAGCCTGCCATTGAAAAAGAACTGTACGCTTCTTATTTCAGAAATACTACTGTAAAAGGTAATGTGTTTATCTGCAAAGGTCCAGGAAGCAAGCGTTATCATTATAAAAAATATTGCCGCGGCTTAAAATCCTGTTCTACTAAAATCTACGAAGTGTCTTTATCTAAAGCAAATGAGCTTAAACGCACATTGTGCGGCTGGGAAGATTAAGTGCCTATAGCGCTATTCGATTTAAAACATTTTCATAATAGTATGGCTTTACGGAAATCCGTAATAAACTGGTTCTCAAATACCTTAGGTTTGTTTATAACTAAAAACCAAACAAGATGCAATACAAAGTCATTCCATTTCCACAATCTAAAAACATTAACAATCAGCTTCAAGATATTATAGATAAAGAAGCCGTTGATGATTGGAAATATGTAAATCATAATTACTCAGATTATTTATTGCCAGGTAGTGCAGGATGTTTTGGTCTTGGAGCAAAACCAGATACGGTTTGGCACGTTGGTAATGTAGTTTTTCAGAAGGAGTAAGATTATGAAATATCTTCTCTTACTTATCATTAAGACCTACTGGTTCATAATCCCAGCGTCAAAAAGAAAGCAATGCATTTTTAAGGAAAGCTGCTCTAGGTATGTTTTTCAGCAGACAAAGGAACGGGGTTTATTGCAAGGACTAAAAGCGTTTTGGTTAAGGTATAAAAATTGCCGTCCAGGCTATCAATTGATGGAATTAGACAATGAAGTTATTATGATTTCAAAAAATAATATCGCCTTTTCGGAAAATGAAATCGCTTCAAGAACCCTCACGAAATAGTTGTAATGAACAATCATAATTCATATTTACCATTTAAAATGGTTTTTTTTGTTGGAGCTTTAGTACTGCTGTGTTGTACCTCTTGTAAGGAAGAGAGAGGTATTTATACATTCTCAAAATCGCAAGCAACTGTAGTCGATACGGTTGATATTAAAGAGATAAAACTGTATTTAGAAACTTCGGCTAGTATGCGAGGTTATGTAAACTCTAATGTAGCAGGTGCATATCCGCTTAAAGATTTAGTGCCTCTTATGGTAACTGATTTAGATACTCACTTCGACTTAAAAACGCAACTGATAACCATTTCAGATAGACAACGCAAATTCCCATATTCAAAAGATAAGTTTTTTGAGAAGTTGAGAAGTGGTAGGATATTTAGCAGTACATCTTCAAAACTGCAAAATATATTTTCTGATGTTATTTCAGAAACAAGTATTGGAACGGTAAGTATATTAATTAGTGATTGTATTCCGGACTTAGGGAAGATAAACACAATAACAGAAGGTTCTAAAATAACGAATCACATATATAGAACAATCGCTGGAAATAAAAATTTAGGAGCAACAGTTTTTCAATACCAAAGCGATTTTAACGGTACCTTTTATTATGATAGTAAAAACACTGGTGGCAGAAGGTCAAGTGGGAGACCGTTTTATAAAAAGACTCTAAACAATAGACCGTTTTATGTATGGGTTTTTGGAGAGCAAACAGCAGTAGCAAAATTACTTGCTACAAATATTATTAAAGACTACGATGCTGCACACGCGTATAATGTCTCATTGAACAATACGGAATCTGGATTATTGAAGCATCCTAAATCTGGAAAAATCTCTATTAATCCAGAGAAAGGAACGCTACTCATAAAGGAAATAGATTTTAAACGACCCGCCCTATTTACAGTAGGTTTAAACGGTAGTTCTCTTTCTAAACTTCATCAAGAACAGCTATTAGACACAACTAACTATACAGTAACACCAGCATATATTCAAGAATTTATTCAGTTTGAGATCAAGCAAAAGGAAGCGTTACTCTCTGAGGATATAAAAGATAAATCTAAAATTCAAAATTCTAGTTACACACATTTTTTACAATCCACATTGGTAGATTTTGATTTAGACACGCAAGAGTTTAGCATTAACATATTTAGTAAAGAACCCAGCTGGATTCAAAATACTAGTCTAGTTGATGATCTAGGAGTAACTGCAGCTGTATTAGAAGGTAAAACATTTGGGTTTAGATTTATAACAGATGCTTTTGCGAAAGCGTACCCATCAAAAGACCCTCAACTAAAATTCACATTAACAAAGCAAGAATAATACTATGGAAAACTTTTACTTTTTATTTGAAGATTTAGATAATTGGGATGTATGGGACGAAATAGGGTTCTCAATCGGCTTTATCATTTTATTAACGAGTTCGCTTTTAATGAACTTCTTATACTATATTTTATTAGGAAGAAAAAGCATGCGGTATTCGACTATTAGGAAGTGGCTTTTATTTGGTGTTATAAATTTTATAATCATTTTTCTCATCACACTGGTGGTAGAAGGGATTACCGTATTTGAGCTTGCCTTTGGTGAGTTTTTTCCAAAAATTTGGATTTTCACCATCATAAATGCACTTTATGGTTTTGTGCTATACGCACTCCTTTCTATGCTATTTAAGCGCTTCTCTATTTTTTCAAAATTCATACCTGTAAAATTTTAAGCAATGTCAAAACCTAAATTATATTTATTTGCCATAGGCGGCACAGGTTCTAGAGTTTTACGCTCACTTACTATGCTATTAGCCACAGGCGTAAAAACAAACACAGAAAAAATTATCCCGATGATTATAGATACAGATATCAATAACGGCGATGTAGAAAAGTGCAGAAATATTATTAAAAATTATGACGAAATCCATGAAGCTATCTATAATGGGGTGAGCGAAGATGAAGGTCAAGGCGAATTTTATAGAACTAAAATAATGCCACCACGAGAGCTTAATATTAGCGGTACAGATTATGGGACGCTTCGTGACATGGTGAGCTATAATTCACTGGAAGGCAAGGGTTTTGGAAAAACAAAATCACTATTTGACTTATTGTATAGTGAAAAGAATAAAGATATGCCTCTTGAAAAAGGGTTCTTGGGCAACCCAAACGTAGGAAGTGTAGTGCTTAAAAACGTGATAGATTCTCAAATTTTCAAAGAGTTTACTCAAGATTTTAGTCAGAACGATAGAATATTTATTGTCAGTTCCATTTTTGGAGGGACAGGTGCAGCAGGATTTCCGCTATTGCTTAATGTGTTTAGAGACGAAATGAGTAAATTAAATAATGGTAATTATATCAATAATGCGATTATAGGCGGGGTTTCTGTACTACCCTATTTTCAGGTTGATATAGATAAGTTTAATACAGGAGAAAGTGCCATAAACTCGAGTACATTTATTACCAAAACCAAAGCTGCCTTAGCCTATTATAATCGTAATTTAAAGCAATTGGTCAATGCAATGTACTATGTGGGAGATACCCGCCAGAGTAATTATGAAAATAATGATGGTGGTATTAAACAGAAAAATCCTTCTAATTTTATTGAACTCACAGCAGCGTCAGCCGTATTAGATTTTCTTGATTATGAGAAAAATGCTGCTACTAAAGATGACTTGCAGAACGCCTCTAAGTTTTTTGAATTTGGGATAAATTCAGATACTGGAGTAGTAGATTTAAACAATATAAAGCGAGACAGTTTAAAAGAACAACTGCTACATTTTCATTACTACAATGTCTATGTCTCAAATTTCATGAAAACAGCATTAAAGAATGAGAGGTTAGCGTGGCGCAATGAGTTGAAACTATCTAACAATTATCACGGTCAAAATTTTTACAAAGCGTTAGAAAAGTTTACTACAGTACATTATTACAGATGGTTGGTAGAGTTAGGAATGGATCAACACGATAGAAAATTTTTACCCTTTGACACTTCGATACTAACAAACAAAGTAGAGATAGCAAATGATGTTTCAGGAACGCTTGCTGTAAAAACAGTAGTAGGAGACAAAAAACTTTTTACGCTAGTAACAGGTATTCCTGCAAGTGATAGTAGCACTTTCTTTAAAAAAGATTATATAAAATACGACGAAGAGTTCTCTAAAATAGCTCAAGAAGTTATCGAGTTGCAATACGGCAACGCAGAGCGTACACTACATACATTATTAAATAAAGGAATACAAAATATTATCGCAGAGCGATACGTACTGTAACATTTTGTTGACTAAAATATAACGACTATGCCATATAAATTAAGTTTAATACGAGAGCAGCAAGCAGATTTTGGTTGGAATCAATACGATGGCAATCCATACAATGCAAATACCATCAATGAGATTACTGATAATATTGGTAAAATGGAAGTGCCGGTAACATCGATCCCTTCGCCATTTGCACAAATGCATCTTTTTGAAACTTCTTTTGAATTTATAAATAAGACATTTAGGGATTCAAATAATGATAAAATAGCATTTGATGGAGCTACTACATATCATAAAAATGTGTCTCGTTGTTTAGATGTTTTTGAAATGTTATTTAGGTTTGAAACACTCAAATTAAAAGATAGAATTTCTATTAAAACTTGGGATGTAAAAGAACTAAAAGAAGTAGTAAGAGAGCATAATTCTGGAATAAAAACATTTGCTGAAACCTTGCAAATATTCATAGGCAATTACAATAATGATAGGCGATTCTTAAATCAAGGTATCACTAATGCTTTTAATTCCTTTACATTAATTTATTTAGATAATGTTATTATAGCAGGGACATCGCCATATACTGGATTCTTTACGATAGGCGACTCGCTACCTCAAACGGTTTCAAATGAAGATAACCGAAAGTTCTTTTCAAACAATTTACCCTTACACAAGAGAAAAGCAGATTTTCAGAAATACATAAACATCCTGTTTTCTAAAGAACACAATTTGATTGAGTCTTTTAAGGAAGTTTATGAGTATGTAGACCTCAATAATAAGGTTTCAGAAATTGAAGGGTTAAATAACTTTGTGAGTAGTCTTTCTACAGCAGATAGACATCAAATGACGCAGCCATATACTACCTTAGAAATAGGCAGCCAAGAAATATCCTTTTTAGGAGGGAAAGTTCCTTTTTTATGTGAAAAATATAACAAAGCAGATGATGAGGTGATTGCAAAAAATAGTGATTATGTTATTTTAACATCTAAGGACTTAGATCAGCCACCTTTAGCATTGTCAATTACAGGAGTAAAATCGAGATGGGAATATTTGGATGGTAACTCTTTTCCGAAGGAAGCGAAAACAACGTCATCAACTCCAATTAGAAAACGAAAATTACCACAGTCTGTGATTGTGTATCCTTGGGTTAATAGAAATGATTTTCTGTCTAAACATCTTATTCAGTTAGAATACAATGTAAACGCCGCAAAGTTCTGGTTGCCAATCGGAGAGGTACAAAACATAATTTTGCCAATTACAGAAAAGTACTTTAATTACTTTACCGTTGAAGATTTAAAAAAACAAATTAAGATTGAAAAATTGAACCTAGGCGCTATAATAGTCACGCTAGAAATCCCTATCAAGGCAGATTCTGGGAAAGGCACAATGAAATTTGAGCGCACCTACGATTATGTAGTTCCAGAAACGATTGATAATGACGAGAATGGAGCCGTTATAAAATCAACACTTTCTTTTGGGATATATCCATTTTTTAAAGTGTCAGAAGCTGCTTATAATGATAGATATAAAGCGCTTTCATATCACTTAAAAGGGGAGGAAATTAATTATAAATTTCTAAAAGAATTTATCTCTAAACCAGAAACAATTACGATCGAATCTTCCGAAATTTCTAGAACCAGAAAAGATGAGAAATATCCAAGTGTATCTAACTATATAGATATTTCATCTATTTCCTATAGCGCACAAGGAGAAGTGACGTATAATACAGAAAAGGACGTTACGTTTGATTTGGTTTCGGTAAATGTAAAAAATCTTGATAAAAATGTAGCGCTCAATGGTGTTTTAATTCCTTTAATGGGAGAGCCTATTCAGTTGTCTGAAGTAGAAACGTCTATAGCTTTTGATATAGGTACGAGCAATAGTTTTGTAGCATTTAAAACTACAAACGTGATAGAAAACCTTTCAACATATAAAGGAAAAGGTAATTCAATAAATCCAGACTTTGTTTTACTTCACACGCCTGCGGAAAAAGGAGAGAATTATCAAAAGTTCGATTTAAAACCTATAAATCCAATATATGGTGTGCTTCAAGATGCAGAATTTTTACCTTCAGTAATAGGAAAAGATTCACCATTTAATTTCCCTATTCGCTCTATTGTAAATATTGATAATGATACAAAACCGGAGCAACCAGGTAACGTTAATGTGCTTTCTAATACTAATATTCCATTTGCTTTTGGACATTCTGCAATGCGTAATGCGTTCGACCTTACTCATTCTAATATAAAGTGGGGTGTAACAGATAGCAATAATAATTCAGCCCAAAATAAGCTGCGAGGTTTTATAGAACAATTAGCTTGGATGGGTAGAAATAAACTTCTTAGTGAAGGGTACAACCCTAAAAATAGCAATGTTATCTGGTTTAAGCCGCTGAGTATGAGTACCAATCAAAGGATGATTTTTAATAGTATTTGGCGAGAGTTTTTTGCTACTTATTACGGTAAATCTGATAATTATAAAAGACTTATTTCAGTTACTGAATCTTGGGCACCCTATTACAGTTATCCCAATGAGTTTGGTTCTGGAAAAGTATTTATGAATCTGGATATAGGTGGAGGTACCACAGATTTGATTGTTTTTGAAAATGAGAAACCAACATTAACAACGTCATTTAGGTTTGCAGGAAATAATCTCTTCGAGTCGAGAAACAACAATAAACCATTTGATAATGGTTTTGTGACAAGATATGAAGCAGCAATGCTTAAGTATTTTGGAAAAGACTTAATGCACCTAGGTACGGTAGAATATATTAAATCTTCTAATGGTTTACAATCTACAGACTTGTTGAGTTATTTCTTTAATTATAAGGAGTTTGGCAAGAAATTGTCAATGGATGGAGAGTTTAAATTACTCTTTCTTATTCATAACGCAGCCATATTTTATCATTCTTGCCAAATGCTTAAAATGATAGCCTGTAAAGATTTGCCCACATATATAGGGCTTAGCGGTAATGGCGCCAAGTTGATGGAAATAACTAATGGTACTACAGATTTAAATAGAACCAACGGAATGTCAAAATTAGCGTCCCTTATTTTAAAGCAAATTTTTAATCTAGAAGAATTACATCTTGTAGAAATTCAAATACTTAAAAATCCAAAAGAATCGACAGCGATTGGCGGTATCGACGGTCTTAAAAATATATTAGATAAAAAGGAAGCAGATATTGAGAATTACTATATATCTGTAGGTACAAGTGATGATTTAATTAAAAACAGTGATGCGGTGGCAAGGCAAGCCTGTAAATACTTGGATTTCTTAGAAGAAGATAATGCTACTATTGATGAGGTTACTGAAAACGTAGTTGGATTTTTCACCTATTTCTTCGATACGCTATGGTTTGAAGCAGATTTTATTCAAAATTTTGGAGTGGACAAAGCTTATAATACAGAAAAACTTAAAATTTTCTTTACAGATACCTCTAAAATTAATGATACCATAAGACAAACGGTACATCACAAAATAAATATTGAAAAAGAGACACCATTAAATGACACTCTCTTTTTTGAAGCCATTAAGGCGTATTTATATACCTTTTCAAAATACATCGTGACAGATAAAATTAACCAATTTAAAGGAGCGTGAAAAAATCTATAAAATATTCAAAGTTTGCAGTTTTCGCACTAAGTACAGGGTTATTTTTTAGTTGCGCTCAAGGCGAAAAAAATAAAAATTTAGAAAATGAATCGCAAGTTTCAAATTTTAGTACAATTGAAGAAAATGAAAAACTGATTTTTGAAGAAAAGAAGAATCATATTAATTTTTTTTATGATGATATAGGATTCGAAATCATCGACCTTATTTTAAAAGATAGAGTTTATGAACAGAAGCCAGAAAAAAGAACAGATTTAAAAGGAATTGTTTTGGACAGTTTCCCTGAAAAATTAAATGATCCAACTAACGAACTAAATATAAAACGTTATGCGGAAAAACTAATTGAATTTAAAAATTATACTTTAAATTCTATTGAAAATGAAACGCTACAACGTGATTTTTTAAAAGCTAAGGACTCATTGTTAGAGAGTTCTTTTTTTAAGGATACAATTATTGACGGTAGAGGCGAAAATCAATTGTATATCGGTTTGATAAGTGACATAAATGTATTATTCCAACAAACTGGGGATACTATATTAAATACAGAGCAAGCCTATGCTGATCCTCAAGAGTACCAAAAAAAGAGAAAAACAAATGAAATTCAACCAAAAGAAGATTTAGGAAGTGATGTTATGGGGAGTCTTTCAGGTTTTATAATGCAAAATGGTTGGTGGCTATTTAGCTTGCTCATAGGAAGTCTTTTATTAAATCTGTCTCAATTTTTCTATCTAAAAAAACAGTATCGCTCTAAAATAAATAAAACAAATAGGCTAAAAAGAAATCATGACAATGACAGTCAGTATTTTCAGGCAAAACCAACAGCGATTCAAATTTCAGAAGTGAAAAATACAACAGAGCAAGAATATGAAAAACTGCAACAGTCGCTTTCCAATAAGTATCATAGAGACTGCGTGGCATCGGTTTCCTTAAAATTTGACAGTTTAAAATCTGATGCTATTTCCGAAGCAACTTCAAAATCATTTAATAGAGTGGCTGAGTTCCATCAATTTCTCAATACTAAACTTGAAAAGGACAGATCTATTCTAAGTAATGAACTGGAAAACTACGTTACAAAATCAGATGCTAAACAACAATTAAATACTTCAATAGCAGCACAGAATTTTGCGCAAAAGGTCAATACAAATATCGTTTCAGAAGATGAAATTGACAATAAGGTAAACCAACTTAAGCAGGTGGTTATTTCAGAATTACCAAATGTTATTTTTAAGCCTCAATTAACGGCAACCTTAGAGAAGTTAAAAAAGGATATAGCCATGGCTTTACAAAAAATGATTCAGGATAATTTAGTGTACTACTTTGCTTTTGCTGATGTTGATGGCGCCTTAAATGATATAAAAAAAACGAAGATTATAGAAAGAGATAGCGCCATTAAAATCTCAATAAATCCAGATGATGTTACAAAAGCCAGCTTTATATTATTGCTTGACAAAGATGATATGATGCAGGCTGGGATTATGAGTTATGATTCTCTTTTAGTTCCTATTTGCGATTTGTTAAATGAAAATTTTAACCGAAATGGCACCAGAATTGAACAAATAGGCCAAGAATATGGAACGATGGAGTTAGAAGACGGTATTTGGAAAGTAAAAAAGAAATTACCTATAAAAGTTATATAGCATTATGATTTATCTCATCATTCTTTTACTCATCACGCATATTGCAACACTGTATTTTATTAATAAATACATTACTGCCTATAAGCTTAACAATCATAATTACATTAACAGAGAGCTTAAAAAACTAAACGAACTTTTCTTACAAGGAGTCACTTCTATTGACTATAGTATAAACAAACTCACAGATAAAACGTCTCAATCTTTTGAGACATTGAATTCTGAAAACACAGAATTTATTAAAACACACAAAAGTAATTTTAGTGATGTGACCACCTTCATTAAAGAAGACTATACATCACTTACCAAAATGCTTTCGACTAATAATGAACTATTGAGTCGGTTACTCGATAAAACCGAGGAGAACATCACAAAAAATGCAGAGATAAAACCCATACTTATAGATAGTAATCAAGAGCTAGAAAAAGTATATGGTAAGATAAAACAACTCATCACTACCTATGAAAAAAACCTGAATGATATAAGAAATGAGATGGATGACCTATTGTATAAAGTAGAAACAACCATAGATGGGAAAATAAAACAGCTAGCAGCTAGCGGTGAGAAGACAATGCGAGATTCTATAGAAAATAGTAGAACTACTATTGCAAAAGTGACTCAAGAGACCAATAAAGGACTAAAAATTGTACTAAAAGAGAATCAGATTAAGGTTTTAACAGATAAAGTTGAAAACTTAGACACAGCGTTTAATAAAAATTTTAGCGATGTTATTACATCTGTAAATGCAATGGATAAAGTGTTTTTAAAAGTACTAGAAGAGCAAAAAAATAAAGAGGGCGATAAAAAAGGCTTTTTTAATTTTTAGTTTTGTGCTAGGATAAAATTATCACCTAGCATTATATGATAGTTGTAGAGAATTTGATTAAATCATTAACAAAATAGAATGAATTTTATTTATAGACTTTTATTGACCTTCAATGCAACATCTCTGATAATCGTTATTTATTTAGTAAAGGAAGAAGTCTTAATAAATGAGTTTAATTCTATTTTTTACCAACTTCCAAGTTATTTCTCCTATATCCTCTACTTTTTGATTCCAATTTTTTTAACATTTTTAAGCATATTAATAGCGAGATATTTAGGTCAAGACAATATTTCTATCGGAACAATAAAAAGTATTGAACAAGCTAATAATGCTTTTTTACCAAGTTATTTGGGCTATTTCTTTGTCGCATTAAGTATTCCTTACGTTGACACTTTAGTTTTTGTTTTTGCAATATTATTTGTGTTTACGTTTCTATCACAAACTCTCTATTTCAATCCCTTATTTTTAATTTTCAAATATCATTTCTATTATCTAACTACTACTAATGAGATAAAGGTTTTTGTAATAACACGCAGAATCTTAAAAGACCCAAAAATAACAGAATTTGAGAATCTTAAAAGAATTAACGACTTTACATTTATTGATTTAACTTAAAACATATGAACCACTTACTTGCCAAAAAATCAAGAAGAAATGGACAGATTATAAAATTAATGTCTGGCGAAAATATCTTCAAATTACCAAATAATTTGGATAATCCTCACGAATATGATACAAATTACAAATTAGAAGATGACGAATGGTTTGCTATCGATGGTTTCTCAGAAACAGATTACTCTATTGATTTTGTTACTAATGATTTTAATTCAGCAGAATTTAACCAAATAACAAATGCAGATTATGCGAAACTAAATTATTTGTGCTCTTATCAAAGCAATAGATATTATTATTTTCAAAAGTTGTCAAAAAGTCAAACTATCAATCGTAAATGGTTTCATGTATCTAATGAACCTGAATTAAAAACCGATAATCCAATTATAATAATAAAAGTCTTGCCCGATGCAATTTACGATAAGTCTAATGATATTTTATATTTCAAAAAATTAACTTCTATTACGACTATTTTTTCAGGAATAGGTTCATTATATCGTGAGGCAACACAAGAAGATACTGCAACATTTTTGGAGAACGACTTTATAAATCTAACGGATGATTATAGTGTTGAAAAAGTTCAAAAAGCTAATCGTAAACGAATAGCAATGGCTATGGATACTTTCAACAATTTTACCAAAGCACAAAAATTTTCCATATATGACTACATTAAAGGTTATTGTGAAGATTTAGAGTTTTCAGAAGAAGATAAATGCTTTTCTATTGGGAACGAACAAAATCTGAAATCATTGATGTTTGGAATTGAACAAAGATATTATACAACTCCAATTGGGAATGAAAAAAGAGTAGCAAATTCGATAACGTCTATTGAATAACAACTATCCACATTTAAACAAAAAATATGATAAAAAAAATACTATTTACATTTGTGATTCTTCTATCACAAAATTCATTTTCTATTGAAAATCCAATTTTAGTAACGGAAGCTACCATTTCTTTAAATTTTGACGAAACAGAAGAGTTGTATTTCAGCTTTGCTGAAGGAGATATTATTGAGTTTAATTTTGAAATGATAAAAGGCAAACACCTAAAGGAAATTGAAATTTTTGAATTACCAAACAATAAAATTTTCTCTGATTTTAAAGCAGAAAAAATCGTTAAAAAACAAATACAAATAAGAAATAAGGGACTTTATAAATTTAAATTTTATAGTTCTTCGTTAACCAAAAGAGTTGGTAAGATTAAAATATTCAGAATTCCTACAGACGATTCAACTAAAGACTTTAATACTAACTGGAAATGGAAAACTGTGAGAGATACAATTTATACGCCTTACACTATTGACAGTATTATTGGGTATAATAAAATTAAATATAAAGAAAAGGTTAAAGAGTTAGTCAAGACAGAAAATATTGAAGACATTTTATTTAATAAAAATCAGCGAGTTCATTCTTACTATAACGAAAACAGAAGTAGTATCTATTTAAGAGTTGATTTGCCAAACCCTATTTCTACAGAACTCAAAGAAGAAAAAGTCATTGCTTGGGCCTATTGGATAGGTGTGGGACAACAGGCTCAGCAAGCCTACCAAGAAAATGCTAAATCAGTTGGTGACCTTGCAAACGGAATAACATCAATGTACGGAACACCTCTTGCTGGATTGGCAGTTGGAACAATTACTGAACTGCTTATTCCAAAAACAGGTGAGGATGTGTATTATACATTTATCCCTGATTATGAAAATGCAGAAAAGTTTGTAAATGGTCAAACGTATTTGCAATTCGACACTGGAAAAGGAATCGCTGCTTATGGGAAAAACTCAAATAGAACTCAAGGAATTTTCTATATAGGCTTAAGCAATGATAACCAACTTCAAGGAATTGATGTAGATGTTAAAGTTGTTGCAGTAAAAGAAGTAAAAACATTTGATATTATGGAATATGATAGAGAGAAGGAAGAACCTATAATAGTTACCCTTAATAAAACGAGAATGGATGTTAAAGAAAGGAAAATTAGAGTTCCAGTTGAATAATAAATGTATTGCAACAATTTATCTATGGAAACTAACCAAGTTTCAAAATGCTTAACAAGCAATTAGTAAAGTTTAAAACAAAAATTATAGCAAAATCAATTGAAATAAAAATGCACTAAAGGAAACAAGAATAAATCTGGAGGAGGAAATAGTAATAATCCACCTAAAACGTCAAACAGAAGTTCAAAAAAGTCGTTTGTTTAGTCCAAAAAGAGATTTAAAAAATGAATATTCATAAAATTGACACTGAAATTAACAAACAATTATATCGCCTAAAAATGATTTAGTAGTTGATGCTGCTTACAAAGTAGTCCAACTTAGTTGAGTTTGAATTTAAGATATATGGGAAGATGATCTGATAGCATTCTTGCATTTTTTATTTCATCACAGGCAATTACAAAATCAATTACATCTGACTTTACCTTATAAATATCATTAGAGTAGTAGATATTATCTATACTGTAATTAAGATAATTCCCTTTCTCACACTTTTGCTTTAAGGTCGTCTTTTTGTTTGATACAGAAGGGAGATAACCCTTACTTAAAAAACTTTCAAAAACTTTATCGTCTTCACTTATGTTAAAATCACCAACTAGTATTAATGGGGAATTACTATTATTTATGATGTAATCCGTTAATAGCTTAATTTCTGTTCTTGGGTTTTTTGAATGTGGTATAGAATGAAAGTTCATTATTGAGAAGCGTTTACCATCTAGATAAAAATCAACTAATAGAGGTTCTCGTTCTATATCATTTTGCAATTCCTTCAATAACTTGCCTCTGTCTTTGATTTTTATATGTTTTGTTTTCCAAATAAAAGCATAACGCTCAGTCAGGTATTTTGAACTATATGTAGGGTCACTGACGATATAGTCCCATTTTGCTCCTTTTCTATTTAATATACCGCTCAATTTAGCTACTGCTTGTGCACCTCCATATCCAGATACAACTTCTTGTATCGCAATAATATCTGCGGCTTTAATAATATTAGCGATTTTTTCTAATTCTTCGGTGCTTTTTGTTTTTCCAAAGTCACGTATATTCCAGGAAATTAGATGTATTGTGTTGATCTCAGATGTGCCATTGAAACAAAATAGAAACAAAATAAAAACAGAAAAAAATCTCATTATATATATTTATTAGATAATAAATATATATACATTTAAGTGTTATTAATTAAGGAAATCCGTAATAGTTTTAAAATCAAAACGTTTTAGGTTCTATTTAGATAGATATAATATCAAATATTATTATTCAAATAAAAAGTGAGCTATTCGGTGAGTACTATTTCTAAAATGAATATAATCACCTGATTATTATTGCATTATAGATTTATAGATAGTCCCTCCGTCTCCACCTACGCCCTCCGTATCCGCCTCAGGTGGAGAAGGAGGGCTTATTAATCTTAGCAAAAGGTCTAATAGTTTTAGAATTGATTAACTTGCCCTAATTGATATGTTTAATATTTAGCTCCAAAGAAGAATTCGCCCTTGAAAAAATATGTTGTTATCCTTAGTATCTTATTTATTTCTTGTTATCATAAAAATGACAAAGCAATAACACAAGAACAAGATTTTTGTGCAAGCATTCATAGAAATGATACGATAAGTCTTTCAAAAGAACTAGAAGATATTTCTGATGTAATGCAAACAAAAACTGGAGTTTTTGTGCTGGAAAATGGTGGTAACGCCATGGTTACACGAGCATGGCTTAGCGAATATGCTGAAAAAACAATAGACATTCAGTATTTTATTTTTTCTACAGATAATGTTGGTTTGATTGCTTGCGATTATCTGGTACGAGCTGCAGACCGTGGTGTAAAGATTAGAATTATAGTTGATGATATTATGGTAGATGCAGATGATGTATTAATGTTAGATTCACATCCAAATATTTCGATTAAAATATACAATCCCGGAGTTAATTTAGGAAAGAATTTTTTGAGTAAAGTCTCGAAATTTGCAATTGATTTTAGAGGTGCTAACCAGCGAATGCACAATAAAACCTTTATTGTAGATCAAAAAGTAGTGATTACAGGCGGAAGAAATATTGCAGATGAAT